>JANOXL010000385.1:0-62320 GCA_031418395.1 Rhodoferax sp. | reverse complement strand
TCTGGTGCTGGCCGCCGACCATGTGACGGCCGACGCCATCAACTTCATGGCGCGTTTTGGCCGGGGTTTGATTTGCTTGACCTTGACCCGGGAACGCTGTGCCCACCTGCAATTGCCCCCGATGGCCGCGCGTAATGGCGACAAAAAAGGCACCGCCTTCACTGTGTCGATTGAAGCGGCAGAAGGCGTTACGACCGGCATTTCAGCCGCAGACCGAGCAAGTACAGTGCAGGCCGCTGTGGCCAAAAGCGCCCAAGCAACAGACCTGGTTCAACCTGGCCACATTTTTCCTTTGCAGGCGGTGGACGGTGGCGTATTGATGCGCGCGGGGCACACCGAGGCGGGTTGTGATTTGGCCAGCATGGCCGGGTGCTCGCCAGCCTCTGTAATTTGCGAAATCATGAAAGATGACGGCAACATGGCGCGCCTGCCCGATTTGCAGGTATTTGCGGCCACCCACGGCTTGAAGATTGGCACCATCGCCGATTTGATTGAACACCGCAGCAAAGTCGAAACTTTGGTAGAAAAACAAGGCTCGCGCGCCCTTCAAACCGCCTATGGCGACTTTACAGCGCACGCGTTTCGCGACAGCACCACACAAAGCGTGCATTTGGCCTTGGCCAAGGGCGAGTGGCGCGAAGACGAAACCGTGTCAGTGCGCGTACATGAGCCGTTTTCTGTTTTGGACGCGCTGGAAGTGAACCGGGCCATGCACAGTTGGAGCCTGGACGCCAGCCTGAAACACATCGCCCAGGAAGGGCGAGGTGTCGTCGTTTTGCTGAATTGCGCGGAAGATGCAGCCCAACTTCTGGCCCAATTTGAAGGCACCGCGCGCGCCAGCCACGGCCCAGAGCGCGGGCGTATGGACTTGCGCACCTATGGCATTGGCGCGCAGATTTTGCGTGAATGCGGCGTGCGCAAAATGCGCCTGTTGGGTAGCCCCCGGCGCAGCCCCGGCATGACCGGCTATGGGCTTGACATCGTCGGATATGTTGCCAAATAGGTTGCCGACTAAATTTCCAAATCAACCACGCTCAGGACAAGAACTCACCATGTTTGGCGCAGACAAAGGCACTCCCGACCCCTCCAACCACCGGCTGGACGGCAAAACACTTCGTATTGGCATTGTTCAGGCGCGTTTTAATTCGGCCATCACGGACGCTCTGTTTGCGGCCTGCAAAGCTGAGCTGTTGGCCCTGGGTGTGACCGCCAAACACATCGACCACGTTACCGTGCCTGGCGCGCTGGAGGTAGCTGTGGCTTTGCAGGCCATGGCAGAAAAATCGCGCTACGACGCGCTGATCGCCTTGGGCTGCATCATTCGGGGCGAAACCTACCACTTTGAATTGGTGGCCAACGAATCTGGCGCTGCGGTCACCCGCATTTCGTTGGACTACCAGTTGCCGATTGCCAATGCCATATTGACGACTGAAACCCTGGCCCAAGCTGTTGCCCGCCAAACAGATAAAGGCCGGGACGCTGCCCAAGTGGCGGTTGAAATGGCGAATTTACTGGAAGATATTTGATGGTTCAAACCCCCGCCACCCTGTCCACTTTGCCCGCACTCAATAAAACGCGGCCGCCCAAACAATCCCGCACGGGCTTGACCAGCACGGGTGCGCGCAAGGCCGGCAGCAAATCCAGCCGCAGCCGCTCCCGCGAATTTGCCTTACAGGCGCTGTATCAGCACCTGATCGGAAAAAATCTGGTCGATGATATCGACGTGTTCACCCGTGACCTGGCCGGGTTCAGCAAAGCCGATGCGCTGCATTTCGAAGCGTTGCTGCGCGGCTGTACCAAGGAAGCAGACGAACTTGACGCGCTCATCCTTCCCAAACTCGACCGCAAACTCGAAGAAATTTCGCCGATCGAGCGCGGCATCATGTGGATTGGCGTTTATGAGTTCAAACACTGCCTGGATGTGCCCTGGCGGGTCGTGTTGAACGAATGTATCGAACTGGCCAAAGAATTTGGCGGCACGGATGGCCACAAATATGTGAACGCCGTGCTCAACGCGCTCGCGCCCGAACTGCGCGCCAACGAGGTCATCGCAGATCGTGGCAAAGCAGGCAAATCCAATAAGGCATGACAGGTTTGAGGCCCCCCAAACCATGAGGATTTCCAGCCGCGCAGAGCGTATTGAGCCGTTTTATGTGATGGAGGTCGCCAAAGCGGCGTCCCAACTCGCCCGTGAGGCGGCCCACACCGACTCGCCCATGGTGTTCCTCAACATCGGCGAGCCAGATTTCACCGCTGCGCCGCTGGTGCGTGAAGCGGCGGCACGGGCCATCCAGGCGGGGAGCACGCAATACACCCAAGCGACTGGCCTGCCTGCCTTGCGCGAACGCATCAGCGCCTGGTACGGCAGCCGTTTTGGCATTAATGTTGCGCCCGGCCGTATCGTCGTGACCGCAGGCGCGTCTGCCGCACTGCAATTGGCTTGCCTCGCACTGATAGATCGGGGTGACGAGATCCTCATGCCTGATCCGAGTTACCCTTGCAACCGGCACTTTGTCAGCGCAGCCGACGGCACCGCAGTGCTAATTCCCACGAACGCCGCTGAACGGTTTCAACTCAGCGCTGCGAAAGTCGAAGCCGCTTGGAATCCGCGCACTCGCGGCGTGTTGCTGGCCTCGCCGTCCAACCCCACCGGCACCTCGATTCACCCGCAGGAGATGCGCCGCATCCACGAGTTTGTCAATGTCAAAAACGGCATTACCTTGGTCGATGAAATTTACCTGGGTTTGAGTTTCGACGCGCAATATGGTCAGTCCGCGCTGGCGCTGTCAGACCAGGTCATCAGTATCAACAGCTTCAGTAAATATTTCAGCATGACGGGTTGGCGCCTGGGTTGGCTGGTGGTACCCGAAGGCCTGGTTGAAGTGGTCGAACGTTTGGCACAAAACCTGTTCATTTGCCCAAGCACCATCGCGCAACACGCCGCACTGGCGTGTTTTGAAGCCGACAGTCTGGCTGAATTTGAACGCCGCCGCGCCGAGTTTAAAACACGGCGCGACTACTTTATTCCTGCGCTCAATGCGATTGGCATGCAGGTGCCGGTCATGCCCGATGGCGCGTTTTACGCCTGGGCGGACTGCTCGGCTGCGTGTGAGCGTCTGAATCAAAAATTCGGCACACAACTCAAGGACAGCTGGGACTTTGCCTTTGAGGTGATGCGCCGCGCTCACGTGGCGGTCACGCCTGGACGTGACTTTGGTGTGGCTCAAACAGGTAACTTTGTGCGTTTTTCGACAGCAAGTTCGCTGTCTGAGTTACAAACTGCCATAACGCGCCTCAAGGCGCTCTTGGCCTGACATGACAATGTCTCAAAACTGCCCCATTTGAAATTGCCGAACCCAAGCACATGAACCAAGATTTGTCAATTCTCCATTTGGTGCTCAACGCCAGCATCGTGGTGCAGGCGGTGATGCTGTTGCTGGTCGTCGTGTCCATCAGTAGTTGGGCCGCGATTTTCAGGAAACTGTTTGCCCTGAAGCGTGTCAAAGATCTAAACGAAACCTTTGAGCGCGAATTCTGGTCCGGCACGAGCATGAACGACTTGTTTGCCGCAGCAGCAAAAAATGCCCGCAGCGCCGGTCCGCTGGAGCGCATTTTCGCCAGCGGCATGCGCGAATTCCTGAAGTTGCGCGAGCGGCACATCACTGACACCGCCACGCTGATGGATGGCGCACGGCGCGCCATGCGGGCAAGTTTTCAGCGTGAGATGGATGTGGTGGAAAGCAATTTGTCCTTCCTCGCCTCGGTAGGGTCCGTGTCGCCCTACGTCGGTTTGTTTGGCACGGTCTGGGGCATCATGCATGCTTTCACGGGACTGGCTTCGCTACAACAGGTGACGCTTGCCACCGTGGCACCGGGCATCGCCGAGGCACTGGTGGCCACCGCCATCGGCCTTTTTGCTGCGATACCGGCGGTAGTCGCCTACAACCGCTTCGCGCGCGACATCGACCGCGTCGCCATCAAACTGGAGACTTTCATTGAAGAGTTCTCCAACATCCTGCAGCGCAACGTAGGCGCACAGTCTGCTTCGGGAAGGTAAGCTAGCCCATGCCAGCGCTTGTCAGCAGAGGCCGAGGCCGCCGCACCATCAACGAGATCAATATGGTGCCCTTCATCGACGTGATGTTGGTGCTCCTGATCATCTTCATGGTGACGGCGCCGTTGATTGCGCCCAGTGTGATTGACCTGCCCAGCGTCGGTCGCGCCGCGAAGGCACCTGATTTTGTGATCCAGATCATTATTGGAAAAGATGAAGCGCTTTCGCTCAAAGCGCAAGATCAGGCAACGCCTGTCGCACTGAAAGATCTCGTACGGGCGGTACGTGCTGCGCAAGGCAATGCACCAGCGGCTGGCGCTACAAAGGCGACTGCGGCGCCTTCAGCGACAACGGCAGCAGCGCCTACAGCGGGGTCCAAAAGCGACAAACAAGTGCCCGCCGCCTCTGTGAATCCAAGCAACACGGCTATCGTGATCAGTGCCGACAAAAGCGTGAAATACGAGTCGGTCGTCAAAGTGATGGACGTATTGCAGCGTGCGGGCATCCAGCGCGTAGGTTTGTCGGTGCAGTTGGTCAACGCGCCCAGCTAATCGGCACTCAATCAGGCCATGACCGCAGCCCTCAACCGTTTCGAATTCGCGCCGCCTGCGCCGCCCGGTTTTCTGCGGGCGTTTGGTTTGGCCATTGCTGCGCATTTGGTTTTGGTAGCTGCGTTGACGTGGGGCGTCAATTGGCGCCATCAGGCGGTCGAATTCACCGCCGAAGCTGAGTTGTGGGCGCAGGTGCCTGTGCAGGCTGCGCCCAAACTGGTGGAGGCCCCCGCGCCTGCGCCACCCGTGGTGGAGAAACCTACGCCGCCAGCACCTCCAAGCATTGACCCGCAAATCGTCACCGAGCGGGACAAGCGCCGTCTGGCTGACGAGAAAAAGCGGCAAGACGACAAACAGGCACGCCTGCAAAAAGAAGCCGCGTCCAAAAAACTCGAAGCCCAAAAGAAGGCGGACGAGCAAAAACTCGCTGATGCGGCCAAACTAAAACAAGCGCAGGCCAAACTAGAAGAGCAAAAGCTCGAAATGCAACGGCAGGAAAACATCAAACGCATGGCGGGTTTGGCAGGTGCGACCGGATCAGCGACGGCGACGGGCAACGCGCAGCAGTCTGCCGGGCCGTCATCGAGTTACCAGGGGCGCATCCAGGCGCGTATCTATCCCAACATTGTTTTTACCGACGAAATCGCGGGCAACCCGGTCGCGGTGGTGGAAGTGCGTGCGGCACCGGATGGCACCATCACCGGGCGCAAACTCGTGAAGTCAAGTGGACTCGCCGCCTGGGATGAAGCGGTGCTCAAAGCCATTGATAAAACCGAAGTGCTGCCGCGCGACATCGACGGACGTGTGCCGTCTCCTCTGGAAATCGGCTTTCGGCCGAAAAAATAGCTTCCCCGCTCGTTCGACGCCAATCGTACCCAAATTGGGGTTTATTGGGCTTTAAATTGCCGCTCACGACGCACTATAGAGAAAATTACGCCCCTAGGTCTCGTAGATATTCAGTAGTATGCTATTTTTATAATAGCAAACGGATTTTCTAAAAGTCCCTAACCCGTATCAGTCGTACACAATCGCGCAACTGCCTTGATGCGCCTGCGCCCGCCAGCCTGCCAGGGCGGCATCACTTGGGAAAAACTTGGCGCCGTCGCCTAGTTGCAAATCGACTTGTGCGCCAGCCGGTGCCATCTCAACGCCCTTCAAAGTGCCCTCTTCCTGGGCCACATTGATCTCACGACTCAAAGCCAGGCGCACCGGCAGGCCACGTACCAGCAAGCCCTGTTCGGTCATTTCGCGTTTCGCGGGGAAGTCCTTGACCATGCGGCCCACATCAGGCGCTTTACCGTTCACGGCCACTCGCAGGTATTTGCCAAACCGGCAACGTGCCTGCTCCAAATCCCAAATCTGGTTCACCGTCAATTGCATGCCGCCGGAGAAACGGTCGGGCTGCACTTTGCCCATGACGATGATGAGTTCATCTTCCTTGAGCAAGTTTTTGTGGGCGTTCATCAGCGCCTCGTCCACACGCGCGTCAATCATTCCGGATTTGTCGTCCAGCTTGAACAGCGCCAGTTTGCCGCGCTGACCGTTGATCACGCGAAAATCGCCAACGATGCCCGCCAATAGCTGCGGCTCGCGGGTGTCGATCAGGTCTTCAATCTGGCGTTTTGCAAACTTGCGCACTTCCAGCGCCACTTCATCAAAAAGATGGCCGGAGAGGTAAAAGCCAAGCGCGTTTTTCTCGAATCCGAGCCGCTCTTTCACCCCCCATGGCAGCGCCACCACCAGGTCCGGCTCACGCGTTGAGGCACCATGGTCATCACCTGCGCCCATATCGAACAGGCCACCCTGGTTGGCATTGGCCTCGGTGGTGGCAGCAAAGTCCACCGCCAAGTCGATCGAGGCGACGAGTGCCGCTCGGTTCAGTTGCAGCGAATCAAATGCACCCGCTTTGATGAGCGCGTCGATACAGCGTTTGTTCAGGCGGCTGCGGTCTACCCGCACGCAGAAATCAAACAGACTGGTGAAGGCGCCGCCCGATTCACGAGCCGCCACAATCGCTTCAATCGCCTGCTGGCCCGTGCCTTTGATGGCGCCCAGGCCGTAACGCACCACTTTGTCGGAGACTGGCTCAAAACGGTAAGTGCCCCGGTTGATATCGGGGGCGTCGAAACTCAGGCCTTGCTTGACCCCATCTTCAAACAATACCTTGAGCTTGTCGGTGTTGTCCATCTCCACCGTCATGTTGGCGCAGAAGAACTCAGCCGCGTAATGCACCTTGACCCAAGCCGTGTGGTAGGCCAGCAGTGAATAGGCGGCCGCATGCGATTTGTTGAAACCGTAACCCGCGAACTTCTCCATCAAGTCGAAGATTTCGTCGGCCTTGCCCTCATCAATGTTGTTTTTTGCAGCGCCAGCACGGAAGATGGTGCGGTGTTCGGCCATCTCCTCGGCCTTCTTCTTACCCATGGCACGGCGCAACAAATCGGCGCCGCCCAGTGAATAACCGCCCAGAATCTGCGCGGTCTGCATCACCTGCTCCTGGTAGACCATGATGCCGTAGGTCTCGCTGAGCATGTTGGCCACCAGCGGGTGCGGGTACTCGACCGGTTCGCGCCCGTTTTTACGCGCCACGAAAGTCGGGATCAAATCCATCGGGCCAGGGCGGTACAAGGCGTTCAAGGCGATCAGGTCTTCCAGGCGCGTCGGGCGTGCGTCGCGCAACATGCCCTGCATGCCACGGCTTTCAAACTGGAACACCGCTTCGGTTTTTCCGTCCTGAAACAGCCGGTAGGTCGCCGCATCATCCAACGCTATGTTTTCAAACGCGAAATCCGCCTGACCTTTGTGACGGCGAATGATCAGGTCTTTGGCAATTTCCAGAATCGTCAATGTGGCCAGGCCCAAGAAGTCAAACTTCACAAGGCCAATCGCCTCGACGTCGTCTTTGTCGTATTGGCTGACGGCGGAATCACTGCCCGGTTGCTGGTACAGCGGGCAAAAGTCAGTCAATTTGCCTGGCGCAATCAACACACCACCGGCGTGCATGCCGACGTTGCGCGTCATACCCTCCAACTTCTGGGCGAGCTCCAGCAGGGTCTTGACGTCGTCTTCTTTGGCCAAACGCTCGGCCAATACCGGTTCGGCTTTGATCGCGCCGTCAATCGTGATGTGGACACCCGGCTTGTTCGGGATCAACTTGCTGATGCCGTCGCAAAAGGTGTAACTCATGTCCAGCACACGACCCACATCGCGAATCGCTGCGCGTGCCGCCATGGTGCCGAAGGTGACGATCTGGCTCACCGCGTTTTTGCCATATTTGTCTTTGACGTAGTCAATGACGCGGTCACGATTGGCCTGGCAGAAGTCGATATCGAAGTCGGGCATGGACACCCGCTCCGGATTCAGGAATCTCTCGAACAGCAAGTTGTATTCGAGTGGATCCAGGTCGGTGATTTTGAGCGAATACGCGACGAGTGAGCCCGCACCGGAGCCGCGCCCCGGCCCCACAGGGCAGCCGTTGTTCTTGGCCCAGTTGATGAAGTCACCCACGATCAAAAAATAGCCGGGGAAACCCATTTTCAAAATCGTATTGATCTCGAACTCAAGACGCTCCTCGTAACGCGCCCGCTCCTGGGCGCGTTTGGCCGCGTCAGGGTAAAGATGGATAAGGCGCTCCTTTAAGCCTTCATGTGACACATGGCGGAAATACGCCTCGGGTGTGAGTTTTTCACCATTCACTTCGGGCGTCGGAAATTCCGGCAACTGCGGTTTGCCCAGCACCAGTGACAGGTTGCAGCGTTTGGCGATTTCCACTGTGTTGGCAATGCTGCTGGGAATGTCGGCAAACAGGGCTTGCATCTCGCTGGCGGTTTTGAAATACTGCTCGCGCGTGAAGCGGCGAACGCGCCTCTGGTTGGCCAATATCTCACCATCGGCAATACAGACCCGTGCCTCATGCGCTTCGTAGTCTTCGGCCGCTGCAAACTGCACCGGATGGGTGGCCACCACGGGCAGCTTTAAACGGGCGGCTAGTTGCACAACTGCGGTGACGTGGCGCTCGTCGTCGGCACGGCCTGCGCGTTGCAGTTCCAGATAAAAGCGATGGGGGAAAATGCCCGCCAGTTGCAGCGCCGCATCGTGCGCACGCTCAGCATCTCCTTGCACCAGCGACAGCCCCACAGGCCCCGCCTGCGCGCCTGAAAGTGCGATCAAACCTTCGTGGCACTGGCTGAGCCAGGACAATTTCACAACAGGCAGGTTTTTGACGACGTTTTGCGTATAAGCGCGTGCCAGCAACTCGGAAAGATTCAAGTACCCCTGACGGTTTTGCACCAAAAGAACGATGCGCGACAAGTTACCAGCGTCGCCTCCAAAGCCGTCCAAATAAATTTCAGCACCCACAATCGGTTTGATACCTTTGGCGCGTGCCTCTTTGTAGAACTTGACGGTGCCAAACAGGTTGGAGAGGTCTGTGATGGCCAATGCGGCTTGCCCGTCTGCCGCAGCAGATTTGACAATATCGTCAATGCGGTTGGTACCGTCAACGACGGAAAATTCAGTGTGCAGGCGAAGGTGAATAAACATCACCGCATTCTAAAGAGTGCGATGGCCTGCCAGACGCGACAAGTCCCGGAAAATCAGCGACCCCACATTAGGCGCCGCCGATGACTCCCGCTGCCTGGTAGGCATCAATCTGGGCATCCAAATAGCCAAGTTCCCGCAAAACCTCACGTGTGTGTTCGCCCAGGCCCGGCGGCGGGCTGCCGACCGGGCCAACCACTCCTTCAAACCTGACTGCGCGAGCCACCGTTTTCAGCTTCCCAAATTGGGGACTTATGTACTCCTGAATGATGTTCGAAGCCTTGGTTTGCGGGTGGACGCTCAACTCAGCGAGGTTGTTCACTGGCGCAAATGGCACGCCGGCCGCCACAAAACACTGCTCCCAATGCACCCGTGACTGGATAGCGATCAAGGGCCTGAGTATCGCCATCAGGCCAGCGTAATTCTGACGACGTTTGCCGTTCGTCGCATAGTCTTCATGGGTCATGAGGTCCTGGCGCTCAACAGCCTTGCAAAAAAGCTGCCAAAGTTTGTTGTTGCCGCAAGCAATGTACACATACCCGTCACTGGCATTGAACGATTCGTAGGGCACGTTATCCGAAATGACCGGCCCGCTCGCCTTTACAGCTTCACCCGCATGCGCCGTTCCCCAATGGCGCTGCAAGCCCCAGGCCTGCAATGCGACGGCCGAATCGGAAAGACAAACCTCCAGGTGCGCACCTTGCCCCGTGCTAGTGCGTTGAATGATGGCGGCCAGAATACCGGCAAAAGCGTTTTGACCCGTTGTGAAGTCGATCAGCGGCATGCTCAGGCGAGAGGGCAAGGGCCCAGCCTCATCTTTCGGAATTTGCATCATCCCGCTGAAGGCCTGCAACACCGGGTCATACCCACGGGCCCGGGCCATGGGGCCTGCTTCACCAAAGGCCGATATGCTGCAATAGATCAGGCGGTTGTTAATTTCCTGAAGCCGTGCGTAACCCAGGCCAAGCCGCTCCATCACCCCTGCGCTGAAGTTTTGCAACAGGACGTCGCAGTTCTTCACCAAACGGTGAATGATTTCAATGCCATCTTGGCTTTTGAGGTCAACCACCAAGCTGCGCTTGTTCCGGTTGACCACAAGAAAGAGTGTGCCCGCACCGTTGCGGCCCTCATGCAGAGGCTGCCATTGCCTGGAGTCGTCGCCTGCCGTTGGCTCGATTTTGATGACATCGGCACCGTAATCGCCCAACAACTGCCCGCAGTGAGGTCCTGCAAAAACGGTTGAAAAATCCAGCACTTTGATGCCGCTTAAGGCTTTCATTCCATGGCTTTCGTTTCTGGGCTTTCGAGTGATGTTCCAGGGCGGCATTTTTGCCTTGATTGGATCCACTCTAATTGTATAGCTATTTAGATTTTCAGTGACTTCCAGACTTGATTCTTGCAGAAGCTTCTGCTCATCTTTGCTCGACTGCGCCCGGCGTTCGGCGGTGCGTGCCTATGGTATTCTCAATGCTTGTTTTTCAGACATTTGCAGCATTTAAGACTGTCAAATGGAACGTTCTAAAACCCTTTAGCCAGTGGCCAAAACAGAAACCCCAAGACGCCCAAAAGCCGCCGAAACAGTCGCGGCTGAATTGCGCCGCCAGATCGTCACCGGCAGACTCAAGCCGGGTGACAAGTTGCATCCGGAAAACGTATTGCAGGCCGAGTTTGCCATCTCGCGCCCAACCATGCGTGAAGCGCTACGCCTGCTGGAGTCTGAAGCACTCATCTCCATCTCAAGAGGTAAACACGGTGGTGCCAGGGTGAACACCATCGACCTCGGTGCTGCTGCCAGCCAGGTTGGTGTGTTTTTGCAACTTGCCGGCACCACGCTGCAAGACGTCTGGCTTGCGCGTACCATCATTGAGCCACCTGCTGCTGGCCTTCTTGCCGCTAGACGCGACCCAGCTGCTTTTGCCGAACTTGAAGCCAACATTGCTGCCGCGCGGGAAGCATCCCAAACCGATTTGATCCACTACGCCGACCTCACGGCAGAGTTCTCGATGCTCATCACCCGGCACTGCGGCAACCAGACCATCCACTTGCTGGCATCACTCATTTACGACATCATCCGCCGGCAACACGAGCATGTCACGGCGCGCACAATCACCAAAGCCAGCGTGGGCAAACTGCGCCTGGAAAACATTCGGGGCCGCGAAACCGCACTGGATCTGATGCGCACCAGTACACCCGCCAGTGCAGAAGCCTATTGGCGCGCACACCTGGAGACCATGCGTGATTTGGTGTTGGCCGCTTATCCGGCACCGATGACCATTGATGTCCTGAATGAACCCAACACGCCGATCAGCAAGTTGCGGCCCGTCGCCAAAGTGAAACGCAAAGTACGCGTCGCAGGCGCCAGCGCCTGAAGCGTCGCACTATTCAGCGTTGAAGTGCAGCCGCTGGCGGTCTAGCCCAGCCAGGTTGGTGCAGCCCATCAGCGCCATGACACGGTCAAATTCCTGCTGCAAGATCGAAATCGCAAGGGCGGCACCCGGCTCTCCGTCCGCCGCAACACCCCACAACGCAGCGCGTCCGGCAAAAACCGCTTTGGCGCCCAAAGCAATGGCCTTGGCGATGTCGCTACCGCGCCGGATGCCACTGTCCAACATGACATCAGCCCGGCCATTGACGCGTTCGACGATCCAGGGCAAGGCCGAGATGGGTGGAATAGAACTGTCCAGATTGCGCCCACCGTGGTTAGAGACAATCACGGCGTCTGCGCCGCATTGAACGGCCATCTCTGCGTCTTGCGGATCCAGAATGCCCTTGACCATCAAGGGTCCAGACCATATCCGCCGCAGTTCGCGCAGATCGTCCCAGGTGAGTGAGTCGTTTTTGGGCAAAGCTCGCTGACTGGCGGGCGTGCCCATCAGGGATTGGCGCAACGCATCTGGCAGGTTTTCAAGGTGCGGCATTCCAGAATTCATTGCATACCGCAGTATCACCTGCACCAGCCAACGCGGATGGGTCGCCATATCAAAGGCATTGCGCCGATTGAGGACAAAAGGCAAAGCGAAACCATTGCGCTGGTTGTACTCGCGGTTGGGTGCCGCGACGGTGTCCACGGTGACCACCAGCGCCTCGTATCCGGCACTTTTGGCACGCTGCACGAGTTGGTGCGACATGTTCCGGTCTGGCCACATGTACAACTGAAACCACAAACGGCCACCGGCTTCCTGAGCGACTTGCTCCATCGAATTGATGGAGTAGGTCGACAAGGTGAACGGAATGCCCGCTTTGGCAGCCGCCCTGGCGATTTGCACTTCTCCCAGGTAACACAAGAGTCCAGCCGCGCCGGTAGGCGCAATGGCCAAAGGCATCGCGCTGGCCACACCAAACAACTCAGTGGCCATTGAGCGCTGCGATACGTCTTGCAAAACCCGTGGCTTTAACGCAATCCGCTCAAACGCCAGTCGGTTGTTGCGAACCGCCAATTCATCTTCTGTGCCCCTATCGACATACTCAAATACACCTCGCGGCAAGATGCGTCGCGCAGCCTCGCGAAGGTCATCAATATTGAATGCGGTGGACAAAACTTTGCTCAATTTTCAGTCCCCATTAATGCGACTCTTGTGCTCCAGGGCCTGCAATGGAAACTGGAGCACCACGATTTCAGCCCCGCCTGCTCCGGCGACCAATGGCAGTGCTTCATCAGCGGACGCAAACGCCACGGACAAGGCTTGGTTCTCTGCCTGCGCCCAGTGGGCAGACCCCTGGGTGAGCACGTAATAACGCCCACCGTGCGGAAATTGCGCCGCCATTAGGTGTTGCTGCCCCGCTGCAATACGCAGCAAATGCGCGGCCAGGCCGTCATCACGCGGCTCAATCAGCACTTCGACCGTGGTTTGGGCCAGACCCGCCAGCGCTTGCGCGTCTACAGCCTGTTGAGCACCACCGTGTTGCTGCTCGCGCTTCAAGCCTGGTTGCATGCGCTCGCGCGAACCGGGCTTGTGGATATACCAAGCCCCAACCTCGCCCGACATGCGCATGGTCAGGTAAGAAACGCCCTCTTTCCCAGCGACGATGGGGCCGTAGGCGGTTTCTGGGGCGGCATAGTGGACACACAATGGCTTAACCTCATGACGGCCAATCGTCCCGTAACCGGCGGTGACCACCTGAAACTGGTGCTCACCGTGGTAGTGCGTGGGGGTGACCCAGTTGGCGTCTTGCTCCACCAAAAACGCCTGTTCTCCCGGTTGAAGGGATTGACTCGTAGCAATCAGGTCAGTGATGTGGCCTTGAAACGTGTCTTTGCGCAAATATTGACGCTCGGCGGCAGCCTGTTGAAAAGTTTGTGAGATCAGCATTGAAGTACTCCTGTGACGCGGCGCTTTAGATTGACATGCGTTGGGTTGACATATTGACGTGATGGGGCAAGAACGGCAAACTCAATCTAGCAGACCGGTAGCGGCAAGGGCGTCAGTCTCAGAGGACGACAACCACGGCGCAAGAATATCTGCAGCTTCATCGCGCTGCCAAGGGCGAAACGCCCTGGGGCTTGGTGCCTTAGTTCGGCTGAAACGCGGCGCAGGCGCGGGTTGCGTGATACCGTCAATTTCAATGTAGGTCCCACGTGCCAGGAGATGCGGGTGCTGTGGCGCTTGCGCAATCGTGAGCACCGGCGCAAAACAGGACTCCGTACCTTCGAACCTGGCGCACCAATCGTCCTGAGTCCGGGTTTTGATCACCTCTGCGATTCGGGCCTTGGCCGCAGGCCAACTCGTCCGATTCCACTGGTCGACCAAAAGCCCGTCTAGCTGCATCACCCGAAGCGCTTCTGCATAGAATTTCTTTTCAACGGCGCCCAGGCTGATCCATTTGCCATCCGAACAGACGTAGACGTCATAAAACGGTGCCCCGGAGTCCGTGATGTTGGTGCCGCGCGCATGCGACATCATCCCAGCCGCCAGTGTGCCATGGGGCTGCGTCATCAACGACGCCACACCGTCGACCATGGCGGCATCGACCACCTGACCTTTGCCAGACGATTTCGCTTCATACAACGCAGCCAGGATACCCATGACCAAATACATCGTGCCACCGCCAAAATCACCCACCAGGTTGATGGGCATGGCAGGTGCCTGGTCCGCACGCCCAAAAGCGTGTAGCGCGCCGGTCAAGGCGATGTAGTTGATGTCATGGCCGACTGCGTCTGCCAGTGGCCCGGACTGCCCCCAGCCGGTAATGCGACCGTAAATCAATTTGGGATTTTTTTCGAGGCACACCTCGGGGCCAAGGCCCAGGCGCTCGGTCACGCCGGGCCGAAAACCCTCAATCAGCACGTCGGAGCGGCTGACGAGATCCAGCACAAACTCAACCGCCTTCGGCTGCTTCAGATCCAGCGGTATCGAGCGCCGGTTGCGCAGCAAGAGATCAAACTTCTCTGGCCGGGCCACGCCTAGCCCCGCGGGCACTTTGCGGTCTACCCGCAGGACAGTTGCACCCATGTCAGCCAGCAACATCGCTGCCATGGGGCCAGGGCCAATGCCCGCTAGTTCGATAACTTTCAATCCGTGCAAAGGGCCCATAACCTGGTCCTGTCTCAGAACGGCGCAAATTCCTTGCCGAGCAAGTCGCGCGCAATGATGCCCAAATGCACCTCACGCGGACCATCTGCCGATTCCATGCCCAGGCAGTCTCGCAATCGCTGCTCATGCGGCAAATCCTTGGCCCAGCCGTAGTGGCCGTTCAAACGCATGCAGGTATACAGCGCTTCGTTGGCCGTCTTGACGCCAAACCACTTCGCCATGGAGCTTTCCGCGTCATGGCGCTGGCCTTTATCTTTGAGCGACAGCGCGCGGTAACACAACATGCGTGCGGCTTCCAGCTTGGTGGCCTCGGTGGCCAGTTCGTTCGCAACGCCTTGCCATTTGGACGCAGATTTGCCCATGATTTGCCGCGTCTTGAGGTATTCCATGGTTTCCTCAAGCGACTTCTGAGCGGCACCAATACAGGCCAGCGGCACAAAATTTCGGTTGTATCCAATGATCGTCATGGCCCAGATGAAACCTTCGTTCTCCTTGCCCACCATGTTGCGGGCCGGGATGCGCACCTCGTCAAAAAACATGCTGCCGCCTCGGTCCAGCTTTTGGCCCATGCGTTCGAAATTCGTGGTCGTCAAACCCGGCGTGTCGGTAGGAACCAGGAAGAACGACAAACCCCTGGGGCCCGGTTTGCCGGTGCGTGCCGAGACAAACACAACCTTGGAGACGCCAGTAAAGGTGATGCTGGTTTTTTCACCTGAAATAACCCAATGGTCGCCGTCACGAACCGCCTTGGTGGCAATGTTGCCGGCGTCAGCGCCACCCCGTGGCTCGGTAAAGGCCAGCGACATCATCTCGCCATTGGCAATGCGGGGAATCCACTCTTCCTGCAGATCAGGGTGCAGCGATGAAGCCATCTCGCCCAGGTGGATGGCGTTGGAGATGATGTAGCGGATCTGGTGGTCGGCGCGGCCAATCTCTTCACACACGATGCCGCAATCGACAAAGGAGTAGTCCTGTCCACCATACTTCTCGGGCAGGCGAAGGCGCAAGAGGCCCATGTTGACGAGTTTGTCCATAAAGTCTTTGGTCAGCCACTCACCCGTGCGATCCCAGCGCTGGTAGTGAGGCGCCAATTCGGCTTCGGCGTACTTGCGAACCGAGTCACGAATTGCGATTTGATCTTCTGAAAAACTGAAGTCCATGTGTCTTTTTCCTTAAGGCGTAGTTTGGTGGTGATTGCTGTTGAACAGGGCTTGAACGCCGCTTACGGAGTTGGCTGCAAAGTCGGTGAAATCGGCTTGTTCCAGGGCCGATACCCCTCCCGCTCGTAGGCCTGTGGGCCCAGCTTGAAGTGCCGCGCGGCCTCCAGGCTCTCCATGCCCGGCATGTTGGCGTCGTAAAACGCGTCGGGTGTCGTGGGGCGTGGGCCAGCCTTGGAGACGTGGCCAAAGGTGGGTCTGCCAATGATCTTCTCAAGCGCCCACACACAGTCGATGATCTTGCCCAAATCAACGCCAGTGGGGATACCCATGCCTTCGAGCATGTGTAGCAGGTCTTCTGTGGGTGCCATGGCCGAGGCCCGCCCATTGCCGCCAAATTGCCCGCCGCCAATGCCACCCACCGTGCCCTCCAAAATCAAGGTGTCGTTCGCGTCCAGCGTGCGTAGCGCTGCGTACATGGACGGCAGCGCCATGCCGCGCGCATTGTGCATGTGGAGGTGAAATTGCCGCACTGACGGCCAACGGCGCTTGATTTCTTTCAAGTCGCCTTCCATCTCGTGCGGCAGACACCAGCTTTGCGAGTCGTGCAGCCCGATTTCGATCACCTCAATGCCCGCAGCATGCAAGAGTGATATCTGATGCGTCAGAAACGACAGCCGGAACTCTTGCGAAAACTTGCCCATGAAGTTGGAGCCCCAAACCGACGCGATGCCGATACGCGCCTTGTTGACGCCCCGGCGCTTCGCATCTTGAATTGCCTCAGGCCAGGAATCGACTATCTGCGCCACGGATCGATTGACGTTGCGCAGCTGATGCACGTCGCAGATATCCAGAAACAGAGTGAAGACGTCGTCCTCTACGGTGAGGGGTGGCGCATAACGCTGCGCCATTTGACGGGCTTTCTGGTTGTGAATGAAGGCGAGGTAAGAGACACCGGGTTGGGGATGAAATTTTTGCAGCAACTCTTCAAAACACGCCATTTGCGGCACGAACTTGGGGCTGACAAAGGCGCCAACCGTGATGCGCTTCAAACCGGTTTCCGACAAAGCGTCCAGAAAGTCAACCTTAGCCTGCAAAGGAATAGTGACGTCTTCGATGCCGAAGCCTTCGCGCATCACTTCCTCGTTGTAAATCACCGTGGGCCAGTTCATGGGGGTCTTTCGCGTTGCAACTTTCAAGTTCTGGTTTTTTCGCTTCTTCTCTTCTCTGTACTCAGCTTCCATTTTAATTGTATAACTATTATAATTTCAGCTCGTGCTCATGTCAATCCGAAAGCGCCTCTGCGCTCCGGATTGCATCGGAAAGGCGCGATATAGCGTCAAAACTAGGGTAAATCTGTAGCCGAAAACCGAGGGTTAAAACGTTTAATAGAGGCGGAGGCTTTAATTGTCTATCTATTAAGGTATCACCGTAAAAGGCGTCTTTGCTGCGCACTGCGCTGGTAGTTCGAACCTCGTCAACCTCAACGCCACTTCAACGTCACTTCAATCAGGCCGCCCTATGAAACATTGCCACATCACACCATCGTCAAAAACCTCAAGCCGATTCGTGCGTCGCCGCGTGTTGGGCCTCGCAGCGGTCGCTGCCAGTTGCCTGCTGGCCGGTTTGCCCCAGAGCGCCTTGGCGCAAGCTGGCTATCCCAACCGGCCGATCAAGATCATCGTGCCCTACTCGGCCGGCACCGGCAGCGACGTGTTGGCGCGCACCGTGGCGCAAAGCATCACTGAAAAAACCGGCCATACCGTCGTAGTGGAAAACCGGGAAGGTGCGGGCAGCCTGATCGGCACCCAGCTACTAACCAAAGCGGCGCCGGACGGCTACACCATCATGATCGCTGCCAATACGCTGGTGATTCTTCCGAGCCAGGCGCTAAAACCGCCGTTCGACCCGGTCAAGGATTTTTCACCCATCGTCAAGGTAGCAGCGATACCTCTGGTGCTGGCCGTCTCCCCGGCCCTGAAAATCAATAGTGTCAAAGAGTTGATCGCCTATGCCAAGGCCAATCCGGGCAAGCTGAGTTACGGTACGTCCGGCCCTGGACCGAGTCAAAATGAGATGGAGTTGTTCAAGCAGGCAGTGGGTATCGACGTGCTGGAGATTCCCTACAAGAGCACGGCCCAGGCCATGACCGATTTGATCGGTGGCCAGTTGCCGCTGTTCCCCGCAGTCGGCCCGTTGGTGCTGCCGCACCTGCAGTCGGGGCGCGCGAAGGGCCTGGCTGTTTTCGACACGCGGCGCTCACCGCAAATGCCCGATGTGCCTGCCATGCCGGAGGAGATCAACGTCCCCGGTTACGTCGCAACCCCCGTTTGGTACGGTTTTGTGGCCCCCGCCAAAACGCCACCCGAAGTCATCGCTGTGCTGGCCGGCTGGATTCAAACGGCTATGGCGGCACCGGAAGTTACCGCCAAGTTGGTCACCCTGGGTGCCCAGATCACGGCGGCAGGCACCGAGCAGTTCACCGCAGAGATCAAGAACGAATATGAAAAATCTTCGAACTTGGCGAAAAAACTTGGCAATTTGAAATAAGCAGCACAATCATACCCAAATTAGGTATGATTGTGCCATTTTCACCGTCGCAAAACGTGGTTAAGGGAACTTTCAGCCCTTAGGTCTCGTATTTATTGATTATCTTGCTATATATTTTATAGCAATAGTCACGGGATCACCAAAGCTCTGTGTAGCGCATCTCTACTTGAAACGCGACGCCAGGTCCGCCACGCGCTGACCCAAAAGACGCGCCGTTTCCAAGTCACCGGGCTGCATTTCTGCGGGTGAGGCATCGGCTGGCGAATGGGCCATGGCACCGCTGTAAGACGCCAGACTGTTGGGGTCATCTCGGCTCGAGCTCTTGCGGTTGCTGGGCATCAGACCCTGGCTCACCCAGATCATCGAATGTTGCATGGCCAGGTGGAAGATGGCATCCAGCGTGGCCAACTTATCACCGCTCAAGCCGCCACTGTTGGTGAAACCCGCAGCCAGCTTGTCCTTCCAGGCCTGCGCATACCAGGGCTTGCTGGAAGCATCGGCAAACTTTTTGAATTGCCAGCTCACCGAGGCCATGTACGTGGGCGAGCCAAAAATAATGGCATCTGCCGCAGCCAAAGTTTCCCAGCCGCTTTGCGGCAAGTTGCCATCGGCGTCGATCGCCAGAAGTTCGGCATCAGCGCCTTGCGCCACCGCTTGCGCCATACGTTGCGTGTGGCCGTAACCGGAATGAAAAACGACGACTATTCTTGGCATCGGGTTTCTTCAATCGGCGAGGTCGAACACCAGCACTTCGGCTTGTTTGCCGTTGTTGAGTACAAGCTGCGTCTCGCTGTGCAGCAATGCCGCGTCGCCGCCGCTGATAGCCAGCCCATTGACCTGCAACTCGCCACGAATCAGGTGAACGTAGGTTTTGCGGCTTGGATTCAACGCCAACTGTGCACTTTCGGTCGCATCGAACAAGCCCGCATAAAGATTGGCATCGGCATGGATCGTGACCGAACCCTCCAGGCCCTGGTTGGAGGCCACCAGGCGCAGCTTGCCGCGTTTTTCAGTTTCGGCAAAGGTCTTTTGCTCGTAGCCAGGCGCAATGCCGCGCACATTGGGTTCGATCCAGATTTGCAAAAAATGCGTGGTCTGATCGGGCGCATGATTGAACTCGCTGTGTTGCACACCGCTGCCGGCACTCATGCGCTGCACGTCGCCCGGCGGAATGCCTTTGGCGTTGCCCAGGGTGTCTTTGTGGGCCAGGTTGCCTGACAGCACGTAACTGATGATTTCCATATCGCGGTGGCCGTGGGTGCCAAAACCAGTGCCCGGTGAAATACGGTCTTCGTTGATGACGCGCAGGTTGCCAAAACCCATGTGTTTCGGGTCGTGATAACCGGCAAAGGAGAAACTGTGGAACGACTTGAGCCAGCCGTGGTCGGCGTAACCGCGCTCTGCGGATTTTCGAAATGTGATCATGAGATAGGTCAGTTGAGGGCAAGCAGCCCAGCCTATATTGTTCCCGAACTGGCCAATTCAAGCTGGCCTTCAAACTGCCTACCAACCTGGCAAAGCTTGCGTTGTACCCGAGGGCGTGTAAAGTGCAGAAGAGCGACAGCGACAACATCAAGATACAACAGGAGTAATTCCCCCATGGCCCCATCCCGCGAGTCAGCCCGCAAAATCCCTCCGTCGCGGCACCGACCCCGCAGCCTGGCCGTGATTGGCGCGGGCATGGCCGGCATCACCTGCGCACGTACCTTGCAGCAGGCGGGCCACGCGGTCACCTTGTTCGATAAAGCCGCCAGCGTGGGCGGGCGTATGGCCACAGTCGATTCAGCCTTTGGCGGTTTTGACTCGGGGGCACAGTATTTCACCGTACGTGATCCACGATTTGCCATGGCGCTCCAAACCGTGCCCGGCCTGTGCAAACCCTGGAGCGCCAACACCGTGCGTGTGCTGGACGAGTTGGGCCGCGTCACCGCCGCTGGTTTGCCCGCGCGTGAACCGCATTGGGTGCCGGTGCCGGGTATGCAAGCCCTGCTACAGGCCTGGGCCCAGCCGCTGGTGGCCGGTGGCCAACTGGAAAAGTTGACTCGCGTGAGCCGCATTGAGCCGGACGCCTTGAATCCCCAACGCTGGCAGCTGCGCACAGTAGGCGCCGACGATGCGCAGCACGTTTATTCAGGTTTCGACGGTGTGCTGATCGCCACCCCATCGCCCCAGGCGCGTGATTTGGTCCTGAGCTCGAAAGTCGCTGCTTTATTTGGAAAAAGTCTGGATGCCGTGCATGTCGCCCCCTGTTGGACGCTGATGCTGGCGTTTCCACAGGCCATGCAACCCAATTTGTCAGCGTTGGGCCCGCAGTGGAACGCCGCACGCAGCACGCACCACCGTGTGGCCTGGTTGGCACGTGAGTCGTCCAAGCCGGGCCGTGGCTCGGTGGAACGCTGGACGGTGCAGGCCAGTGCCGCTTGGAGCGCCGAACACTTGATGGACGACGAAACCCGCGTACAAGCCAAATTGCTCAAGGCGTTTTCCGAAGTTACCGGTATCCGGGCAGTGCCCGCGCTGGTGCAGACGCGCCGCTGGCTACATGCGCAGACCACCCAGCCGCTGGGCCAAAGCCATTTGTGGCAGGCCAAGGCGGGTGTCGGCTTATGTGGCGATTGGTGTATTGGTCACCGCGTGGAAGACGCCTTCGTTTCAGGTCTGGAGCTGGCGCTCGCCGCGATGTAAATGGCGACGCATGCAGACAGGCTACAGAGGTAGATTCGCGCCCTCACCCACCGGGCCTTTGCACGCTGGATCCGTCGTCGCAGCCCTGGCCAGTTGGCTGGATGCGCGGGCTCATCACGGGACGTGGCTGATCCGTATCGAAGACGTAGACGCCCCACGCAGCGTGGCAGGTATGGATCGTGTCATCTTGCAGCAACTCGCGGCGCTGGGTTTGCACCCGAACGAGCCACCGGTGTACCAGTCGGCGCGGCGGGAACGCTACGTTCAAGCGCTGGAGCAGCTGAAATCAAACGACTTCGCCTACGCTTGCCAATGCTCCCGCAAAGACATCGAGGCCGCGTTACGTGCTCAGGGCCTTTTGCCAGAACGCGGCCGGGAACTCGTCTATCCAGGAACTTGCCGCCTGCGCCGACTCACAGCGTCATCATTAGCCTGGCGCCTGCGTATTGATCTGATCGGTTTAAAACAATCGGTGGACTGGCAAGATCGCCGGCTGGGCGCGCAGCATCAGGCTGTTGACGTTGAAGTTGGTGACTTCTCCTTGCTGCGTACCGATAGCTGTTTTACCTACCAGCTGGCCGTCGTGGTTGACGATGCAGCGCAGGGCATAACGCACGTGGTACGCGGTGAAGACCTGGCGGACAACACGGCCCGACAAATCCTGTTGCAACGGGCATTGGGCCTGGCAACGCCGCACTATTTGCACACACCTCTGGTTCTGGGTGCCAACGGCGAAAAACTCTCCAAACAAAATGGCGCAGCCGCGTTGGACGTTTCGCGGCCTTTGGCAACACTCAGCGAAGCAGCAAGCGTGCTGGGCCTCTCGACTGATTCGATCACGAGCAACGGACAAAACGTGTCCGAGGCACTGGCACACTGGGTTGCGCAATGGCACGAACTCTACAATTGCCACTGTGAATCTCCCAAATCCTCTTGCGAACGCTCAGCCCTCAGCTGATTCTGCTCTAGCTGACCTCACACTGGCCCCTGCGCCGGGCGACGTCCCCCACCCGCGCGTCATTCGCAGTTTTGTACGCCGCCAAGGCCGCACGACGGTGGGTCAAACCCGCGCGCTAGCGGAAATCGGCCCAAAGGTCTTAATACCCTATGCATCGTCCACTATCGATTTGGTAGCTGCTTTCGCAAATTTTCCTGGTACTACAGCGCCAAGCCTTGCAAATTCTGGCGAAAAGCTTGCGCAACGCCCCCTTGTATTGGAAATCGGCTTTGGCATGGGTGAAGCCACTGCGCAGATTGCGGCCACGCTGTCAGAAACCAACTTTCTATGTTGCGAAGTCCACGAGCCCGGTGTAGGCGCCTTACTCAAACGGATTGGCGAAAATGGCCTCACCAATATCCGCATCGTGGCCCATGATGCGGTGGAAGTTGTGGACAACATGCTGGCCCCGCAAAGCCTGGATGGCATCCATATCTTCTTCCCCGACCCGTGGCACAAGAAGCGCCACAACAAACGCCGTTTGATCCAGCCGCTGCTGGTCGCCAAGCTGGTGACGCGGCTCAAGCCGGGTGGCTACATCCATGCCGCCACCGATTGGCAGCCCTACGCCGAGCAGATTTTGGAGGTGGTGCGCGCCGAACCCTTGCTGGAAAACTCCGTGTCCAACGGTGGTGACAGCCGTGCTGGCGATAACGCCGGTTACGCGCCCAAACCCTTTTATCGGCCACTCACCAAGTTCGAAAACCGGGGCATCAAGCTCGGGCATGGTGTGTGGGATGTGGTGTTCAAACGCCGGTCTGTGCAGCCTGGATGATCAGGTTCTGAGCCTTCACACGAAAACCGCACCCATTGGCCCGTTTTCGCCCCAACCCGCCCCCCACGCGACACGGCGTGTCGGCCAGTTGTACGGTTTTGCCGCCAGGGTCATGGCCGACAGCGCTCGATTTTTTGATCCAACGATTTCCCCACGTTGACGCAGACACCTGGCACGAACGTGTCGCCAAAGGCGATGTGTTGGACGACAGCGGCCACCCCATCGCTGCGCAATTACCCTACCAAGCCGGCCTTCGCCTCTATTACTTTCGCGACGTACCGCAGGAAACACCGATCCCGTTTCGGGAAGTCGTGCTGTACCAGGATGCGCACTTGCTGGTGGTGGACAAACCGCACTTCCTGCCTGTCATGCCGTCCGGCAAATACCTGCAGGAGACCGTGCTGGTGCGCCTGAAAAACCAACTCGGTTTGAATGACCTGGTGCCCATCCACCGCATCGACCGCGACACCGCCGGGCTGGTGATGTTCTCCATCAACCCGGCCACACGCGACGCCTACCACGCGCTGTTTCGCAATCGAGCGGTGCATAAAACCTACGAAGCGATTGCCCCCTGGAACGCCGTACTGTCCTGGCCGCCGAGTCGTGTGTTGCGCCGCGAATCTCGCCTCGCCGAATCTGCCCACTTTATGCAGCAATGCGAAGCGGAAGGCCCGCCCAATGCGATCACGGAAATTCGGCTCCTCGAAGTCATCGGCACGCTCGCGCGGTACGAACTGAAACCCGTCACTGGCCAACGCCACCAGTTGCGTGTACACATGAACGCGCTGGGGTTGCCGATTCTGAACGATGGCGTCTACCCGGTGCTCACGCCGGAAGGTTCTGTTGATTATGGAAAACCGTTGCAGCTGCTCGCCAAGTCAATCGCGTTTGTCGATCCGCTGTCATTGCAGCGATGTGAATTTGTCAGCAACAGAAAGTTGAAGCTCGGCACAATGAACCGGGATTGATCCACTTTCGGAATTTTCAGCCGCGCGCAATTTTTCAAAAGGCACGCTTCCAGGAGAACCTCATGACCTCAGCCGTGTTGATCAGGCCCCTAGCCAAAACAGACTTCGCCAACTGGAAACCGCTTTGGGACGGCTACAACGCGTTTTACAAACGCGAAGGTCCCACTGCGCTGGCGCCCGAGATCACACGAATGACCTGGTCGCGCTTTTTTGACGCCTATGAGCCAATACATGCGCTGGTGGCCGAGCATGATGGCGCGCTCGTGGGCACCGTGCATTACCTGTACCACCGCAGCACGACGCAAATCGAGCCGAACTGTTATCTGCAGGATTTGTTCACGCTGGAGTCTGAACGCGGCAAGGGCGTTGGCCGGGCGTTGATCAACGCTGTTTATGACGCCGCCCGCCGCGATGGCTCTCCCCGCGTTTATTGGCAAACCCACGAGACCAATACACCGGGCCGTTTGCTGTACGACAAGGTCGCGCAGCACGTGGGGTTTCTGGTTTACAGCAAGATGGTGATTTGACGCAGCCAAAGAAAGCTGGCGCCGCGCGCCGGGCTTTCGCTAATTGGGCCGATGTTCTTCGTGGCGGGGACCATTCTCGGAGTCACCCATCCCGGTTTCACTGGCTTCACCGTAAGGCAATCCCGGAGGCTACGACTAACCAATCCGGTAAGCGAAATCAGCACTTTCAACTGAGCAAACCCGCCAGCAGAGTCGCCACATGCACCGCCCTGCGCCCCGCACCGTCATGAATCTGATGACGGCAACTGGTTCCGTCTGCCACCACGATCGCGTCGGGCTGCTTTCGTACTGCGGGCAGCAGGCTCAGCTCGGCCATTTGCATGGAAACATCGAAATGGTTCGCTTCATAACCAAAACTGCCCGCCATGCCGCAGCAGCTCGATTCGATCAATTCAGGTTTTGCATTCGGGATGAGCTTGAGGATTTCCATAATCGGGCTCACTGCATCAAAAGCCTTCTGATGGCAATGCCCGTGAAGCAGGATGGGCGCAGCAGCGGGCTTGAGTTGCTTGCCGAGCGAATCAAGTTTGCCAGCTTTTAGCTCTCGCGCCAAAAATTCTTCGAATAACAATGCCTGGCGGGCGACTAGCTCGGCCTTCGCGCCCAAACCCATAGCCAGCGCCTCGTCGCGCAAGGTGAGCAGGCAGGAAGGCTCCAAACCGACGATGGGAATACCTTGCTGCGCAAAAGGCAACAAAGCGTCAATCAACTCGCCCGCTTTAACCTTTGCTTCATCGACCCTACCGCTGGCCAGGTAGGTACGGCCACAACACAGCGCTTTTCCTGATTGGTCATTAGCTACTGATTTAGCAGCGATGTGCGCACTGTATCCAAGACCTGACAGAACTTTTAGCGCATCAACCGCAATTTGAGACTCAAAATAACCGTTGAACGTGTCGACAAACAAAACCACTGGCTTGGCGGCCGCCAACACGGCTTCGCGGGAAACTGCCTCATGTTTTGTATTGAAAAAATGTCGCGATTGCCACTGCGGCAAAGTGCGTTTGGCAGAGAAGCCCAGCAGCTTTTCGCTCAAAAATGCGAGACCCGGAACCATGTCTCGCAGGTTCAACAAAGGCGCAAGACGGCTGGCCCACGGCGCGTAGTCGGGCAAATTGGCGATCAGGCGGTCTTTCAAACTGAAGCCATGTTTGGCTTTGTAGTGGTGAAGAAATTCGACCTTCATCTTGGCCATGTCCACCCCAGTGGGGCAGTCGCGCTTGCAGCCTTTGCAGCTCACACACAGGTCAAACGCTTCCTTGACCTCCTCGCTGACCATGGCGTCGGCAGCATTCAGGCCTTCGAGTTGCCCGGTCAAGGCCAGTCGCAAGGTGTTGGCCCGCCCGCGTGTGAGGTGTTTTTCGTCGCGCGTGACGCGGTAACTCGGGCACATCGTGCCGGTGTCGAACTTTCGGCAGTGGCCGTTGTTGTTGCACATCTCCACCGCTTTGGCGAAACCCTGCGCCGGGTCGCCACCCGTGCCGGGCGCGGTAGTGGCTTCGGTGACCGGGTCGTTCTGCACGTTCCAGACGCTCCAGTCGAGCGTGGTTTGGATGGGAATGACTTTGTATGTGGGCGGGAAACGCATCAGCGTCGCATCGTCCATCTTGGGCGGGTTCACCATGCGTTTCGGGCAGAGCAAATTGAGCGGATCCATCAGCGCCTTGATTTGCCCAAACGCTTGCGTTACGTTCTTTCCAAACTGCCATTCAATCCACTCGCCCCGGCACAGGCCGTCACCGTGCTCGCCGCTGTAAGCCCCTTTGAACTTACGCACAAGGGCGCTGGCTTCTTCGGCGATGGCGCGCATTTTCAAAGCATCCCCACGGCGCATGTCCAAAATCGGCCGCACATGCAAGGTGCCCACACTCGCGTGAGCGTACCAGGTGCCGCGCGAGCCATGGCGGGCAAACACCTGGGTAAGCGCGTCGGTGTATTCCGCCAAGTGTTGCAAGGGCACAGCGCAATCTTCAATGAAGCTCACCGGTTTGCCGTCACCCTTCAAACTCATCATGATGTTCAGGCCGGCTTTGCGAACCTCCCACAGCGCTTTTTGCGCAGCCTCCTCGGGCATCTCCACCACGCAACCGGGCAGGCCCAGGTCGGCCATCAGTTCGACCAGCTGTTTCAATTTTGGAAGCAAAGCGGCGCGGTCAGCTCCCGCGAATTCGACTAACAAAATGGCGGCGGGGCGACCCATCAGCGCTTTACCCATCGTCGGCGCAAAGGCCGGGTTTTGCAAGGCCAGCTCAATCATCGTGCGGTCAACCAATTCGACAGCGGTCAGTGTTGCAGGGCCATTGACATCGTTGAGTTTGACGATGTGCTGGGCCGAATCCATCGCCTTGTGAAAACTCTCGAAGTTCACTACGCCCAGCACCTTGTGGCGTGGCAATTCGGTCAATTGCAAGGTCAAGGATTGAGTCAGTGCCAGCGTGCCTTCGCTGCCAATCAGCAAATGTGCCAGGTTGACGGAGCCGTCTCGCGTGTAGGGCCGCTCGCTCTGCGGCTGGAAGATATCGAGGTTGTAGCCTCCGACGCGGCGGATCACTTTAGGCCACAAGTTGTCAATATCCTGGGCGTGAGTAACGCATAGGTCGCGCACCTGCTCGCCAATGTGCCGCGCCCGCCCGCTGGCGACCTCAAACCGTCCCATGTCGATCAAGTTGCCATCTGACAACCACGCCTTCGCGCCCAACACGTTATGCACCATGTTGCCATAGGCGATGGAGCGACTGCCGCAGGAGTTGTTGCCAGCCATGCCGCCCAGGGTGGCTTGCGCACTGGTCGAGACATCGACCGGATACCACAGACCATGCGGTCTAAGGGCTGCGTTCAAGTGATCCAGTACCAAGCCGGGCTCGACTTCAACCGCGCGTTTTTCAACGTCCACACTGATCACGTTGCGCAGATGTTTGCTATGGTCAATCACCAAACCCGCGCCGACCGTTTGCCCGCACTGGCTGGTACCGCCGCCACGTGGCACGAGCGGCACTTTCAGGTCGCGACAAATGTCGAGCGCGGTTTTTACCTCATCAGCGTTGCGCGGGACAAACACTCCCACAGGCATTTGCTGGTAAATCGACGCGTCTGTGGCGTAACGACCCCGGTCTGCTGTTGAAAACAGTACTTCACCCTGCGTTTCGCCGGTGAGTCGGGCGGCCAGAAGGCCCGCCACCTCGTTACTCCTGCCAGACACCGCTTCGTAGGCGTCCTGCGCAGATGGCTGGAGGTTTTTCAATGCGACGGGGGCGTTCATGAGAATGAAGGAAGCAGTTGCGGACAGACGTGTGGCCAAGTGGGGAACCACCTACTGTATCTTGCCGCGAATGTGCAAAAATTGTGGTTACCCACGGCTTTGACAGTTACAACCTTCGCCTCACATCGCCCCGCGCCGCCAACCTCCGTCCATTACCCATTTCCCATGACCCCGCTCAACTACCATCCTTCCGGTCGGCATTTTTTGAATATCCCCGGCCCCTCGCCTGTGCCAGACCGCATCTTGCACGCCATGAGCCATCCGACCATCGATCACCGTGGCCCCGAGTTTGGCGCGCTCGGACTTAAAGTGCTGGCAGACATTCGCAAAATTTTCCAAACCAGCCAACCTGTCATCATCTACCCGGCCTCAGGCACGGCCGCCTGGGAGGCGGCTTTGGTCAATACCTTGAACCAAGGCGACCACGTGCTGATGTACGAGACTGGCCATTTCGCTGCCTTGTGGCAAAAATTGGCTTCGCGCCTTGGACTCAAGCCAGAAGTCCTGTGCCATCCTGGCGCGGAAGTGTGGCGCCACGGTGTGCGTGCCGACCTGATCGAAGAACGACTCATGGCGGACGCCCAACACAGCATCAAGGCCGTGTGTGTGGTTCACAACGAAACCTCTACGGGCGTGACCAGCAATATTGCCGCTGTGCGCAAGGCCATTGACGCCGCGAAACACCCCGCTCTGCTGCTGGTGGACACCGTCTCCGGCGTGGGTTCGGCTGACTACCGGCATGACGAATGGGGCGTGGATGTCAGCATCGGCGGCTCGCAAAAGGGCCTGATGTTGCCGCCCGGCATCAGTTTCAACGCGGTATCGGTCAAAGCCGTTGCCGCCAGCAAAACCGCCACCCAGCCCAAGGCCTTCTGGGCCTGGGATGAGTTTATTGAAATGAACAAAACCGGTTATTTCCCGACCACGCCCAATACCAATCTGTTGTACGCCCTGAGTGAAGCCTGCGACATGATGCTCGCGCAAGGGCTGGATCTGATCTTCGCGCGCCACCAACGCTGGGCACAGGGCGTGCGCAACGCCGTGAAGGCCTGGGGTTTGCAGATTCAGTGCGTCGAGCCTGCCGTGTATTCACCCATTCTCACAGGCGTGATCATGCCCGACGGTGTCGACGCAGATGCCGTTCGCAAAATCATCTATGACCGCTTTGATTGTTCACTCGGAACCGGCCTGGGAAAAATCAAAGGCAAGATGTTCCGTATCGGCCATTTGGGCGACACCAATGACCTGACTTTGATCGCCGCCGTGGCCGCCTGCGAGATGGGGCTGAAGCTGGCGGGCGTGAAACTTGCAGGCTCCGGCGTGCAGGCCGCGATGGATTATTTTTCGAGCCATGCAGCGCCAGTACAGCTGCAAAAGGCCGCCTGAGCTTTCGTCACTTTCATTTCCGGAGACTCACCATGCAACGCAGAACCTTCATTGCCGCCACAGCATCCACCCTCGCCACGCCTTTCGTTTTCGGACAAAACCTTCCCGCAGGCCCGGTCAAAATCGTCGTTGGCTTCGCCCCCGGCGGTGGCACTGACATCCTGGCGCGTGTCATCGGCCAGAAGCTTGCCACCATGTGGAACATGACCGTGCTGGTGGAGAACAAAGCCGGTGCCGCTGGCATGATCGCCGCTGATTACGTCGCCAAACAACCCGGCGACGGCAGCGTGCTCTTGATGGCCCACATCAACAGCCACGCCATTGCGCCGGCCCTCACGCCCAAGATGACCTACAGCGTCGCCAACGATTTCTCCCCCATCTCCATGGTGGGCATCACGCCCAACCTGCTGATTGGCAACGACAAACAAACCGCCCGCACCGTCAAAGACATCGTGGCCTTGTGCAAGCAAAACCCCGGCAAGATCAGTTTTGGCTCGGCCGGTAACGGCTCGGCGCAACACCTGGCTCTGGAGATGTTCAAGTTGGCGGCGGGTATCGACGCGCTACACGTGCCCTATAAAGGCTCCGGCCCCATGTTGACGGATTTGATCGGCGGCCAGATCAACTACAGCTTTGACACCATGACGGCGGCCACGCCCCACGTCAAAGGCGGCAAGGCGATTGCCATTGCGCAAACCCGTGCCAAACGCGCCAGCAGTTACCCGAGTGTGCCGACGATGATCGAGTCGGGCTTTCCCGGTTTTGAGGCCACCACCTGGTACGGCCTGGTCGGCCCTGGCAAGATGCCCGCGGCCATGGTCAAACGGATGAACGAAGACATCAACAAAGTGCTGGCCATGCCCGATGTGATGGAAAAATTCGCCCAATACGGTGCAGAAGATGGCGGCGGCACGCCCGAAAAATTTGCCGAATTCATTCAGGTGGAAAGCACCAAATGGGCCAAAGTAGTGAAAGAGGCCGGCGTGAAGGGTGACGCTTGAGCGAAGGCAAAGCCGCAGATGAAGGCAACGGTGCGACGCGACTGCAGCTAGTTGCAGGTGTGGCCACGGTCATGTTTGACCGGCCCCAGGCGCGCAACGCCATGACTTGGGCGATGTACCAGCAATTAGGCGAGATTTGCGCGCAGTTGCGAGACGACAAATCGGTGAAAGTCGTGACCTTTCGCGGCGCAGGCGGCGCGGCGTTTGTGGCGGGCACTGACATCGAACAATTCGCGGCCTTTCAAACTGGCGAAGATGGTTTGGCCTACGAAGCGCAAATCGAGAAAATCATCGGTCAGCTCGAAGCCTTGCCCATGCCTACTGTGGCCCTGATTGAAGGCTGGGCCGTAGGGGGAGGCCTGGCGATTGCCACAGCCTGCGATTTCCGCATTGCCACCCTCGGCTCGCGGTTTGGCGTGCCGATTGCCAAGACCCTGGGCAACTGTTTGTCCATCGCCAACCTCGCGCGTTTAACGGCCGCTTTCGGGCTAGCCCGCGTAAAACGCATGTTGATGTTGGCGGAGATTCTGGGTGACCAGGAGGCGCTGGCCTGCGGGTACTTGAATGAGCTGGTCGCTGCGAGCGAAATGGAAGCGGCCAGCGCCCGACTATGTGGCCGCTTGATGGCGTTGGCGCCAGTGACGCAAAGTGTGATCAAAGAGAGCTTGCGCCGCCTTGTGACGCATGATTTGCCGGGCGGTGACGACTTGGTCAAGCGCTCGTACAGCAGTCATGATTTCCATGAGGGTGTTGCTGCATTTGTTGCCAAGCGGGCGCCTGTTTGGACGGGGACTTGAAGCTGGTTGGGGGGAAGCTTGTCAGGAATGACGGTCGGGGTGGGATCAGGCCGATGGGGCACTCTGCTCCGCGGCTGTCCCCCGCCGCGGACAGCACCCGCCCAAGTAGCAAACGCCCGGCGCACGGCTCCTCCTTTATTCCGCTGCGCAGAATGCCCCATCGACCTGACCCTGCACGCGAAGGTGTTTGAAGCAACCAAATTGCCAACTGCGCTGATAGACGAATAGGTTGAGGTGAGTGGCGCAGCGAAATAAAGGAGGAGCCGCGCGCCGCGTAGTTGCTACTTGGCCGCGTGTTAATTCGCGGCGGGGGACATTCGCGGAGTCACTCACTTCAGCCTGTTCGGCCCTCTCAGGTTACAACTGAAGTCCTTGTCTTGAAACAACAATTCGATGAAAAACTCAGATAAATTGAACACTACCCAAGCCACTCCCCATACAGGCCCCTTGGCTGGCATGAAAGTGCTGGAGATGGCGCAGATCATGGCAGGGCCTACCTGCGGCATGATGCTGGCCGACATGGGCGCCGATGTCGTCAAAGTCGAAAAACTGCCTGGTGGCGACGACTCCCGAGGTTACCGTGAGCCGCTCGTCAACAACGTCTCGGCGCCGTTCATGATTCTGAACCGCAACAAACGCGGCATTGGGCTCAATCTCAAGACGCCAAAGGGGCGCGAGATCCTGCTTACGATGGTCAAACAAAGCGACGTGCTGATTGAAAACTACCGGCGCGGCACCTTGGAGAAACTCGGCGTGGGTTACGACGTGTTGTCCGCCGCGAACCCCGGCTTGATCTACTGCGCCATTTCGGGTTATGGCCGCAGCGGGCCGTATGCAGACAAAGGCGGTTTCGATTTGATCGCGCAGGGTTTCGCCGGTTTGATGTCGGTGACGGGCGAGCCCGGCGGGCCGCCGGTGAAGACCGGCAACTCAGTGGCCGACATGAACGCTGGCATTCTGGCCGTGGCAGGCATTGTTGCCGCTTACGTTCACAAGCTCAAAACCGGCCAGGGCCAGATTGTCGAAACCTCATTGATGGAAGCGGCACTGCAGCAAACCGGCTGGCACGCAGCTACTTACTTTGCGACCGGCGAGTCGCCCGGCCCCACCGGCTCGGCCCACCTGTTGAGCGCGCCGTACCAAGCCTTTCCCACGCGCGACGGTTGGGTCAATATTGGTGGCGCCAACCAGGCCAATTGGGAACGTGTGGCCACTGTTTTGGGTCACCCTGAATGGAAAGACGACCCGCGCTTTTTGACCAATACAGCCCGCATGCAAAATTTGCCCGCGCTGGTTGACGCCATCAGCGCCATTATGAAGACGCGTGACCGCGCCGATTGGATCGCCGCGTTTGATGCTGCTGGCGTGCCCGCCGGGCCCGTACACAGCATGGGCGAAGCACTCACCCACCCACAAACCCTGGCACGCAACATGGTGGTGGATTTAGTACACCCGCTAGCCGGGCCAACGCGCGCGATGGGCTGCCCGATTCAGTTCAGCAAAACGCCAACGCAGATCACACGCCCTGCGCCGCTCTTAGGTGAACATAGCCGCGAGTTGCTGCGTGAATACGGCTATGACGACCCTCAAATTGACCACTTCGTCCAGGATGGCGTGGTTCAAGAAGCCTAGTCATCACCGAGTCAAGGCGTCCAGGCACCTGGACGGGGTTATGCGCAGCCATTGGCCGCGCTACACACTCACCATTTACAAATCGCCCCGTCGAGATTCCGAAAACGGCTTAGCCAAAACCACCGGCAATGAGCTGGACAAACCGCCGTCTACAGCCAACGCTTGGCCATTGACATAAGACGCATCATCGGACGCCAAAAACAGCGCTGCTTTGGCAATTTCACCAGGCTCGCCATAACGGCGCAGCGGGTTCAATTGGCCAATCTTGCCCTCAGAGCCCCGCGCGCGCGCATGGTCAAAAATCGGCTTGGTCATGCCGGTTTCAATGAGGCCGGGGCAGATTGCATTGATGCGAATGCCTGTGCCCGCAAACTGATTAGCGCTGGTCTGCACGAGGCTGATCACCCCCGCCTTGCTTGCGCTGTAGGGCGGTCCGCCCGCACCTGAACGCAAGCCTGCCACCGAGGCTGTGCAAATGATCGAACCACGCCCCTGCGGTGCCATCACACGCGCGGCGTATTTGATGGCCAAAAACGGGCCAATCAAATTGACTGCCAAAATCTTGGCCCAGTAGGCGGCTGTGATCTCGTCAAACCGCGGCGCGCCGCCGCTGATGCCGGCGTTGGCATAGACGATGTCCAAGCCACCGTAAAAACTCACCGCATCCTGGATGAAACCTTCCACATCACTTTCGCTGGAGGCGTCTTTGACCAAGGCCATCGAGCGCCCTCCGGCTTTGTTGATGGCGTCGGTAGTGGCCTGCACGGCGTCTGACAAATCGACAGCGACCACATTGGCCCCGTGCTCAGCAAACAGCATGGCGCTGGCGCGGCCAATACCGCTGGCAGCACCTGTGACGATGGCAGTTTTTCCTTCAAGGCGTTTCATGGAAGCTCCAGAGTTTGAAGCTGGATTTTGACTGCATTTTGATTGCTATCATATTAATAGCTAACTATGCATATTCCACGAGACCTGAGTGCGTATTTTTCTCAAAACTGCCACGAAATGATCAAATGATACGCAACAATTAACACCCATGTTAACTGTTTTCAAACCATCCACTCAAACGAACTGGGGTCGTCAAACTTTGGCCGCCACCCACGCCGGCACACTGGCCAGCGCGTCGGCCAGCTTGGCGGGCTCTGTGCCACCGGCCATCGCCATGTCGGCCTTGCCGCCGCCTTTACCGCCCACTTGCGCCGCGATGTAATTCACCAATTCACCGGCCTTGACCAGCGCGGTGTTGTCGGGCGTCACACCCACGGCCATCTGGACCTTGGCACCATCGACGACGCCGAGAACTACGACGGCTGATTTCAACTTGTCCTTCAATTTGTCCATCGTATCGCGCAGGGTCTTGGCGTCAGCGCCGTCGAGCCTGGCCACCAGAAGCTTGAAGGTTCTACCGTCTTTGCCCGTCACGTCCACGGCCTGGCTTAGCATTTCGTCACCCTGGGCAGACGCCAGCTTGCCTTTGAGCGCGTTGACTTCTTTGTCCAGCGCCTTCATGTGCTCCAGCACGTGGGTGATGCGCTCGTTGACCTCGGCCACCGGCGCTTTCACACTGGCCGCAGCTGTGTTCACTGTGTCTTCCAGATGCTGAAGATAAGCCAGCGCGTTGTGCCCGGTGATGGCCTCGATGCGACGCACGCCCGCCGCCACACCGCCCTCAGCCACCACTTTGAAAAGACCAATGTCGCCCGTACGCAGCACGTGCGTGCCGCCGCACAACTCACGGCTCGTGCCAATGTCAAGCACGCGCACTTCATCGCCATATTTTTCGCCGAACAACATGACTGCGCCGGTTTTCTGCGCCGATTCAATGTCCATCACCCGTGCCTGCGTGGCCGCGTTGGCGAGGATCTCCGTGTTGACCAGAGTTTCGATCTCACGTGTCTGCGCATCCGTCACCGGGCCGTTGTGGGTGAAGTCAAACCGTGTGCGCTCGGCGTTGACCAGGCTGCCCTTTTGCTGCACATGGCTGCCCAGCACCTCGACCAGCGCCTTGTGCATCAGGTGTGTGACCGAGTGGTTGCGCATGGTCGCAGCGCGGGTTTTCAAATCGACTTGTGCGTGGACGCTGGCGCCGACTTGGAGCGCGCCGTTGCTCATCATGCCGTGGTGGCCAAACACGTCAGCTTTGATTTTTTGGGTGTCTTCGACCTTGAACACGTTTTCGGCAGGCACGGCATTCGTTCCCCACGGTTCGCTGGCGATCACGCCTTCGTCACCCACCTGGCCACCACTTTCGGCGTAGAACGGTGTGGTGTCCAGCACGACCACGCCGCTTTGGCCCTTCTTCAATTCAGCGACTGGACTGCCATCCACATAGAGCGCCAGCACCTTGGAGGCCGCTTCAAGCTTGTCGTAGCCGACAAAATCGTTTCCCATGCCGCTGTACTCCAGCGCCTTGTCCATCTTGAACTTGCCTGCCGCTCGGGCCGTGGACTTTTGCTTTTCCATTGCGGCGTTGAAGCCGTCCACGTCCACCTGCACATCACGCTCGCGGCAGACGTCTTGCGTCAAATCGAGCGGGAAGCCATAGGTGTCGTGAAGTTTGAAGGCTACTTCGCCGGGCAGGGTTTTGGCATTGCCGGCGAGTGTCGAATCCAGAATTTCCATGCCCGTTGCCAGCGTCTCAAAGAAACGTTCCTCCTCCACCCGCAGCACCTCCATCACCCGCGCGGCGTCATTCTTTAAGCGTGGATAGGCATCTCCCATCATCTCCACCAAGGTAGGAACGAGCTTGTGGAAAAACGGTTTTTTCTGCCCCAGCTTGTAGCCGTGGCGAATGGCGCGGCGGATGATGCGGCGCTGGACGTAGCCTCGGCCATCACTTGATGGAATCACACCATCACTCACCAGAAACGCAGTGGCGCGGATGTGGTCGGCGATCACACGCAAGGATTTGTTGTTCAAATCGGCGACGCCCGTTTCACGCCCGGCGGCTTTGATCAGCGCGTCAAAAATGTCGATCTCGTAGTTGCTGTGGACGTGTTGCAAGATGGCGGCCAGGCGCTCCAGGCCCATGCCGGTGTCGACACAGGGCGCGGGCAGTTTGACCAGCGAGCCATCGGCCTGCATGTCGAACTGCATGAAAACGTGGTTCCAGATTTCGATGAAGCGGTCGCCGTCTTCATCCGGGCTGCCAGGAGGCCCGCCGGGGATGTGCGGGCCGTGGTCGTAAAAAATCTCTGAGCAGGGGCCACACGGGCCGGTATCGGCCATCATCCAGAAATTGTCTGATTTGTACTTGCCGCCCTTGTTGTCGCCGATGCGGATCACGCGCTCGGGCGGCAGGCCGATTTCTTTGGTCCAGATGTCGAAGGCCTCGTCATCGTCGATATAGATGGTGGCGGTCAGTTTTTCAGGCGGCAGTTTGTAGACCTGCGTCAGCAGCTCCCAGCCCCATTTGAGCGAGTCGCGTTTGAAGTAGTCGCCAAAACTCCAGTTGCCCAGCATCTCGAAAAAAGTGTGGTGGCGCGCGGTGTAACCCACGTTTTCCAGGTCGTTGTGTTTGCCGCCCGCGCGCAAGCAAGCCTGCACGCTTGCTGCGCGAACGTAGGAGCGTTTGTCTGCGCCCAGAAACACGTCTTTGAACTGCACCATGCCCGAGTTGGTAAACATCAGCGTCGGGTCATTGCCCGGCACCAGCGGGCTGCTGGCCACAACCGTGTGGCCTTTGCTGGCGAAGAAATCGAGGAAGGAGGTGCGGATGTCGCTTACCGTGACCGAAGGGGAAATTCTGTGGGTAGTAGTCATAAAAACAGGGAAATAGTCAGGCGATCAGTTGAAACTTGAGGCCAGAAAAGCGTTTGAAATCACGATCAAAAGTGGCAATTTCTACGTTATGTTCGATCGCCAGCGCTGCCAGATGTGCATCATTGGTCAAACTGCCAGCGGTGCCTGCCGCCAACAACAATCGCGCAAGCAAATCGCGATGCCGCTCGCCGGGATGGAGGATATGGGTATTGGGATGGCCCAGCCAATCTTCCACGCTGGCCAACGCTTCAACCAGAGTCAAAGGCGTGCGCAAAATGCCCTTGCGCGTAGACAGGCGAACAAACCCCACAATTGCATTCCAAGCTATGGCCATACCTGGCTCGGCGTTCAAGGTCGCCTCAATCCAAGTGAGCGATTGCGTGTTGTACGGGCTGTCGGCGTCCACCGCATAAAGAAGCACGCTGGTATCGACAAGTTTCATGCGCCGCGCCGCATCTTCGCCAAAATTTCTTCGTCTTCCAGCTCACCGGCGAGTTGATTTGCTTTAGTCAAGTCATCCAAAGCACCGCCGCAATTGAACGTGCGCTGCACAAACTTGGGGATTTTTTGGGCTGGAGCTGCCTTGGCGTGCAAAGGCACGATCTTCGCCACGGGTTTGTTGTGCCGGGTAATGATGACTTCTTCGCCCGCCTCGGCGCGCGTAACGTATTCGCTCAAATGTGTTTTGGCATCAAAAAGCCCGACTGCATGCATTGAAATCCTCCTTTTAGGCTAAATTGGTTGATTCAACCAGATTTTAGCAGTCTTCAGCAGCTTAGCGCCCTCGGTTGCTGCGTGATTGCTCGCGCGCCAGCTCGATGAATTGAGTGACGACCGGGCGGCTTTGGGAGCCGCGGCGCCAGACTAGGCCCACGTCAATGCTGGGCACTTCGTCGCGCAGGGTTCGCACTTCCACATGGTCGGCGTCCAGCGTCCAGGGGCGGTACAAAAAGTCCGGAAGGATAGTGATGCCCGCCCCCAAGCCTGCCAGCGAACGCACCGCTTCAAGTGATGAGGTACGCATCAAGACATGCGGGTGCAAACCGTGCGCAGCCCACGCTGTGTTGAGCACGCTTTCGACCCGATCCGCCTCCAGCACGATCTGCGGGTGGGCAGCACATTCGGCCAGACTCAATTCCGGCCGATCAGCAAGCGCATGGCTGGAAGCCATCCACACCCGGCTGGGTGAACGAGTGAGCACCTCCACCACAAGCGCCTTGGGGTCGCCCAACGCGTTGGACACCATGATAGCCAGGTCCACCTCACCATTGATCAACAGATGCTCTAAAAACTGAGGCGAATCTTCCACCACCGAAACCCTGACTGACGGATGCGAGCGCTTGAAACGCGCAAACAAGTCCGCCAAGTAGTAACCTGCCACTAAGCTGGTGACGCCGATGGTCAGATTACCGGTCAGGATCTCCACCTTGGAGTCCATCAATTGCCCAGCCTCACCGACGGCAGCAATAACTTTGCGCGCACTGGTCTGAAAGCGATGGCCTTCCTGCGTCAAGACCATGCCACGCGAGGAACGCATGAACAACTTGACGCCCAGTGACTCTTCGAGTTCCTGAATGCTCTTGGTCACCGCAGACTGGGCAATATTGATCATGCGCGCGGCAGAGGCCACTGATGCGGTTTCGGACACCGCCAGAAAATAGCGGAACTGCTTGAGGGTGATGTGGCGTGACATAGGGCAATGCGCTAGGCTATCGAAATATTATCGGGTTAACCCGAAGTATCTATTTTTTAGATTACTGATGTGTGCAATTTTGAACTTCTCGCCGCCCTTTGTCGAGGCTACATTGACCCTGTTTTTCCATGTTTGGTGTCGGCTCGACCCAAGGCAGTGAGCCCCCGACATACCTCAAAACTGATTGACCTAATTGGAGTGCAACCATGAAATTCTTGAAATACGCAACCATCGCTGTCGGTGTTTTTGGCTTATGCGGCGCGGCGTTAGCCCAAAAGCAAGTGCAGAAACTGGGCAAATCAGAGGGCCAGGTGGACATCGTGGCCTGGGCCGGTTACATCGAGCGCGGGGTCACCGACAAAAAATTCGACTGGGTGACCGGATTTGAAAAAACCACCGGCTGCAAGGTGAACGTCAAAACAGCGGGGACATCGGATGAGATGGTGGCGCTGATGAATGAAGGTGGCTTTGATTTGGTCACCGCCTCGGGCGATGCCAGCACCCGCCTCATTCGCGGCAAGAAAGTGCAACCCATCAACGTTAGTTTGATCCCCAGTTACAAGAACATTGATCCGCGTCTGCAAAAAGCGCCCTGGCACTACGAGAGCAACACCCACTATGGCGTGCCCTACCAATGGGGCTGGAATGTGTTGATGTACAACACCAAGGTGTTTGGCGACAAAAAGCCCACCAGTTGGAGTGTGGTGTTTGAAGAGCAAAACCTGCCCGATGGCAAAAGCAACAAAGGCCGCGTACAGGCGTTTGACGGCCCCATCCACATTGCAGATGCAGCGCTCTATCTGATGACGAAGAATCCGGCGCTTGGCATCAAAGACCCCTATGAGCTGAACGAGGCCCAGTACAAGGCCGCGCTGGACGTACTGCGCGCGCAGCGAAAAATCGTAGGCAAATACTGGCACGATGCCTTTGTGCAGATTGACGACTTCACCAACGAGGGTGTCGTTGCATCGGGAAGCTGGCAGTTCCAGGCGAATATTTTGGGATCGAAAAAGGCACCAATTGCCACTACCATTCCGGTTGAAGGTGCGACCGGCTGGGCCGACTCCACCATGATGCATGCCGATGCCAAACACCCCAATTGCGCTTACAAGTGGTTGGAGCATTCGCTGAACCCACAGCTTCAGGGCGACCTGTCGGCCTGGTTTGGCTCGGTGCCCGCTGTGCCTGCAGCATGCAAGGGCAATAAGTTACTGGGTGACGAAGGTTGTGCTCGCCAGGGCTTCAATTCATTTGACAAAATTTCTTTCTGGAAAACACCCACCAGCCAGTGCAAAACACAAGACAACAAGTGCGTGCCGTACCACAAATGGGTATCGGACTACATCTCGATCCTGGGCGGGCGCTGACCCCGGTTGAGCCCTTACAGCGCTGAGTCAAAGGATTGAATGAGTCTGGGGGTTTTCGGATGAATTCTGCTGTGAGCCTGCGCGATGTCTCCTGCATATTTCGTTCTGGCAGCAAAGCAGTCCAAGCTGTTGACCGCGTCAGCCTGGAAGTTCAACCCGGTGAGTTTTTCACCTTGCTGGGCCCTTCCGGTTCCGGCAAAACCACCTGCCTGCGAATGATCGGCGGATTCACTCTGCCCACCAGCGGCAGCATCAGCATTCATGGGCAGGAGGTCAGTCAACTACCGCCCTACAACCGGCCTGTGAACACCGTGTTCCAGGACTACGCGTTGTTCCCGCATATGAGTGTGCTGGACAACGTGGCCTATAGCCTGATGGTGCGCGGCGTTGATCGCAGCACCCGCGAGCGGCGCGCAATGGCCCTCCTTGAGACTGTGCAGTTGCCCGACACAGCGCAACGTAAGCCCGCGCAACTCTCAGGAGGCCAGCGCCAGCGGATTGCCTTGGCCCGCGCGCTGATTAATGAACCCAAAGTGCTGCTACTCGATGAGCCCTTGGGAGCGTTGGATTTGAAGCTGCGCGAGCAGATGCAGATTGAGCTCAAAACCCTGCAACGCAAATTGGGCATTACCTTCATATTTGTCACGCACGATCAGCATGAGGCCCTATCCATGAGCGACCGCATTGGCGTGTTCAACAAAGGTCGCCTGGAACAAATCGCATCGCCCTCTGACTTGTACAACCGTCCCGCCACGCGATTTGTGGCGAACTTTGTCGGCACGGCCAACATCTTGTTTGAAAGCACTGCCGCGCGCACGACCTATGGTCCAGCGACGATGATCCGGCCCGAGCAAATCAGGTTGCAAACGGGCATGCCGTCCGGCAACAACCCAGATACACCCTGTCGCATGCAAGGCGTCATTCAAGAGGTGCAGTACTTCGGCTCGTTTTGGCGAGTGAGCGTGCGGCCGCAGCCTCAGTCTCAACCACCAATGGCAAAGGAACCCGTGCTGGTGGACGTGCCGATCGCCAGCCGCACGACTCCGCCCGAGCTGGGCAACCAGGCATGGCTTTTTTGGGACGCCAGCGCGGCACACTTAATTTCAAATTCGGGCGATGTCCACGCCTAAACCAGGCAGCATGGCGTACCCGATCAGCATCCCCCAGCAGGGTTTGGCCAACCGCCTCTCCACCCTGCTCTACACCCGGCGGGGCCTGTTGCTGGGTTTGCTGTTGGTGCCGCCCATGCTCTGGTTTGGCATCATCTATCTGGGCTCACTGTTCAGCCTGTTGGCCAATAGCTTCTTCAGGCTGGATGACTTCACCGGGCAGGTGGTTCGTGAAGTCGGCTTGACCAACTTCATCGAGATTTTTACACCCACCAATCTCGATGTGGCCTGGCGCAGCACACTGATGGCGATTTTGGTCACGCTGGCCTGCACGGTAATTGCCTTCCCCATCGCCTACTACATGGCGCGCCACGCACGCGGCTCGCAAAAGGCGTTGCTGTTTGTCGCCGTGATGCTGCCGCTGTGGTCAAGCTACCTGGTGCGGCTGTATGCTTGGAAGTTGCTGCTGGCCAAGGAAGGCGCCATTTCTTGGCTGCTGACCCACTTGCATCTGTACGGTGTGCTGGAAGCTCTGTTGAGCCTGCCGGTCATTGGCGGCAGTTCACTGAGTTTCTCGCCCATGGGCACCTTTATTGTGTTTGTCTACATGTGGCTGCCCTTCATGATTTTGCCGATTCAGGCGGCGATTGAACGTATCCCCGGCTCCTATATTGAAGCCTCGGCCGATTTGGGCGCTTCACCGGTCAAAACTTTCTGGCAGGTGATTTTTCCACTCGCCATGCCAGGGGTTGCGGCAGGCTCCATCTTCACGTTTTCGCTCACGTTGGGCGACTACATCATTCCCCAAGTCATCGGCAATTCAACGCTCTACATCGGGCAGGTGGTTTACCGCCAGCAGGGCGTTGCGGGCAACCTGCCATTTGCGGCGGCGTTCTCGCTGGTGCCCATCGTCATCATTGGTATTTACCTGTGGTTTGCCAAACGCAGAGGGGCGTTTGATGCGCTCTAAAGATATCACCCCCCCGCCCCCCGAGGGGACTGCCCCGCCTTTGGGCGGCCCGGCGGCGGGTCGGCCGCGCGCCTCATTGGGGTTGCGCTCAGGCGTCGCGGCCGGCATTTTGTTTTTGCATGTGCCGCTGTTGTTGATCATTCTTTATGCGTTCAGCAGCGAAGACAAAAGTTATGTCTTTCCGCCGCCGGGCTTGACCACGAAGTGGTTTGCAGTGGCGATGGAGCGCCAAGACGTGTGGGACGCCATGCAACTGTCGTTCCAGATTGCCCTGTGGGCAACTGCAATCGCCATGTTATTGGGCACGCTGGCTGCGGGCGCACTGGCACGCACGCAGTTCTTTGGCCGTGAAGCCATCAACCTGCTGCTGATCCTGCCCATTGCCATGCCGGGTGTAATTACTGGAATCTCGCTGCGCTCTGCCTACCATGCGCTGGGCATTGACTTCAGTTTTTGGACGATTGTGATCGGCCACGCGACCTTCTGCGTGGTGGTGGTGTACAACAACGCCGTTGCACGCCTGCGTCGCATCAGCCCGAGTTTGATCGACGCATCGATGGACTTGGGTGCCAATACGTTTCAGACCTTTCGTTACGTCATCTTTCCGCAGCTGGGCTCAGCGCTGCTGGCCGGTGGTCTGCTGGCCTTTGCACTCAGTTTTGATGAGGTGATCGTCACCACGTTCACTGCCGGGCAACAAACCACACTGCCGATCTGGATGCTCCAAGAGCTGATCCGCCCACGCCAGCGCCCCGTCACCAACGTGGTGGCGGTAGTGATGATCGCGTTGACCTTTATTCCCATCGTCGCCGCCTACTGGTTGACCCGCGCCGACGAAGACAGCCAGAGCCGCTAGACCATCCCCCGTCTGCCAACGTCACCGATCTACTAAATTCCACTTCAGGAGACCTCCATGGGCAAACCCGCCACCCCCCTGACTCAGTCGCAGATTCAGTTCACCACTCAAATGCTGATTGGCAACGCCCAAGTCCAGGGCGACGGCCCCGGCGAAGCCATTCTGAACCCCTCCACCGGCGAGGTTCTTTGCACAGTGCCCGAGGCGTCAGCGCAGCAACTGAATCTTGCCGTCAATGCTGCGGACCGTGCCTTCGGTGCCTGGTCACAAACCACACCGGCAGAACGCAGCGGTCTGCTCTTGAAACTGGCCGACGCGATAGAAGCGAACGCAGAACAGTTTGCGCGGCTCGAATCTTTGAACTGCGGAAAACCTTACGCGCGAGCCCTGGGCGACGAGATCCCCGCCATTGCTGACTGCTTTCGCTACTTTGCCGGTGCCGCGCGCTGCATGGGCGGACCCATCGCAGGCGAGTACTTGAGCGGACACACAAGCATGATCCGGCGCGACCCGGTGGGTGTGATCGCCTCCATCGCGCCGTGGAACTACCCGCTGATGATGGCCGCCTGGAAGACCGCGCCCGCTTTGGCCGCAGGCAACACGGTGGTGCTCAAACCCAGTGAGCAAACGCCTTTGACAGCCCTGCTATTTGCCCAGTTGGCCGCCGCCATTTTGCCGCCTGGCGTGCTCAACGTCGTATGCGGGCGCGGGGGGAGCGTGGGCCAGCCCTTGGTGGAGCACCCGCTGGTTCGCATGGTCTCGGTCACGGGTGATGTGGCCACCGGGCGCAAAATTCTGCAAGCCGCTTCTGGCACCTTGAAACGCACGCATCTCGAGCTTGGCGGCAAGGCGCCGGTGATCGTTTTTGACGATGCCAACCTGGACGAACTGGTCGCTGGCGTGCGCACCTTCGGCTATTACAACGCGGGGCAAGACTGCACAGCAGCTTGCCGCGTCTACGCCGGTGCGAAGATTTATGACAGGCTGGTCAGCGAACTGACCGGTGCCGTCTCCACCCTCAAGATGGGCACACAGGATGAAGATGGCGTGGAACTCGGCCCCCTGATCTCTGACCGTCAGCGCAACCGAGTAGCGAGCTTCGTCGAGCGCGCGCAAATGGCCGGGCACATGGAAATCACCACCGGCGGCAAGGTAAGCAGTGGGCCAGGTTTCTTCTACCAACCGACAGTAATTGCCAATGCGAGGCCTGACGACGAAATCGTTCAGCGGGAAGTGTTTGGTCCGGTGGTATCGGTCACGCGCTTCAAGGAAGAAGCCGATGTGATCACCTGGGCCAACGACTCCGAGTACGGCCTGGCCTCCAGCGTGTGGACGCAAGACGTGGGGCGCGGCATGCGTGTAGCCAAGCACCTGCGCTACGGCTGCACGTGGATTAACACGCATTTCATGCTAGTCAACGAGATGCCTCACGGGGGCATGAAATCATCCGGCTACGGCAAAGACATGTCAATGTACGCGCTGGAAGACTACTCGGTGGCCCGCCATGTGATGGTCAAGCTGTAGACGCAGTACGATTGCGGTTTGTCTCAGAAACTGGAATACGCCGTGGACACGAAAACTTCGCCCCTGTCGCTCTTGAACGACCCCAGCCTGCTCAAAACCAACGCGCTCGTCAACGGCCAATGGCTCGCAGGCACCAGCCGTTTTGACGTGTTGGACCCATCCAATGGCCGCAAACTGGTCGATGTGGCAAATCTTGGCCCCGCAGAGGCCGAGGCGGCAATCAACGCCGCCAACGCCGCCTGGCCAGCCTGGCGCAGCAAAACTGCCAAAGAGCGCAGCATCCTTTTGCGCAAATGGTTTGATTTGTTGATGGCAAACCAGGAAGACCTGGCGCGCATCCTCACCGCCGAACAAGGCAAGCCATTCCCTGAAGCCAAAGGCGAAATCGCTTATGGCGCGAGTTTTGTCGAGTGGTTTGCCGAAGAGGCGAAGCGTGTCAATGGCGAGACCTTGCCCACCTTTGACAATAACCGCCGCTTGATCGTCGTCAAGCAGCCCATCGGCGTGTGCGCGGCCATCACGCCGTGGAACTTCCCGCTGGCGATGATCACACGCAAGGTGGCGCCCGCGCTGGCGGCAGGCTGCGCGGTGATCATCAAACCCGCCGAACTCACGCCCTTGACCGCGCTGGCAGCGGGCGAACTGGCGCTGCGAGCGGGCATTCCAGCAGGTGTGTTGAATATCTTGAGCGCCGACTCCAGCAACTCGATTGCCATCGGCAAAACCCTGTGCGCGAGTGACGTGGTGCGCCACCTGAGCTTCACCGGTTCCACTGAAGTCGGTCGCATTTTGATGGCGCAGTCGGCACCCACGGTGAAGAAGATGTCGCTGGAACTCGGCGGCAACGCGCCCTTCATCGTGTTTGACGACGCCGACATCGACTCCGCCGTTGAAGGCGCCATGGCCAGCAAATACCGCAACGCCGGGCAAACCTGCGTCTGCGCGAACCGCTTTTACGTACAAGACGCTGTCTACGACGCCTTCGTACAGAAGTTCGCCGCAAAAGTGAAAGCGCTCAAAGTCGGCAATGGTTTTGACGACGGCGTAGCGCAAGGCCCGCTGATCGAAGACGCGGCGGTTGAGAAGATTACCCGCCACGTCGCCGACGCCATTGCCAAAGGCGGCAAGGTCGTGGTCGGTGGCAACAAACTGCAGGGCCAGTTTTTTGAACCGACCGTGGTTTCAGAGGCACGTGCCGATATGTTGTGTGCCCGTGAAGAAACCTTCGGCCCGTTCGCGCCAGTGTTTCGTTTCAGCCAGGAGCAGGAAGCGATTGACGCGGCGAATGCCACCGAGTTCGGCCTTGCGAGTTACTTCTACAGCCGCGACGTGGGCCGGATCTTCCGCGTCAGCGAAGCGTTGGAATACGGCATGGTCGGCATTAATGTCGGCATTTTGGCCACTGAACACGTGCCGTTTGGCGGTGTGAAACAGTCCGGCCTGGGGCGTGAAGGCTCCCATTACGGCATGGACGATTATGTGGAAATCAAGTTCCTGTGCATTGGGGATGTGCTGAAGTAAACTGCAGGCCAGTGACACGCAAGCGGGTGTAGTTCAATGGTAGAACGAAAGCTTCCCAAGCTTTAGACAAGGGTTCGATCCCCTTTACCCGCTCCAAATTCCTTGCCAAAGTGCTGCCAGAGGGTGTTGCGCTTCCTAGCCGTGCTGGAGCACTGTCTTCGTCAGCGCGCCTACTCTGGCAGCACTTTGGCAAGGAATTCCCTCTGCTCTTTTGGAATACTGGGTGCAGTGTCTTCATCAGTGCGCCTTCTTTCGTACCGATTCAAAGAAGAATTCCATTTTTGTTTTTTCGCAATAGAACCACCGGAGACACGATGCTGAATACCAAGTTGGCGAAACTCGCCGCAGCCGCCCTTTGCGCATTCGGATTGTTGGCAGGCTCTGCCGCCCTTGCGCAAAATTACCCTTCCAAACCGATCCGCATGATCGTGCCCTTCCCCGCAGGTGGCACGACGGACGTGGTGGCACGCATCGTGGCGCAGCGCATGACGGAATCGATGGGCCAGCCCGTGTTGGTGGAAAACCGGGGCGGCGCAGGTGGCGCGATTGGCGCTGATCTGGTGGCCAAAGCCCCTCCCGATGGCTACACCATCTTGATGCACAACCTCACGTTCCCCTTGTCGTCCGTGGCGCAGACCTTGGCCAAACGTTCGCCGTTCAATGCCGAGACAGATTTTGCCGGGGTGTCGATCGCTGTTTATGTGCCCTTCGTATTGACGGCCAACCCAAGCGTGCCTGCCAAAGACCTGCGTGAAGTGGCCAATCTGCTGCGCGGCAACAAATCGCTGCAATACAACTACGGCTCTACCGGGCCGGGTTCCGCCGTGCATGTTTTGGGCGAAGCCTTCAAACGCGAAGCCAAGGTCGAAATGGAGCACATCGGTTTTCAGGGCGCTGCACCGTTGAAGCAGGAGTTGCTGTCAGGCCGAATTCAAATTGGCGGCGATCAGTTGTCGACGTCGCTGGCCGAAATCAAGGCGGGAACTCTCAAGGCGATTGCCACCACCGCCTCAAAACGTATTGCCGGCTTGCCTGACGTGCCCACCGTGCGGGAGCTCGGTTACGCGAACCTTGAGCTCGAAGGCTGGAACGGCGTTTTCGCACCGGCTAAAACGCCCAAGGATATTTTGGATCGCCTGCAAAAAGAAGTCTCAGCCGCTGTGCGTCACCCCGATGTGATGAAACGTTTCGCCGACATGGGCGCCGAATCCGTTGGCTCCAGCTCCGCCGATCAAGACGCCATGCTGCGCCGCCAGATGGATCAGTTTCGGCCCGTCATTGCGGACATGAAGCTCCAGTAAAACACGGAACTCGTCCGAATCGCGCCTGCCGGGTCAGGTAGGCCGGATCGGTCAAACCCGGCCACCTTCTCGAAGCCACCACACAGGCAGCTGCGCACAATCGGCGGCGTCCAGACCCGAGGCTGCGGCCCTGTCGAAATTTTCCAGCGTGGCTTGGGTCAACGGCAATTGACGCCCGTTGTCGCTGGCCTCTGCCAACATCATTCGGACATCTTTGCGCATGGTCGCCACATCCACCGTCACCGAGCCGGTTACACCACTGAGCGCGTTGGCGATCATCGGGCCACGCACCTTAAGCATGTTCGGGCCGCCTGAGGAGTCGGCCAGGATGTCAATCACCCGGGCCGGGTCAAGCCCCAAGGGCGCCACCAGTGACAAGGCTTCGCCCAGAGTCTGCCAGTAGACCATCTACGGCAAATTAACGGCGAGTTTCATGGCCGCGCCAGCACCATGCCCCCCCACGTGTTCGACGCGGCGGCACAACTGGTTCAACACATCGCGCGCGCGCGCCAGGTCAACCTCAGCACCTCCCACGAAACCAATTAATTTGCCATCCTTGGCCGGGCCCACACTGCCGCCCACCGGGCATTCGAGGTAGGCCGCCTGCGCCGCCTTGGCCCGCGCAGCCAATGCCACGTGTTTCGCTGGCGGCACGGTGCTCATCTCCACAAACAGCCTGCCGGCAACCTGGCCTGACAACAATCCGTTGACTGACAGGAAGACATCGTCCAGCGCTGCCTGGTCCGTCAGCAGTGTGATGACCAAATCGGACTTTTCGGCCAACTCCCGCGGCGTCGCAGCCCAGCCAATGCCGGCGTCCAGCAAGGGTTGCGCCTTGGCCAGTGTGCGATTCCAAACGGTAACGCGTTCGCCCAATGAAGCCAGACGGGTCGCAATGGTGCCGCCCATTTTCCCCGTGCCTGCGATGCCAATATGCATAAATTTCCTATGACGGTTGAAGATCGATGAATTGAAAAATCATCATACCGGCAATAAAGCATGTCTTGAAAAGTGACGGCACAATGGCCTGAACTCCTCAATTGTCCACATGGCTGAACCGCTCAAAAACTACTTTGGCCCTGACGTTCCAGCTGCCATCGCGTCCACGATCGTCAAGGTGCATCCGTCGTTCGCGGCCAAAAAATTCACCAGAGACGCCCTCGTGGGTTACGAACCCCTCTCTCTCACAGAACGTGGCCGCCATATCACACGGGTACTGCGCGCTCATCTGCCGGATGATTACCCAAAAGCGATTGACATTTTGGTACGCGCCAGTACGCAACCCAGCGGGCGAAATATTGGCTCTGGCATGGGCGGCTTCCTCCTGATGCCGCATTGTTTTTATGTTGCGGATTACGGGCTTGCGCATTTTGACGAATCCATGGCCGCGCAACACGCGCTTACGCAACGTTTTACCTGCGAGTTTTCGATTCGCCCTTTCCTAATTCGACATACGGAAAAAACCCTGGCCCAATTGCACCGATGGGCCAGTGACCCGAGCGAACACGTGCGCCGTCTTGTCTCTGAGGGCACGCGCCCGCGCCTGCCCTGGGCTATGCGACTGCCTGCATTTCAGGCTGACCCATCACCCGTGATCGAATTGTTGGAGCTGCTCAAAGACGACCCGGCACTGTACGTGCGCCGATCTGTTGCCAACAACCTCAACGACATTGGCAAAGACCATCCCGACGTGTTGGTTGACACCGCCAAGCGCTGGCTGAAAGACGCCACGCAAGAACGCGCCTGGGTCGTGCGCCATGCCCTGCGTTGGGCGGTGAAGCAGGGCGAACCGGGTGCGCTCAAGGCCTTGGGGTTCGGCAAAACAGCGAAGGTAGAAGTTCGTAATGCTGCGATTTCGCCTCATCGCGCTTCCATCGGTGGACAGCTTAGCATTCGATTTGATCTGCACAACCCGCTTAAATCGGCACAGGACGTGATGGTCGATTTTCAGGTTCACTACATCAAGGCCAATGGTGCGGCGCGTGCCAAAGTGTTCAAGCTTAAAAACCTGGCCATGCCTGCAGGTGCCACAGAACCCATGAGCAAGTCCATTTCACTCAAGGAAATGACCACGCGCAAACACTTCGCGGGTGTTCACCGGGTTGATGTCATCATCAACGGGCAGGCAATGCCGCTGGGCAACTTCGAACTATTTGAATAGAAGCACGACTGCAATTGCGATCAGAAATCCCAGCAACACCCTGCGAAACCACACTTCGCTCAAACGCCCACGAATTCGTTTTCCCATCGCCATCCCGATGAACACGGGCACCATCCCCAACACTGAGAGCAGGAATTCAGCAAACCCAAATCGGCCCGCCACGGCCAACGCGACATACAGGGGAACAGAACCACACAGGTAGATGATGCTGATGGTGCGAACAAAGGTTTCCCGGGGCAAACCCAATGCGGTCAGATAGGTAATGATGATGGGGCCCGTCAGAGACGAAATGCCGCCCATGATCCCGGATACGGTACCCACCAACGCACTGCACATTTTCTCGTGGCGTGGCGAAATGTTCAGCTTTGGATTCACGCCCATCAAAACAACTGCCGTCAAAACGGCGATGGCCAACATGGTGTTCAAGGCACTGACAGAAAGGGCCAGCGTTAAAGGCACGGTGATGATAGTCGCTGTAAGCAGGGTCAGCAGTAGCGGCCAAAAGCGCCGCACTTGCCGTATGGGCGCTTGGCTATCGACGGTCTGCCAAACGTTGGATGTCAACACCGGCACGGCCACCAGGCTGATTGCCAGCGGGCTTGGCATGAAAAGCGACAGCAAAGGCACCGCTACCAGAGGCAAACCAACGCCCAAAGTGCCCTTGACCAAGCCACCCAACAAAAACGCAAGCCCCGCCGCAAGCAGCGCAGGCCATGCAAGGTCTGGCCATACCAACCCTTGTAGAAACATCATGATCCAGTCGGTTCCACTGGATTAAATGACATAAGACTCCAGGGTCTCCGCAGCAAACAGTTCACGCGGGGCGAGCAAGCGGGGCGAGAGCCCTTGCTCAAAGTGGTATCGCAAAAAGGTGCGCAGGGTGGCTTCATTTTTCTCGAGGCCATAGGGCCAGAAGTCATCACCCATATCGCGTTTGACTTGCTCTACATGGGCCGTCAGCCAAGGCAGCATCGCCTTGAGCGCGGCGGTATCTGCCAAGTCCGCGTAGGTGCGCCGCTGTGACTCCTTGAGCGCCTTCATCATCGACTGGGCGACCCAGCGGTTGGCGTCATACACCTCACGCTTGATGGCCACGGTGTGCATGATCGGAAAAATTCCGGTCTCTTTGAAATAATTACGTTCGACAGGCTCAAAGTCTTCAAACAGACGTTTCACTTTGCCATCCCCTTTGAGAAAACTCGAAGGCATGCGGGCGGTGTACAGGGCATCGATCTCGCCGTCAAACAACATTTGCGAGAGCGTTTGGCTCGGGCCAATACTCTGAACTTTGATATTTGCCGGCAGGTTCAATTTGATTTTTTCACTTCGCCCCGGTGACTCCTCGCCCCCGGTGTAATAGGTCACACTGTCCACTGGTACCGCGTAATGGTCTTGCAAGATGCCTCGAATCCAGACCGGTGCGGTCATTTGGTATTCGGGGGTGCCGACCCGTTTGCCGATCAAATCTTTGGCCTCCTTGATACCCGCATTCGCGTTGACGTAAATGCAGGAGTGCCGGAAAAAGCGCGACGGAAACACGGGAATGGCGACAAAGGGCCGCGTTTCGTCGAACATCGACACCGAATAAGAGGAGAGTGACATCTCGGCAATGTCAAACTCCTTTTGTCGCAGCATGCGAAAGAAGGTTTCTTCAACCGGCATGTTGAGATAGTTCAGGTCAATGCCATCGGGCTGGACACTGCCGTCCATCAAGGCGCGCGTGCGGTCGTAGTTCCAACAACCGAAGCTCAGTTTGAGTTTAGACATTCAGGGGATGCGTTCTTGTCGTTTTTTGTATCAACTGTGTTTGTAAAAGGTACGCTTACTCTGGCTTGATACCCGCCGCCACAATGGCTTTGGCCAAACGGTCAATTTCACCTAAAAGTGCTTTGTTGTAATCGGCCGGGTTGCTGCCGATAGGGTCAATTCCCGCGTTGGTAAAAGTAGCTATGACCTCTGGCATTTTGGCGATTTGTTCCATCTCGGCGCTGATGCGGTCAATCGCAGATTGGGGTGTTCCCGCGCCGGCCAACACACCAACGATCGGTGCGAAATCAAAGCCGGGAATCTGATCAGCCAGCAGAGGCACATTGGGTTGCTGGGTAGAGCGTTGCGCAGCGTTGGAGACGAGCAGTTTGACCTGTCCGCTTTTCACAAATCCGACCAATGACGGCAAGGCCGAAAACAACATATCCACCTGCCCGCCGATCAATGCGGGCACCGATTGCCCCGTCCCTTTGAACGGCACGTGGACGATGTCCAGCCCCAAGCCGACTTTCATGGCCTCGGTGGTGAGGTGGTGCGTGCTGCCCACGCCTGATGAGCCATAGTTCAACGTTCCGGGCTTGGCCTTGGCCAAAGCGACCAGCTCTTGAAAAGTGTTGACAGGTACTTTGGAGGTAATCGCTAGATACAGCGCTGCGCGGCCACCCAAGGAGACCGGAACAAAATCCCGCTTGTAGTCATACCCCAGGTTTTTGTAAATCGCGGGGTTGACAGAAAACATGGAGCCGTCCGTCACGAGAAACGTGTAGCCATCTTTCGGTGATGACTGAATCACCTGAGCCGCCACCACACCATTGGCGCCGGGTTTGTTGTCGATCACCACCGCCTGACCTAAACGCTCGGTCAAACGCTGCGCATAGACCCGCGCGACGGTATCCGGAAAACCACCCGCTGGATAAGGCACGACAAATTTGATCGGTTTGTTGGGGTAGTTGGCCTGCGCCAGCGCAGTGCCGGCTAGACCCAGCCACCCTGTGGTGGCGACGGCGGCTGCAGCGGCGACAGCCAGCATCGTTTGACGACGGTGTTTCATTTCGGGTCTCCAGAAGAAGGGCTGTGTAAATGTGTGGGCGGCATCACACTGAGTATGACGGCTCCAAGGCCTCGCCATTGTCCATCCACACAGGTTCGGCGGCGTACTGACGCCAATCGGTCGTCTTGGGAATGACGGCCTGGAAAGCGCAGATCGACGGCGGAATCCTGGCCTGGTCAGACCCTGCATCGCCAGCGCCAATCGCTGACGCGCCAGCCTGGAACGCTTTTGCAGCTTGCACCATTTGTTGACGGAATTCAACAATAGCCAGATCGCTGGCACCCAAGCGATCTCGCGAGCGGTTGGCAATGGTACCCATGGTCACCCACATGGCGATGTCCTGATTGGGGAAGCCGGTGATCCCGGTAAAGTTGCCCGCCTTCATCGCTGCGCGGTCTTGCCAAAAGCTGTTGTCCCGGGTGCGAAGTGGACGATAAGCTTCATCCAGGTCGACGCCCACTTCTTGCCTGAGAAACTTGCGCCAGGTGGCCGTATCCGGCGTTTGGTCAGGATGGCCCCAGGCCATGAAATAGAAGGCCGTGTTGCCGTCGTCTTGCGGCACATTGATGTTGGCCACGTTGTATAGGTTGTTGGGTGGTATCAGCGCTGTAGCGGGGGCCACAAACACCGTGATGCGCACATAGTCGTTGACCGCCGCGTTGGTGATAGGCCTGCGAATGGCGGCGTATCGAAAACCATAGGTGCCGCGCTCTATTTGCATCCGTGGCGCTTTGTCGGTCGAGGGGCGCAGCCAGGCGCTGTCGGTGGCCTGGGCACCGTCAACCCGCGCAGGCACCATATCTGATGAATGCAAGCTCGAGCTGTGCGCCGAGTCAATGGCACCCTCCAGAATTTGCGCCCAGTTGCAGGGAATGATGGCTTTGGCAATCGTTACCTGTGTATTTGCAGAGGGTGCCCAAGCGGGGGCCTCAAACTCGGGCATGGTGTCCGGCGGGCCCATGTAAGCCCAGACGAAACCGCCCCACTCCTGCGTGGGGTAAGCGAGGTGCTTGACCTTGCTTGCCATGCCTGTTGCAGCAGGCTCCGAGACCATTTCCAGCACATGGCCATTCACGTCCATCTTCCAGCCGTGATAAAGGCAACGCAGGCCGCAGTTTTCATTGCGGCCCAATGCAAGCGAGGCGCCCCGGTGCGGGCAATATTCATCCATCACACCTACTTGTCCCTTGGTGTCGCGGAACACAACCAGGTCTTCACCCAAGACACGTGCCCGAACAGGCTTACCGTCTGGCTCGCTCACCTCTTCAATCAGGCAGATTGGCGTCCAGTACCTGCGCATCAACTGGCCCATGACGGCCTGGCCTTCCACGCGGCACAACAATTCGTTTTCGTCTTGCGTCAACATCGGTCTGCAATTTCGCTGCTTCTGGCCTTGCCAATTTATTCTTAGGAAGCTAAGATTAATGGAATTTTCAAGACTTGTCAAACTGGCCCTACTCCGAAAATACTGCGAGACACCTACCGAGACCGCCCGTGACCAATTCCTCATCGCAAAACCTCCTGATTGCTGACGACGATGGTATTGAGACCGCTTTGGCGCATCTCAATCAACTGACCCTGGCTCTGGAGACTTGCAAGCTGGTCTATTGCACACGAAACGCTGACTCAGCGATTTGTATGGCACAAATTGCTGCAATGGCCGACAAAGCTGATGTGCTGGTCCACCACGACCACGGCGACCCTCAGCAGGCTTACGATTTTTGGCCCTGGTTTGAGACACCAAAGGCCCTCCAAGTGTTTTGTTTTGGGCGTCAGAACCTGCTGGATTCCATTGCCGACATGAGTGGCCACTGGCCCTCACACAGCATTCAGTTGAACCTCTGCACCGTCACGACGACCCCTCCCGCAGCGGTGGCCACAACACCTTCGCCGCCAGACCAGGCTTTCACCGTCTGCCTGGATCGCTCAGGCGAAAAAATAGTAGTCGCGGCAGATCAATCCATCCTGCAGGCCCTGCGCGCGCACGGCCACAGCGTGCCGAGCTCCTGCGAAAGCGGCAGTTGCGGCACCTGCCGCACCGGCTTGATTGCGGGCGAAGCCGAGCACCGCGACTGGGTGTTGTTTGAAGACGAACAGGCGAGCAACATCATGCTGTGTGTCTCCCGCGCCAGGACGGCGGAACTGGTGCTCGATTTGTGAACCCACCTCCTGCCCCTGTGCGCCTGGGCGTCATCGGGCTGGGCCGCGCCTTCACCCTGATGCTGCCTACATTTCAGCATGACGCGCGCGTTCACCTGGTCGCGGCGACCGACCCGCTTGACGCGGCAAGGCGGCAGTTTGAAGAAGACTTTGCTGCACCCAGCTTCGACTCCGTAGAAGCTCTTTGTGCTGAACCGCAGGTGCAGGCGGTCTACATCGCCTCGCCCCACCAGTTCCATGCCGATCACGCCTGCATCGCTGCCACTCACGGCAAACATATTTTGGTTGAAAAACCCATGGCGCTCACACTGGACGACTGCACCCGCATGATCGATGCCACACAACGAGCGGGTGTGTTCCTGATCGTGGGCCACAGCCACAGTTTTGACCTGCCGATTCTGCGCACCCGCGAATTGATCAGCAGCGGCGCATACGGCAGCGTGAGAATGATTACGGCGTTCAATTACACCGATTTTCTCTACCGCCCACGCCGCCCCGAAGAGCTGGACACGCGCGCTGGCGGCGGCGTCATCTACAGCCAGGCCGCGCACCAGATCGATATCGTGCGCCTGCTCGCCGGTGGCCTTGTGACAAGTGTTCGGGCCCACACCGGCGCGTGGGATTCAGCCCGCCCCACCGAAGGCGCCTACAGCGCGCTCTTGGGCTTCGAAGGCGGCGCGTTCGCCACCGCCACCTACAGCGGGTTTGGGCATTTCGATTCCGATCAGTGGATGGGCTATATCGGCGAGATGGGGCAAACCAAAGACCCGGCCAACTACGGCGGCGCGCGCCGAAGGCTCTTGAACCAAAACACAAGCGCCGACGAAGCGGCTTTCAAGGTCGCTCGCAATTACGGTGGCGCGACGTACAAGGCCGCACTGAAATCAGCCGTCAAAGCAGCCGCCCCACCGGCCCACCAGCACTTTGGACACCTGCTCGTCAGTTGTGAAAAAGCCGACTTGCGGCCCCATGCGACGGGCGTCGATGTATTTGCTGACGATGAAAAATTCATTGAAAACCTGGCGCCCCCAACGATTCCGAGAATCGAAGTCATCGACGAATTGATCGACGCGGTAGTTCACGGCAAAGCGCCTCTGCACAGTGGCGAATGGGCGCGCGCCACGCTGGCCGTGTGTTTGGCTCTACTCGAATCAGCCCAGCGGCAGCAGGAGGTGGCGCCTGGGCACCAAATCGCCCCTGCAACGACTTTCGGCCTAGCTACCGCTTTCGGCCAAGGCGCGTGATGCGCGACACGCAAAAAATCGCCCACCATTGGCGTGAAGCCGTGCCCAACGACCGGCTGGCACACCTCGTTCGCGATGCCGCACGGGCCTTTCAGAAAGCGCTGCAATTGCGACTTGCGCCACACGGCATTGCCTTTGGCCATTGGACTTTTTTGCGCATTTTGTGGGAGACCGATGGCCTCACGCAAAAAGAACTCAGCGCACTGGCCGGGGTGATGGAGCCGAGCACCTTTGCGGCCATGAAATCGATGCAGGAACTGGGCTATGTCGAACGGCGCCAATTGCCCTCCAACCGCAAAAATGTCTACATCCACCTCACCGCGCAGGGTCGTGCACTCAAAGATTTGCTCGTACCATTGGCCGAAGACAGCAACCATGCGAGCGTGGAAGGCCTGTCGGCCAAAGACTTGCACACCACACGCCGGGTGTTGCTGGCAATGATTGCCAACCTCGCACAGGACGAGTTAAATGCCGAGCGGCAAGCCGAATCACACCTTGCGTTCCAGCTCGATCTCCAAAAGGCACACGCCAAAAACAAAAAGCCGCTCACGCAGGCGTCAGCGGCTTCTGATCGGCGCAAGCGCCCCATCAGCCAGGGTTGATCAACCCACACCCGTAGATCAAGCTCAAATCAAGGTGACGCCGGTTTTCGACTGCAACATCTCGCGCGTCACACCGGGCGCCATCTCGACGACTTTGAGGCCCGCCGGCGTCACGTCCATCACGGCCAGGTCGGTGATGATGCGGTCCACCACGCCCACACCAGTCAGCGGCAAGGTGCATTTGGGCAGAATTTTCAGGTCTTCCGTGCCGTCCTTCTTTTTGGCCACGTGTTCCATCAAGACAATGACGCGTTTGACGCCGGCCACCAGATCCATCGCGCCGCCCATGCCCTTGACCATCTTGCCAGGGATCATCCAGTTGGCCAGATCGCCGTGTTCGCTGACCTGCATCGCGCCCAAGATAGAGAGATTGATCTTGCCGCCGCGGATCATGGCGAAGCTATCGTGGCTGCCAAAAATGCTGCTGCCTTTGATGGTGGTCACGGTTTGTTTGCCGGCGTTGATCAGGTCGGCGTCCACCTCGGATTCAATCGGGAACGGGCCAATGCCCAACATGCCGTTTTCTGACTGTAACCAGACTTCTTTGTCCGCCGGTACAAAGTTTGCCACCAGCGTGGGGATGCCAATGCCAAGGTTGACGTAAAACCCGTCTTCGAGTTCGTGCGCAGCGCGTGCTGCCATTTGATCTTGTGACCAGCTCATGTTCAGACTCCCTTGGTTTCAGTGATCGTGCGTTTCTCAATCCGCTTCTCCGGCGTGGCATTGAGCACGATGCGGTGCACATAAATGCCAGGCAAGTGGATGTCGTCCGGGGCCAGTTCGCCCACCTCGACAATTTCTTCCACTTCCACAATGCAGACCTTGCCCGCCATCGCCACGGCGGGGTTGAAGTTGCGCGCTGTCAGGTTAAACCGCAAGTTGCCGCTTTTGTCGGCGATTTGCGCTTTGACGAGTGAGACATCCGGCACCAGCGCGCGTTCCATCACATAGGTTTCGCCGTCAAATTCACGCAGCTCTTTGCCATCGGCCACTTGGGTGCCGACACCCGTTTTGGTGAAGAAGGCCGGAATGCCCGCGCCGCCCGCGCGCAGCTTCTCGGCCAGCGTGCCCTGCGGCGTGAACTCCAGCGCCAGTTCGCCTGCGAGGTACTGGCGCTCAAATTCCTTGTTTTCACCGACGTAGCTCGAAATCATTTTTTTGACCTGGCGCGTCTGCAGCAGTTTGCCCAGGCCAAAGTCGTCCACACCCGCGTTGTTGGAAATGGCGGTGAGGTTTTGTTTGCCGCTTTCCTTGAGCGCATCGATCAGCGCCTCGGGGATGCCGCACAGGCCAAAGCCGCCTACGCCGAGCAGCTGCCCGTCTTGCACCACACCTTCAAGCGCCTTGGCAGCGCTGGGGTAAATTTTGTTCATCGATACAACTCCTTGAAAATTCGATTTCACGCCAATTCTACGTAGGCGCCAGCAGGGTTCCACGCCCGCCCTGAGGCTGTCTAGGTGCGCCAGCACACAGACGGACGGCACAGCCTACCGAAAAATGCCCGCAATTGGACGAAATGGAACATGAAGGTCCAGCGCGTTGTCGATGGGCTGGCTGATTCCATGCGCCGAAAAGGGGGTACTCATGAAACCTGTCAAACCGGCGGACTCGTCAACTTCGCCCGCATCCATTGCGGCGAAGGTGCCTGCGGCACCGCGAAAAAAACGGAAAGCCGCGGAGTTGATGGCAGATGAGTCCGTCATCCTGAAAGCCCTGGACGCAACAACGGATTCCATCTACCTGGTGGACAGGGCCAGTATGCGCATCGTTTACGTCAACGAAACCGCCTGCCGCCTGCACAACATGACACGGGCGGACTTGATTGCCCAGGGGCCTTCCGGGCTTTTGGCGATGCCCACCACCGAGATCGAAAAAATCCTCGACACCATCATTGCAAGTGGCACGCCCTCCGAGCCCGTTGAAATCACACGCGTTCGCAAAGACGGACAGGTCGGATGTTATGAGCTGCGGCGCCAACCGGTGTTTGCCGCTGGCCGCTGGTTGATCATCAGCGTGGTCCGCGACATCACAGAGGCCAAACAGGCCCAAAACCGCATCGTCCACCTCAATCGCGTCTACGCCATGCGCAGCGGCATCAGCGCCCTGATCGTGCGGGTACGCACTCGAGAGGAGTTGTTCGATGCCGCCTGCCGAATCGCAGGCACGGAAGGCAGTTTTCCAATGACCTGGATCGCCATGCGAGACCCGGCCACAAGCAAGCTCGCACCGGTCGCATCCTATGGCGTGCCCGACGATATGCTTGCCGGGTTGGCCCGCCGCTTTGCCAGCAACGACACACAACAAAGTGGCCCCCAGCCTGGTCAAACCATGGCCGAGCGCGCCGTTCTCGGGAAAAAAGCCATCCTCAACAACGATCTCGCCTCTGACCCGAGCATAATTTACGCCACGCGACACCTTCAGCTTGGCGTGCGGGCCATCGCGATGTTGCCCCTGATCGTGGACGATGAGGCCGTGGGTGTGTTGGCTTTCTATTCCACCCAGGTGAATTTCTTTCGCGGAGAAGAGCTCAAGCTGTTGCTGGATTTGACCTTGGACATCGCCTTCGCCGTTGATCACATCGACCAGCAAAACCGCCTGGCCTATCTTGCCCACTACGACGTTCTCACAGGGCTGGCCAACCGGACACTTTTTCTGGATCGGGTCACCCAATACGTCCATAGCGCCACCCTGGGCGGTCACCGCCTGGTCGTGTACGTGGTGGACGTCGAACGTTTCAAGAACATCAACGACAGCCTGGGACAGGACGCAGGCGACAGGCTGCTGGAGCAGATTGGGCAGTGGATTACCCATACTGTGGGGCAGAACAACCTGGTGGCGCGGGTCGGCACCAACCATTTCGCTATCGTGCGGCCGGTGGTTCGCGGCACAGACGACCTCCAAACCCTGCTGGAAGCGCAGTTGGAAAATTTTGCCCGTCACCCGTTTCGCCTGAATGACGAGGTGTACCGGATCTCCATCAAGGCCGGTGCAGCCATTTTCCCTTCGGACGGTGGCGATGCGAATGCCCTGTACAAAAGTGCCGAAACCGCACTGAAAAAAGCCAAACTTCGCGGCGAGCCTTACCTTTTCTACACCACCAGCATGTCCACCCGTACCTCTGGCATGGTCAGCTTGGAGAGCGAGTTGCGCCAGGCGCTGGACCAGCAGGAATTCGTGCTGCATTACCAGCCCAAAATCAACCTGGAGAGCGGAAAAATGACCGGCGCTGAAGCGCTGCTGCGCTGGAACAAACCCAATGTCGGCTTGATTGCACCGGGCCATTTCATCCCGACCTTGGAAGAAACCGGTTTAATCCACGATGTGGGGCAATGGGCTTTGAGCCAGGCGCTTTCTGATTACCTGCGCTGGAAGGCCGCAAAGCTGCCGGTGGTGCGCATTGCGGTCAACGTATCGCAGCTGCAATTGCGCCAGCGCGGTTTTATCGATGTGATCGGCCGCGTCGTCAGCTCAGACAGCGCCGCTGCCAATGGACTGGAAATTGAAATCACCGAAAGTGTTCTCATGGCGGATGTGAAACACAGCATTGCCTGCCTGCAAGCGATCCGCGATCTGGGCGTGACGATTGCCATTGATGACTTCGGCACGGGCTTCTCATCCCTGAGCTATCTGGCGCGGTTGCCGCTGGACACGCTCAAGGTAGACCGCGCCTTTGTCGTCGACATGGTGTCCGGAGCACAAGGCCTGGCAGTCGTGTCAACGATCGTCGAACTGGCCCTTGCGCTCAAGCTCAAAGTGGTCGCAGAAGGGGTTGAAACCGAAGAGCAGGCACGCCTTTTGCGGCTCTTGGGTTGTCATGAAATGCAGGGATTTTTAGTCAGTAAGGCGCTACCTTCTGACGCGTTTGAGGCCCGGTACCTGCCGCAATTCGCTTAAAGAAAGTAGGGTGCCAAATTGCTATTATTTGAGTAGCGAACTAGGCAACATTTACCAGACCCAAGAGCCAAAATCGCTCAAAAATCCAAAAATTCTCCGCTTTGGATTTCATAATTAACATGCAAGTTAATTATTATGCCGACGCGCCGTCGCGCGTTTGAAGCCGCTCACGGCCATCAAAACCAAGGCCCCTGCGAGCAAACCCACGCCGGCATCCAGGCCGAGCGACACAATCTGTTTGAGCAACGTGCCGCCGACCTGGGCCGTCCACATTTCCAGCAGGTGGTGCAAGGCCGGCCAGCCGTGTGACAGGATGCCACCGCCCACCAAAAACATGGCCGTGGTGCCGGCCACCGAAAGCCCCTTCATGAGCCAAGGCGCCACCTTCAAAATGCCCTCACCCAGTCTGCGTTGCATCTGGCGCACGCCGCCCGGCCCTTCCAGCAGACTCAAATGCAGCCCGGCGTCATCCAGTTTCACGATGCCCGCCACCAGACCGTAGACACCTACGGTCATCAAAACAGCAATGCCAGCCAGTACCGTCAATTGGGTCGAAAACGGGCTGTTTTGCACGGTGCCCAGGGTAATGACGATGATCTCCGCCGAGAGAATGAAGTCCGTGCGTATCGCGCCTTTGATTTTGTCTTGCTCCAGCGCCACCAAGTCCACCTCGGGGTTCGCCAGCGCAGCCACCCGCTCTTGATGGCGCTTCGCCTCCTGGGCGCGGCTGTGCAGGTATTTATGCGCGAGTTTTTCAAACCCTTCAAAACACAGGAATGCGCCGCCGAGCATCAGCAGCGGCGTCACCAGCCAAGGTGCAAAGGCACTGATCGCCAAAGCGGCGGGCACCAAAATTGCCTTATTGAGAAATGAGCCTTTGCACACCGCCCAGACCACCGGCAACTCGCGCTCGGCCTTCACGCCTGCCACCTGCTGCGCGTTAAGTGCGAGGTCGTCACCCAGCACGCCCGCCGTTTTTTTGGCGGCGACTTTCGTCAAGACCGCCACGTCGTCCAATATCGAGGCAATGTCATCGAGGAGGGCAAGCAAGCTGGAGGCCATGGGGTGACTGTACCCGCTGGCCCGCACCTGATTGTGCAAACTGGACCATCCTGCAAGTTCGGCTACACTTGCCCCATACACATGTGTATGTTTTGAACGAAAGTTGTGAATGTCTGATCTCGTCGTGCGCCGCCTCCTGGTTGATCTGGAAACACCGTTTGCCCGCCGCTGGAATGGCGGCGACGCCTTTCGCACGGCATTTTTCAACGCCCTGTCGATGAGTTTTGTGGTCGGCGAACAGTATTTCATCGACTCCGTGCGCAAAGGCCTCAAAGAGCTGCCCGAGGACAAACGCGCCCAGTTCAGCACAGAGGTGGCGGGTTTCATCGGGCAAGAGGCCACGCACCGCCGCATCCACAGCCTGTTCAACGCGCAATTGGCCGCCCAGGGTTTTGACAACTGGATCGAACGCAAAGCCACTCAACGCCTGGCCGCCAACGCCCACCGCAACTACCGCATCCACCTGGCCGCTACCGCCGCCACCGAGCATTTCACAGCCATCTTCGCCACCTGGACCATGCGCCACCCCGAGGCCTTTGCAGGTACCGAGCCGCGCCTGCAAACCCTCTGGCTGTGGCACGCCGCAGAAGAATCCGAGCACCGCAGCACGGCATTTGACGTGTACCAGGCCACCAGTGGCGACGCCGTGTGGCGCGCCCGCATTTTCAAATACATCACCGTGGTGTTTCTGGGCGACGTGGCACGTCAGACTGTGCGCAACCTCTGGCGGGACAAGGCGCTTTTCAAGGGGTCGACCTGGTCCAGTGCCTACCGACTTTTGTTTGCCAAAGACGGCATGATTCGCGGCAACTACGGCGCCTGGCGCGATTATTTTTCACCCAGCTTCCACCCCAGCCAACACGCCGCTGAAGCCTCGCGCCAATGGCTGCTGGACAACACCGACCAATTCACGCCCGTCGGCTCGCCGGCTTTGGCGAGCGCCTGAAGCCTGAATCATGGCCCTAGCGCTGTCTGGGCCGCGCTGCCGCCCACGCGACACCCTGGCGCAAAAACTCTGCGCGAGAATCAGCCCTGCAATTCAAGATCACCCGTCCGGGGACAACCCAACGTGCCTCTGATCTGATCTGATCTCCACTTACTTCAACCCAGCACAACGAAACGCACCATGAAAACCAGAATCACCGAACTCTTTGGCATCGAGCACCCCATCATCCAGGGTGGCATGCATTTTGTGGGCTTTGCCGAGCTGGCCGCCGCCGTCTCCAACGCGGGCGGCTTGGGCATCATCACGGGCCTCACACAACGCACACCCGAGCTTCTGGCCAACGAGATTCGCCGCTGCCGCGAAATGACGAACAAACCCTTTGGCGTGAACCTCACTTTCTTGCCCACGGTTTCCTCGCCCGATTACCCCGGCTACATCAAGGCCATCATCGATGGCGGCGTCAAAGTGGTGGAAACGGCGGGCAACAACCCGCAAAAATGGCTGCCCGGGTTGCACGAGGCTGGCATCAAGGTGATCCACAAATGCACCTCGGTGCGCCACTCGCTCAAGGCCGAGTCGATTGGCTGCGACGCCGTGAGTGTGGACGGCTTCGAATGCGGCGGCCACCCCGGTGAAGACGACATCCCCAACTTCATCTTGTTGCCACGGGCTGCTGAAGAGCTCAAGATTCCCTTTGTCGCCTCAGGCGGCATGGCCGATGGCCGCTCACTCGTCGCTGCCATCGCGCTGGGCGCAGAAGGCATGAACATGGGCACCCGTTTCATGGCCACCAAAGAAGCGCCCATCCATCAAAACGTGAAAGACGCCATCGTCGCCGCCAGCGAGCTCGACACCCGCCTCGTCATGCGCCCGCTGCGCAACACCGAACGTGTGTTGATGAACGCCGCCACGGCAAAACTG
>JANOXL010000384.1:0-6219 GCA_031418395.1 Rhodoferax sp. | reverse complement strand
AGCCGCTCAAGCCCAGCAACACCGGCTGGCTGATTGCCGACGTGGTGGCAGACACCACCGCTTTTGGCTGGACACGCACCGAAGTTGACCCGGCCCTGCTGGCACTACTGGCAGACCCGCAATGGCAGGCTTATGTGGTGTTTCCGGGCGAGTTTGTGGCACCTGAGCGGGTGGTGACCGAGCTGGTCAACGCGAAGCGGCCGCTTTTTGTGTTGTTGGACGGTACCTGGCCCGAGGCAGGCAAGATGTTCCGTAAAAGCCCTTACCTCGACCATTTGCCGGTGCTCAGCCTACAACCCGAACAGCTCTCCACCTACCGCCTGCGCCGCTCTACGCATGACGAACACCTGTGCACCTCGGAGGTGGCCGCCTTGTGCCTGGCCCTGGCTGGCGAGTCGCGCGCGGCAGAGGCGTTGGCCGCTTATTTGGCCGTGTTCACCCGCCACTACCTGAACGCAAAACAAAGTTGGCCGGTGGATCTGGAAGACGCCGAGCATCGGCATTTGCGCGCCTATTGCTAAAGCCGCCCCGGCGCCTCCAAGTGCAGGCACGAGCGGTTAATGCCCGCTTTGCCAGGCTGCCAAAGGGGGGCAGTGGCGGGGAACGACAATCTACCCTCATTGAGAACCGCACCATGATCCCTGATTCGAACCCTCCGCAAGACGCCGATAGCCCGGCATTATGTGAATCCTGTGCCGGCGTGCAGCAAAACTGGCGCCGCGCCCGTGGCCACCCGGAACTGATGCAAGGCACACACCGCACCGTGGCGCACAAACACGGCCTGGTCACCATCACCAAGTACCGCTGCGAGCGTTATGGCACCGTGTGGGAGTATGAGAACAACAAGGTCAACCGAAACGCCGGGTGGTCGGTGCTGTCCCCTTCAAAGGCAGCTTCAAAATCACCGGCGAAGTCATCTCCATGAAAGCGCCGCCGCGGCTGCAGTCGCTCGTTGAAGAGGGCCTGATCGACTCGGTGGTTCGCCAGTTGATGAGTGGCAAAGAGGCGATGGTGTTTGTGGTGCGCTGCGGGGAGGAGACCCGCTGCGCGAAGATCTACAAAGAGGCCACCCAGCGCAGTTTTCGCCAAGCGGTGGACTACACCGAAAACCGCAAGGTAAAGAACTCACGCTCGGCGCGGGCCATGGCCAAAGGCAGCAAGTTTGGCCGGCAGGAGCAGGAAGCGGCGTGGCAAAGCGCCGAGGTGGACGCGCTTTACCGCCTGGCCGCTGCGGGCGTGCGCGTGCCGCAGCCCTACAACTTTCACGATGGCGTGTTGCTGATGGAGCTCGTTACCGATGCCAACGGCGACGCTGCCCCGCGCCTGAACGACGTTTCCTTCACCGCGCAACAGGCGCTGGCCCACCACAGCACGCTGATGGGCGAAGTGGTGCGCATGTTGTGCGCGGGCGTGGTGCACGGCGACTTGAGCGAATTCAACATCCTGCTGGCGCACTCAGCTGGCGTGGACGGCGCAGCAGGTGCTGACTTCCCCGTCATCATCGACTTGCCGCAGGCGGTGGACGCGGCTGGCAACAACCACGCCCAACGCATGTTGCTGCGCGATGTGGCCAACCTGCGTGATTTCTTTGGCCAGTTTGCGCCAGAACTCAGGGTGACCGACTATGGCCCCGAGATCTGGAGCCTGTACCAGGCCGGATTGCTGCGCAATGACACCGTGCTGACAGGCCGCTACCAACGCACCAAGGCGGATGTCGACGTGGGCAGCCTGATGCGCGAGATTGACGATGCGCGGGCGGAAGACGCGGCGCGGCGGCTGCGAATGGGTGCCGTTGCCGCCTGAACCACGTAGCAGAAACCACCGCAAACACGTCGACCGCCCAAGGGCTTGACGTCAAGACCGCCTGCGAACCGTTAGCTGTGTTCAGGCGCAGACTGAATCGTCGCCTGGTCTTCCTTGCTTTCCCATTGCACCTGGTTGCGCCCGGCGGCTTTGGCGGTCGCCAAATTGGCATTGGCACGCTCTAGAACTTGCTGATCACTCGCATCCGTCATCAAACTGACAGCAACTCCAACTGATGCGCTTAGTTTGACCCGGCCGTCCGAAAACAGATCTCTGAGGTCGGCCACCTTCACGCGCATGTGTTCGGCCAACCCGCGAGCCTCGTCCAACCCAGTATTTGTCAGAACACTGACAATCTTGCCACCGCCCGCGCGGCCTATGAAGTCGCAAGACCTGACCATTCCTTGTAGAGAGATGGCAAGGTCCTTCAGGACGTCATCACCGCCGCTGTAGCCGTGGGTTGCGTTCACGGCGCGCAGGTTGTCAATGTCCAGACAGATCAGCGCAAAGGTTTGCCGGGTCTTGGTGAAGTGCAACCATGCGCGGTCAATTTCCTCGGCCAGCGCCTTGCGGTTAAGCAAACCCGTAAGCTCATCGCTACGAGCAAGATTGCGCAGCCGTGTGAACACCGACGAAAGCGCCAGGTAGGCAAACCCGAGGTTCACCATGGACACACCGACCAACAGCAAAAAAGGCAAAAATAGGGTGAGCTTGTCGGTGGCGGTGAATTCGATTGACGCTTGCCCGACCAGGCCGGCCAGTGCCCGCACGAGCAACAGTGCGGCCAGCCCCATGCTGATGACGGCAATACTTTTGACCGGCATGCGCAAATGCGGCTCGGTCTTTAGTTGCCAGACCAAAAGGCCGTTTCTCACAAGCATCCAGGTGATGGCGAGGAACAGCAAAAGAACCCGCCAGTTCGCCGTCTCCGGACTCAATCCGAAACCCAGAATGCCCGCACCGGCCAAGGTCATCACCACCCAAATTTCCCGCTGGGAAATCTTGATCTTCAAGATTTGGTCTGCCGCCTGGATGATCGCTACCAGCGCCCACAACGACAGGAAATTTGAAAAGGTATGCCCCACAAAGTAGGGCAATTCATCACGCAAGCCGATGAGCAACAGGCTCAAGCCCAGCGCCAGGTTGAAGGCCACGAGCCCCACCGCGCCACCGCGCAATCCGCGAGAGATTGGAATGGTGGCTGTCCACGCAAGCGCCATAAGCAGCAACTGCCCCGCGACCAGCGTCCATAACAGCTGGACGGAACTCATCAACTAGCGCGCAACAACACGCACCATGTCCAGGCACTTGTTGCTATAGCCCCATTCGTTGTCATACCAGCTCACGAGTTTGACGAAGGTGCTGTCCAACGCAATGCTGGCGTCGGCGTCGAAGATCGAGGTGCGGGTATCACCCCGGAAATCGGTAGCGACGACTTTGTCTTCGGTGTAACCCAGAATGCCTTTGAGGGCACCCTGGCTTTGCGCCTTCATTTCGGCGCAGATTTCGGCCATCGTCGCAGGGCTATTGAGCTCGCAGGTCAAATCCACCACCGACACGTCGCTGGTCGGCACGCGGAAGGACATGCCGGTGAGTTTTTTGTTGAGCGCAGGGATCACCACACCCACCGCTTTGGCCGCGCCGGTTGAGCTGGGAATGATGTTTTCCAGAATACCCCGCCCACCCCGCCAGTCTTTATTGCTCGGGCCGTCCACGGTTTTTTGCGTGGCGGTCGCCGCGTGTACGGTGGTCATCAACCCACGCTTGATGCCCCATTTGTCATTCAACACCTTGGCCACAGGCGCCAGGCAGTTGGTGGTGCAGGAGGCATTGGAAATGATCGCCTCGCCTTGGTAGGTTTTGTCGTTCACACCAAACACAAACATGGGCGTGTCGTCTTTGCTGGGTGCAGAAATGATGACCTTTTTTGCGCCCGCCGCCAGGTGTTTGCCGGCGCCGTCTTTGTCAAGAAACAGGCCGGTCGACTCGAGCACCACGTCGGCGCCCACTTCGTTCCACTTCAGATTGGCTGGGTCGCGCTCCTGTGTGAGGCGGATTTTTTTGCCGTTGACGATCAGGGTGTTGCCTTCGACACTGACGGCACCACTGAAGCGGCCATGCACCGAGTCATATTGCAGCATATAGGCCAGGTAGTCCGGCTCCAGGAGATCGTTAATTGCGACGATCTCGATATCCGAAAAATTTTGCACAGCCGCGCGCAGCACGTTGCGACCGATGCGGCCAAAGCCGTTGATACCCAGTTTGATTGCCACGTAAAGACTCCTTGAAGTTGAAAACCATTTCGTTCGACCGGATCCTGGCGAAGGCCTTCGACAAGCTCGGCCCAAACCGCGCTATTTGCGCAAAACCTTTTCCACCGCAGCTGCGACGTTCTCGGGCGTGAACCCAAAGTGTTTGAACAACACTGGCGCAGGGGCAGACTCACCATAGGTGTCAATGCCGACCACTGCCGCACAGCCATATTTCCACCAGCCGTCCGTCACTCCCATTTCCACGGCGATACGTGGAACGCCAGCGGGCAACACGGCGGTTTTGTAGGCTTCACTCTGTCTGTCAAAGGTCGTTGTACTGGGCATCGAGACGACGCGCACCGCGATTTTTTTGTTGGCCAACAGTGCTTGCGCTGCCATCGCCAAAGGCACTTCAGAGCCTGTGGCAATGATCACCGCTTGGGCTTTTTTCTTCAATCCGGCCGTGGAAGGCTCGGCCAGGACATAGGCACCTTTGTTGATCGCGTCCAAACCGTAGGCGTCTGCATTTGCAGCGGCGCCGTCAGACGTGCCCTTCGGCGTGTACGCGATGTTTTGACGCGAGAGCAGCAGTGCCGTGGGCCTGGATTTGTTTTGCAATGCGACAGCCCAGGCGACCGCAGTTTCTGCTGTATCGGCCGGGCGCCAAACATCCAGGTTTGGGATCAAACGCAGCGAGGCGGCGTGCTCGACTGATTGGTGAGTGGGGCCGTCTTCGCCCAGGCCAATGCTGTCGTGCGTGAACACGTGGATCACTCGCAGCTTCATGAGCGCCGCCATACGGATGGCATTGCGGCTGTAATCGCTGAACGTGAGAAAAGTGCCCCCGTAAGGAATAAATCCGCCGTGAAGGGCCACGCCGTTCATGATGGCGGCCATGCCGAATTCGCGTACGCCGTAATTGATGTGGCGGCCGCCGGTTTTGGAGCCGTCGTCGTTGGTGGTTTGCACCACGTCGCCGGCCAGATCAAAACGCAGTGCGGGTGTGGATTTGGTGTTGGTGAGGTTGGAGCCGGTTAGGTCGGCAGAACCGCCGAGCATTTCGGGCAACGCAGCGGTGAATGATTCCAGTGCCAATTGGCTGGCTTTGCGGGAGGCAACGGTTTCTTTCTTTTCATCTGCAGCAATCACCGTATCGACGGCCACTTGGGCGAAGGATTTGGGCAACTCACCCTTCATACGACGTTTGAGTTCTTTTGCCAATACCGGGTAGGCAGCGGTGTACGAGGTAAATTTTCCATTCCAGGCTTGCTCGGCGGCAGCGCCTGCGGCTTTGGCGTCCCAATCGGCGTAAACCTCCTGGGGAATGACGAACGGTGCGTGGCTCCAGCCCAAGGCTTCGCGGGTGAGTTTGATCTCATCCGCGCCGAGTGGCTCGCCGTGTGCCTTGGCGGTGTTGGCGCGGTTTGGGCTGCCTTTGCCGATGGCTGTTTTGCAGACGATGAGGGTCGGGCGCTCGCTGCTGTTTTTGGCTTCGGCGATGGCTTTGGAGACGGCGGCGGCGTCATTGCCGTTGACCGGGCCGATCACGCTCCAGCCGTAAGCTGTGAAACGCTGCGCCGTGTTGTCGATGAACCAGGGCGCCACTTGGCCGTCGATGCTGATGCCGTTGTCGTCGTACAGCGCCACCAGTTTGTTGAGCTTCCACGCACCCGCGAGTGCCGCCGCTTCGTGGCTGATGCCTTCCATCAAACAGCCGTCGCCCAGAAACACATAGGTGTGGTGATCCACAACGGCGTGGCCATCACGGTTGAATTCCTTGGCCAAGAGTTTTTCAGCCAGCGCCATACCCACGGCGTTGGTGAGGCCCTGCCCGAGCGGACCGGTGGTGGTTTCTACACCCGGCGTAATGCCCATCTCCGGGTGGCCCGCCGTTTTGCTGTGCAGTTGGCGGAAGTTTTTAAGTTCGCTCATCGGCAGTTTGGAGCCGGTGAGGTGCAACACGGCGTAGATCAGCATGGAGCCGTGGCCGTTGGAGAGCACAAAGCGGTCGCGGTTCATCCAGTGCGGGTTGGCCGGGTTGTGCTGTAAGTGGCTGCCCCACAAGGCGACCGCCATATCCGCCATACCCATAGGCGCGCCGGGATGGCCAGAATTGGCTTGTTGGACGGCGTCCATTGCGAGTGCGCGAATGGCATTCGCCATG
>JANOXL010000383.1:0-3749 GCA_031418395.1 Rhodoferax sp. | reverse complement strand
TGCAGCCTGCCAGTCGTCCAGCAACGCGCGGGCGCGTTTGCTGCCGGTCCAGCGGTTGTGCTCTTCCAGCAGCTTTTTCAACTGCGCTTCGTCGGTCATGCCACGGTGCCAGATGCCGGGCTTCTGGCTGGCTTCTTGCTCATAGGCGCTTTGCACTTTGTCGAGTGACACCATCGCCGTGTTGCAACGGCTGGCGAAGCTGCCGTCTTCGTCGTACACGTAGGCCACGCCGCCGCTCATGCCGGCAGCAAAGTTGCGACCGGTTTTGCCCAGCACCGCCACGGTGCCACCCGTCATATATTCACAACCGTGGTCGCCCGTGCCCTCCACCACGGCAGTAGCGCCCGAGAGTCGCACGGCAAACCGCTCACCGGCGACGCCACTGAAAAACGCTTCGCCGCTGGTGGCGCCGTACATCACGGTGTTGCCCACGATGATGTTGTTGACCGCGTCACCGCGAAAATCGATGCTCGGCCGCACAACCACCCGGCCGCCCGAAAGGCCCTTGCCGGTGTAGTCGTTCGCGTCGCCAATCAGATACAGGGTGATGCCTTTGGCCAAAAACGCGCCAAAAGACTGTCCGCCCGTGCCTTAAAGCTGAATTCGAATCGTGTCGTCGGGCAAGCCTTCGGGCCGCACCTTGGTCAGCGCACCGGACAACATCGCACCGAGTGAACGGTTGACGTTGCGGGCGACTTCCATGAACTTTACTTTTTCGCCACGGTCAATGGCGGGGCGAGATTTTTCGATCAGCACGTTGTCCAGGGAACGCTCCAGGCCGTGGTCTTGCAGCTCGGTCTGGAAACGCGGCACGTCGGCGGGCACCTGCGGCTGCGCGAACAGGCGGGCGAAATCCAGGCCCTGCGCTTTCCAGTGGGTGATGCCTTTTTGCGTGTCGAGCAAGTCGGCCCGGCCAATCAGGTCGTTGAATTTGCGGATGCCCAGCTGCGCCATGATCTGGCGCACTTCTTCAGCGACAAAGAAGAAATAGTTCACCACGTGTTCAGGTTTGCCACTGAATTTTTTGCGCAAGACCGGATCCTGCGTCGCCACCCCCACCGGGCAGGTATTCAGGTGGCACTTGCGCATCATGATGCAGCCTTCAACGACCAGAGGTGCGGTGGCAAAGCCGAATTCGTCAGCGCCCAAAAGCGCGCCAATCGCCACGTCGCGGCCGGTTTTCATCTGGCCGTCAGCCTGTACGCGGATGCGGCTGCGTAAACGGTTCAGCACCAAAGTTTGCTGTGTCTCTGCCAAGCCGATTTCCCACGGGCTACCGGCGTGTTTGATGCTCGACCAGGGCGACGCGCCCGTACCGCCATCATGCCCGGCGATCACCACGTGGTCACTCTTGCATTTGGCCACGCCGGCGGCGATGGTGCCGACGCCGATTTCACTGACCAGTTTGACGCTGATGCTCGAATGTGGCGCGACGTTTTTCAGGTCATGAATCAACTGCGCCAGGTCTTCAATCGAATAAATGTCGTGGTGCGGTGGCGGGGAGATCAGGCCCACACCGGGCACACTGTGGCGCAGTTTGCCGATGTACTCCGACACTTTGCCGCCCGGCAACTGCCCGCCTTCACCCGGCTTGGCACCTTGCGCCATCTTGATCTGGATTTGGTCCGCGCTACTCAAATATTCAGCCGTCACGCCAAACCGACCTGAAGCCACTTGTTTGATGCGGCTCCTGAGCGAGTCCGTCGTTTTGAGCGGAATATCCACCTCGACGACGTCGTGCCCAATGATGTCGGCCATGGTCTGGCCCTGTTTGATCGGAATGCCCTTCAACTCCTGCCGGTAACGCGCCGGGTCTTCGCCGCCTTCGCCCGTGTTGCTTTTGCCGCCAATGCGGTTCATGGCCAGCGCCAGCGTGGCGTGCGCTTCGGTGCTGATGGAGCCCAAGGACATGGCACCCGAGGCGAATCGTTTGACGATTTCACTTGCAACTTCAACCTCATCGACCGGAATGGCTTTGGCCGGATCGATCTTGAACTCGAACAGGCCGCGCAGCGTCATGTGGCGGCGGCTTTGGTCGTTGATCAGCTGGGCGTATTCCTTGTAAGTGTTCCAGTTGTTGGCGCGGGTGCTGTGTTGCAGCTTGGCGATCACATCAGGGGTCCACATGTGTTCTTCACCCCGCACGCGCCAGGCGTATTCACCGCCCGCGTCGAGCATGGTCGCCAAAACCGGGTCGCCGCTGAAGGCTAGGCGGTGGCTACGGATGGCTTCTTCAGCGATCTCAAACACGCCGATGCCCGCCACCTTGCTGGGCGTGCCGGTGAAATACTTGTCAATCGTCTCGTCGTTCAAACCGATGGCTTCAAACAACTGCGCGCCGCAATAACTCATGTAGGTGCTGACACCCATCTTCGACATGATTTTGCTGAGGCCCTTGCCCACGGCTTTGACGTAGTTGTAAATCGCCTTGTCCGCTGACATGTCGCCCGGCAGATCCTTGTGGATGTGGCCCAATGTTTCCATGGCCAAATAGGGGTGGACGGCTTCCGCGCCGTAACCGGCCAATACTGCAAACTGGTGAACTTCGCGCGCCGTGCCGGTCTCCACGACCAGGCCTGCCGTGGTGCGCAAACCCTGGCGCACCAGATGCTGGTGCACCGCGCTCAAGGCCAAGAGCGCAGGAATCGCCACTTGAGTCGCGTTCAAATTGCGGTCGCTGATGATGAGGATGTTTTTGCCGCTCTTGATAGCGTCTACTGCCTCGGCACAAAGTGAGGCAAGTTTCGCCTCGACACCTTCGCGACCCCAGGCCAGCGGGTAAGTAATGTCAATCGTGTAGCTGCGGAACTTGCCCTGCGTGTATTTTTCAATGTTGCGCAGCTTTGCCATGTCGGCAAAGTCGAGCACGGGCTGCGCGACTTCCAGGCGCATCGGCGGGTTCACCTGGTTGATGTCCAGCAGGTTGGGTTTAGGGCCGATGAAACTCACCAGGCTCATTACGATCGCTTCGCGGATCGGGTCAATGGGCGGATTGGTCACCTGCGCAAAGAGCTGCTTGAAGTAGTTGTAGAGCGGCTTGTTTTTGTCGGAAAGCACGGCCAACGGGCTGTCGTTGCCCATGGAGCCGATGCCTTCTTCGCCCAACTGAGCCATCGGGCTCATCAGGAATTTGATGTCTTCCTGGGTGTAGCCAAAAGCCTGCTGGCGATCCAGCAATGTGACGGCCATGTCAGAGGCCGAGGCCGGCTCGCCGCCGCTGCCGCCGCCGACCACGTCATCAAGTTTGATGCGCAGGTTGTCAATCCACTGTTTGTAGGGCTTGCTGTGGGCGAGGTTGCTCTTCAATTCCTCGTCGTCGATCATGCGGCCTTGTTCCAAGTCGATCAGGAACATCTTGCCCGGCTGCAGGCGCCATTTGCGCACGATTTTGTTCTCGGGCACCGGCAACACGCCAGACTCGGAACCCATGATGACCAAGTCGTCATCGGTGATGCAATAACGCGAAGGGCGCAGGCCGTTGCGGTCCAGCGTGGCGCCGATCTGGCGGCCGTCGGTAAACACAATACTGGCCGGGCCGTCCCACGGCTCCATCATGGCGGCGTGGTATTCGTAAAACGCTTTGCGGCGCTCGTCCATCGTGGTGTGTTGCTCCCACGGCTCGGGGATCATCATCATCACGGCCTGGCTGATCGGGTAACCGGCCATGGTGAGCAGTTCGAGACAGTTGTCGAAGGTCGCGGTGTCGGACTGGCTGGCGAAGCTGATCGGGTACAGCTTCTGCAAATCAG
>JANOXL010000382.1:0-5770 GCA_031418395.1 Rhodoferax sp. | reverse complement strand
CGACGGCTTCAAAGTGCCCGCGTATTTCGCCATGCCCGCCGGCAAAACCAATTGCCCGGTGGTGCTGGTGGTACAGGAGATTTTTGGCGTCCACGAATACATTGCCGACACCTGCCGCCGTTTTGCCAAGGCCGGCTACCTGGCCATTGCCAGCGAGTTGTACGCGCGCCAGGGCGACCCCACCAAATACGGTGAAATCGCCAAACTCATCGCCGAAGTGGTGAACAAAGTGCCCGACGCGCAGGTGATGGCCGACCTCGACGGCGCAGTGAAATGGGCCGCTGCCAACGGCGGCGATGCCTCCAAGGTGGCGGTGACCGGGTTTTGCTGGGGTGGCCGTATTACCTGGCTTTATGCCGCGCACGGCCCGGTCAAAGCCGGTGTGGCCTGGTATGGCCGCCTGGTTGGCACCGCCAACCCGCTGCAGCCGAGAAATCCGGTGGACATCGCGGTGAACCTCAAAGCGCCTGTGCTGGGGCTGTATGGCGAAAAAGATGGCGGCATCCCGCTGGATACCGTCGAGAAAATGAAAACCGCGCTGTCGGGCGGCAACCTCGCCTCGAAATACTCGCAGTTTGTCGTTTATCCCGAAGCGCCCCACGCCTTCCATGCCGACTACCGGCCCAGCTACCGCAAGATCGCCGCAGACGACGGCTTCGCGCGCTGTATCGACTGGTTCAAACAGCAGGGCGTGGCCTGATTCCGCTGCAAAATCATCCTTGCAGGTCGTTGCGCCTCCTTTGCGGGCTTGACTACAAACTGCTGGAAGCGGCCTGATCCTTGGGTCCATTGGGGAAGTGGAATAATCGGGGTCAGGCAAACGCACGGGTGACAAACACCTTCTAAACCGCCTTTTGGGGCGGTTTTTCCATTTTTGCGGTCAATCTAGATAAACCATGGGCTATCAGGCCGGGACCTACATGCGTCTAAAGCGATGACATTGATAGCGATCATATTGGGCACATTAGCTGCAGGCATCGGCAGCGTCTGGCTGGCGGCGGCCCTGAGTTTTGGCGTTTTGGCCCGTTCCACGCACCACATGCTCAGCCTGGCCGCCGGTGCACTGCTCGCCACCGCCTTCATGCATTTGTTGCCGGAGGCGTTTGAAGCCCAGGCCGGGGCGCAGGATTTGTTCATGACGCTGCTGATCGGCCTGGTGTTTTTCTTTTTGCTCGACAAAGCCGAGTTGTGGCACCACGGGCACGAGCACCACTATGGGCATGGCCCCTCCCACGGTCCACAAAACGTTCATGGCGACGATCACGATCACGTCCACGAACACGACCACGAACACGGTCACAGCCACGCCGCGCCCACTTCGGGCAGCTGGGCCGTGCTCACAGGTGACAGCGTGCATTGTTTTGGCGACGGCATCCTGATCGCCTCCGCGTTCATGGCCGACATGCGCTTGGGCCTCCTGGCTTCGCTGGCCGTGCTGGTCCATGAAGTGCCCCACCACATGGGCGACTTGATGGTGCTGCGCCAGGGCACGAGTGCAGGCAACAAACGTATGGCGCTGGTCAAGGTGTCAATGGCCGGGGCCGTCACGGCCATTGGTGGCCTGGCAGGGTATTGGCTGGTGGAGCAATTGCGCGACTATTTGCCCTACTTTTTGGTAGTGGCCTCCAGCAGTTTCATTTATGTGGCGTTGGCAGACCTGATTCCGCAGTTGCAAAAACGCCTCTCCGCGCGGGAAACTGCGGCACAGATTGCCTGGCTGGGCGTAGGCATCGGCCTGGTTACGGTGATCAGCCGCCTGGCGCACTGGCATTGACGGCCACTGTCGGGCAGTTCCAGCTACGATTTTTGATGTCACATTATTTTTCTGACCCCCGCTTTTAACGACGCATGACAAAAACTTTTGAAGGTAAATCAGTCCTGGTCACCGGCGCAGGCAGCGGCATTGGTCGCGCTACGGCGCTGGCATTTGCCCGCTCGGGTGCCCGCGTGGCGGTGGTGGATGTGAACGCCGAAGCCGGTCGCGCCACCTTGGCCTTGATCGAATCCGAAGCTGCTTTCAAAGGCACCAACTCGGCCATTTTCATTCGCGCCGACGTCACCCAGCCCGCGCAGGTGCAGGCCATGGTCGCCCAAACGGTGGAGGTTTTTGGCCGCCTGGACTGCGCGTTCAACAACGCGGGTATCGAGATCGAACACCAGCCCCTGCACGAGTGCCCGGATGACAGTTTTGACAAAACCATGGCCGTCAACGTCAAAGGCGTGTGGTTGTGTATGAAACACGAGTTGGCGCAAATGATCCAACAAGGCGGCGGCGTGATTGTCAACACCGCCTCGGTCGCCGGCCTTGTTGGCGCGGCGCGCCTGCCCGCGTACACCGCCAGCAAACACGCCGTACTGGGCCTCACGCGCTCGGCGGCGCTGGAGTACGCACGCCGCAAAATCCGCGTCAACGCGGTCTGCCCCGGCGTGATCCGAACGCCCATGTTTGAAAGCGCTGTCGCACTGAACCCCAAACTCGCAGAGCTCACCGCCAATTTCCATCCGCTGGGCCGCCTGGGCGAGCCAGAAGAAGTCGCTGCTGTGGTGCTGTGGCTGTGTTCGGATGCGGCGTCCTTCGTCACAGGCCACGCCCACACGGTGGACGGCGGCATGACGGCGGCATGACGGCGCAGTAAAGCAGCGCTCACCCGATTTTTACTTTTTTAATCCTTTCCCAACCCGATGTCCGACACCGAAATCCAAACCCGCCCTGCCACCTTGAAAGATGCGCAGATCATTGCCGAAATCCATGTTGAAACCTGGGCCGCGGCCTACACCGGCATCGTCCCCGATGACCATCTGAAAAGTTTGACCGTGGCCAAGCGATTGGCCCTGTGGCAAGACGCCATCAAGTTCAGCGAGCCGCAGGTGTGGGTGGCAACCGACGCCAATGCAGTCGTTGGATTCGTCGGTTTTGACCGCTCACGCGATGCCAAAAGCAAAGCCACGATGGGGGAGATCTGGGCCATGTACGCCGCGCCCGACTACTGGGGCGAAGGCGTCGGCCTGGCCCTGTGGGACGCTGCCCGCGAAGGCCTGGTGGACGAAGGCTGCACCGACGTCACGCTGTGGGTGCTGCTGCGCAATGAACGCGCCATGCGGTTTTATGAGCTGGCCGGTTTCAAGCGCGAAATGAACACCGCCAAAACCGTGGTGATGGGCTCGGGCAAGGTCGAAGAAATCCGTATGAAACGCAGCCTTGCCTGATCGCCCCGCAAAGGTTTCAAACTTCGCCGCCAAATTTCTTCGTCAAATTGGCGATGTACTTGTCGGTCATCTTCTCGAACTCACCTTCGACAATAGGTGCCACCACCATCTTCATCAAGCCGGGCAACGGAATCGCCAGGTCACCTTTGACTTCGAGCTTCAGCGCGGTGGATTTTTTGTTGTCTTTGATCGACCAATTGCCCGACACCTGGGCATTGCCAACCCCTTTGACAGGCGTCCAGACGATCGTGCCTTTGGCTTTGTTCGACACGTATTTAGAGGCGTAAATGGTTTGCAGATTGATCGACGCCACGCCGATTTTCTCCATCTCCCAGCGGTACACGCCGTCGCCCACATCGACCAGTTTGTCCACCTTGGGGAAGAAGCCGGCCGACTCCGGCACATTGGCCAAAAGCGCAAATACGTCGGCGAACTTCGCCTTGACTTCGAATTCGTATCCCAGATCGATGCTGACGTTAACGGTCATGGAAGGCTCCTGATGGGTTTTTAAAGGATTCAAAAAAGGCGTGCGGGAGATTCTTGCGAATGATGCCCCCTGCCACCCGCAGTTTACAAACTCTTCAGGCTCGTGCCCAAAGTGTCAAATAAAACGTCAAAAAACACGCAGAAAAAAGTGATCGGCAGCGGCAAACCCAACAAGCTGCCCATCATGTAATGACGCAGGCGGATGCCGGTCATCGCCAAAGTGATGTTGAGCGCGGGCAGGGTTTGCATGAACGTGCGCAGCACAAACACGGTGCGCACAGGTCGCGCATGCAGGCCCTTGAGCGTGCGCCGCGCAAAGCGCCCTTGCAACTGTGTCAACGCGTCGCCGCCGATCCAGCGAAACACCAAAAATGTGACCAGGCACGAGACACTGGCCGCAAGGTAAGTGACCAGCCCGCCCCACACCTGGCCGAGCGACAACACCGCCGCCGCCAGAAACACCAGGCCCGGCACGTGAATCAAGTTGCCCAGCGAAAACAGCGCCACATAGAGCACAACGCCGATCAGCTTGTGCGCCAGAAAAGCCTCGCGCACATAGGCCAGGTTGAAGTTGTCGCGGATACCCGTAAGCTGCACCGCCAGGAGTAGCAGCAGCGTGAAGGCGAGGGCGCCCCACAGCCGCGGATGCGAGAGTTTCATGCGCAGAGGCGTCAGTGGAGTGAGTGGAGTCAGTGAATCAGGGCAGGTGGGCGCGAATCAAGGCGCTGGCCACCGAGATGCCATGCGGAATCGGCGGCAGCGCGTCGCCCGGGCCAAACCAGCGTGCCTCGGCGATTTCTGCCTCGTCGATACGGATGTCACCACTTTCGTATTCGGCGGTGTAGGCGATCATCAACGAGTGGGGGAAAGGCCAGGGCTGGCTGGCGAAGTAGTTGATCTGCCCCACCCGCAACCCGACTTCTTCAAACACCTCGCGGTGAATGGCATCTTCCACCGATTCACCGGCCTCCACAAAACCCGCCAGCGCCGTAAAAAAGCCGGTCGGTGAGGCGCTGTGGCGTGCCAGCAGCAAGGCGCCTTGGCGGCGCACCAGCACCATCATCGCCGGCGAGATACGCGGGTAGGCGACAAAGCCGCAGGCCGGGCACTTCATGCAGCGCTCGCCCGCCAGTTGCGTAGTGGGCGTGGCGCAAACGCCGCAAAAGCGGTGGGTGCGAGCCCACTCGCCGATCTGGAAAGCGCGACCCGCCACCGAGAGCCGCTCGTCATCCAGAACGCCGAAAAGCGAGCGCAGTTTGCGAAACTGGTAGCCCGGTGCAGCCAGCAAAGACTTGGGCGCGGCCACGGTCTGGCAATACAGTTCGCCCAGCTGGCCGACCGGCTGAAAACCCTGAGGGTCCAGATCCAGAGAGCGCAAAACCTGCGCATCGGGCAGTGCCAGGTCACCATCGCGCACCAGCAGCGCATCGCCCTGGAAGATGAAATTGAGCGGCTGCGGGTGTTGTTGGGCCGTCACCAGAGCCGTGAAGTGTTTGGGGGTATTCAGCATGGTCACGGATGCTACAGCGAATATCATCGGCACTGGTTTTTGAAGCCCCGCTACTTACTTCACACCTTTTACTTTATTGCCTGGAGATGCCCCATGATTGACCGTAGAACCGTTTTGCAAGGAGCCGCCGCCGCGGCCACCCTGGCGCTTCCCTCGTGGGTGGGCGCGCAGGCCTACCCCTCGCGGGCGATCAAATACATCTGCCCCTGGCCTGCCGGTGGCTCGACCGACATCGTGATGCGCGCCATCGCCGAGAGCGCGGGCAAAGCGCTGGGCCAGACGGTGGTCATCGACAACAAACCCGGCGCAGGCGGCATGTTGGGGGCCAACGAGCTGGTCAATGCCAAGCCCGACGGCTACACGCTGGCGCAATTACCGCAGGGGGTGTTTCGCATTCCGCACATGCAAAAGACGCAGTTCGACACGCTGAAAGACTTCACCTGGATCGCCTGCCTCACCGGCTACACCTTCGGCCTGGTCGTGCCCGCCGCTTCGCCGATCCAGAACATCAAGGATTACGTCGATTTCGCCCGCGCCAACCCTGAAAAAATGACCTACGGCCACACC
>JANOXL010000381.1:0-3193 GCA_031418395.1 Rhodoferax sp. | reverse complement strand
ACCAAGCCCGCCAGGGGCCCGTTGTGGATGAAGCCGGGGTCGTTTTTGCCCAGCGCGAGCGCCACCAGCGTGCCGCCGACCATCGCCATCAGCGAGTTCACCGCGACCAGGCCGGAGATTTTGTCGATGGTCTGCGCGCTCATCACGTTAAAGCCAAACCAGCCCACCGACAGCACCCAGGCGCCCAGCGCCAAAAAGGGAATATTGGATGGCGGGTGCGCGCTGATCGAACCGTCTTTGCGATAGCGGTTGTATCGTGCGCCGAGCAAAATCACGGCGGGCAGAGCCATCCAGCCGCCAATGGTGTGGACCACCACGGAGCCGGCGAAATCGTGAAACTCTTCGCCCGTGGCGGCTTTGATCCAGGCCTGGATGCCGAATTTCTGGTTCCAGGCGATGCCCTCAAAAAGCGGGTAAATCAGCCCGACGATGATGGCCGTGGCGATCAGTTGCGGCCAGAACTTGGCGCGTTCGGCAATGCCGCCCGAAATAATGGCGGGCACTGCCGCTGCAAACGTCAGCAAAAAGAAGAACTTCACCAGGTCGTAGCCGTTCTTGGCGGCCAGGGTTTCAGCGCCCACAAAGAAACTGGTGCCGTAGGCCACCGAATAACCCACCAGAAAATACGCCACGGTGGACACGGAGAAGTCCACCAGAATCTTCACCAGCGCATTGACCTGGTTCTTTTTGCGAACCGTGCCCAGCTCCAAAAATGCAAAACCGGCATGCATGGCCAGCACCATGATTGCGCCCAACAAAATGAACAGGGCATCTGAGCCCTGTTTTAGTGCTTCCATACAAACCTCACGAGTTAAATTGCTATAAATTGGTGCGTTTTCGGGCCGAATTCGCGCTACGCACCAAATTAAAGCAAAAAACAGGCCAATTTGGGTTATTTTTAGAGCGGTTGACGCCCCGGCACTGATTTGCCCCAAAGGGTGTCGATGGTTATACTTTGACAGCGCCGATTTGTTACTGCTTGCGGGCGCGATGGAAAGCCCCCAGCTTATCCAAATAAATGCCGCTAAAGACGTCTGCCCCACCCGGCCTCGCCTTTAGCGATTCCCCTTAAATTGTGGGGCAGGCCGCTGCCGTGCGACATGGTGGCATCCTGCACCGCGCTGTTAACGTGAAAGAACTTTCATGCATCGGGGCGCTTCGCGTCGCTCGCATGCCCGTTAGTAGAAAACCTGCCGTATGTCTGGATGTTGATCGCTACCCCACAGTCAATGCAATTTGCCGAGCCGCTTGCCCTGCAAAGCGGCGCGTCGATCCGCGCCTACAGCTTGAGTTATGAGACCTATGGCCAACTGAACGCCGACCAGTCCAACGCCGTGCTGGTCTGCCATGCGCTCAACGCCTCGCACCACATCGCGGGCGTCTACGCGGGTCAGCCCGATTCTGAGGGCTGGTGGGACAGCATGATCGGCCCTGGCAAACCGCTGGACACGGATCGCTTTTTTGTCATTGGCGTCAACAACCTGGGCTCTTGTTTTGGTTCCACCGGCCCGATGCATGTCAACCCGGACACGGGCCGCATCTACGGGGCTGATTTTCCGGTGATGACGGTCGAAGACTGGGTCAACGCCCAAGCGCGTTTGATGGACGCGCTGGGCGTGCAGACCCTCGCCGCTGTGATGGGTGGCAGCCTGGGCGGCATGCAGGCGCTTTCATGGACGCTGCAATACCCCACCCGTGTGCGCCACGCGCTGGTGATCGCCAGTGCGCCCAATCTCAACGCCGAAAACATCGCGTTTAACGAGGTGGCCCGCCGCGCCATCACGACTGACCCGGACTTCAACGCGGGCCATTTCTACGCCGACGGCGACAAACCAGAGACCAAGCCCAAACGCGGCCTGCGCATCGCCCGCATGATTGGCCACATCACGTATTTGAGTGACGACGTGATGAATGAGAAGTTTGGTCGAGCCTTGCGCGCACCCAGCCCCGCCTATAAATACTCAACCCAGGAGGTTGAGTTCGAAATCGAAAGTTACCTGCGTTACCAGGGCGACAAATTTGCCGAATATTTCGACGCCAACACCTATTTGCTGATCACCCGCGCGCTGGACTATTTTGACCCCGCCCGCGCGTTTGACGGCAACTTGAGCCGTGCGCTGGCGCAGGCCACCGCCAAATTTTTGCTGGTGAGTTTCACTACCGACTGGCGCTTCTCACCCAAACGCAGCCGCGAACTGGTCAAGGCCTTGCTGGATAACCACCGCGACGTGAGTTACGCCGAAATTGACGCGCCACACGGGCATGACGCCTTTTTGCTGAGAGACCCAAGGTATATGGGTGTAGTCAGCTCCTATTTCGATAGAGTCTTTGCGGAGATCAAGACCGCGCCAACTGGCGCGGTACCAGGCCATCTGAGCCAGAAAGTCGCCCCGCCATCTGTCCAAATCGAAGCGCCAAGTTCCCCTGACGCCATCGCCCAACTCGTGCCCCAAGGCGCGCGTGTGCTCGATCTGGGCTGTGGCGACGGTGAATTGCTGGCCCGCCTGCAAAAAACCCGCAGTTGCTCGGGTTACGGCATTGAGTTTGATGACGTCAACGTGTTGGCCTGTATCAAACGCGGCGTCAACGTGATCCAGTTGAACCTGGAAGAAGGTCTGGCCTTATTTAGCGATGCGTCGTTTGACGTGGTGCTGCAAATCGACACCTTGCAACACCTTAAAAACGCCGAAACCATGTTGCAGGAGACCGCCCGTGTAGGGCGCACCGGCATCGTCGCCTTTCCCAATTTTGGCCATTGGCCGAATCGTCTGGCAGTTTTGCTGGGCCGTATGCCGGTGACCAAGCGCCTGCCTTACCAGTGGTTTGACACGCCGAACATCCGCGTCGGCACCTTTGCCGATTTTGAAACGCTGGCCGCGCGCAACCGGCTCAAACTGTCCGACAGTTTTGGCCTGCAAGACGGACGTACGGTCCGCACCGCGCCGAACCTGTTGGCCGGCACCGCGGTGTTCAAGTTTTCTCGTTAGAGTCGGACTTCTGTCCGGCAACCCACACTCAGCTTCAAGCCTGCCATGACGCCTGCCCAACTACTGCAACATCACGATGCTCGCCAACTTTGGTCTGTTGCGGCGCAAGCCAGCCTCTCCAGTGACCTCGGTTCGGCCTACCAAACGGCGCTGGCCGTTCGTCAACTGCGTATTGCGCGCGGCGAGCAGCCCCGAGGTTTCAAAAT
>JANOXL010000380.1:0-13898 GCA_031418395.1 Rhodoferax sp. | reverse complement strand
GTCGACGACTACGAAATCGAATCAGAGAGTCGTTACCTTGTCGCTGGGCCGATTTCTCATGTCAGTGGCACCAAGATTCTGCCGACCCTGATGTGTGGTGGCACGGCCTACACTCTTGAAGTAGCGACGCCCCCTGCGGTGGCGGCGGCCATCGAGCGCTGGCGCATCACGTCGACCCTGCTCGTTCCCACCGCCCTGAACGCACTGGCTGAGGAGCAAGCTGCGCGACCGCGTGACCTAGCCAGTCTGACGAAATTTTTCTATGGAGGCGCGAGCATAACTACCGACCAGCTCCGGCGCGCGGTCGGGGTCTTTGGCCCGGTTCTTTACCAGGTGTACGGGCAGACCGAATGTTATCCACTGTGTCGCCTCAAACCCACGGACCTCGACCCCGACTTGCCGCACAGATGGCGCTCGTGTGGCACGCCCGTGCCCTCCATCAAGCTGCGAATCGTCGATTCGAGCGGAAAGGATGTTGCGCAAGGCAAAGTCGGGGAGATGATCGCCAATGGTGGTCAGGTCATGGGCGAATACTTCAATCGCCCTGAGGAGACTGCCAATGCTTTGCAGAGCGGTTGGCTTCACACGGGCGATCTTGCCTATGCACACACCGACGGATTTATTGAAATCGTAGGGCGCACCAAGGACATGATCATTTCGGGTGGATTCAATGTTTACGCACGGGAGGTAGAGGCGGCCTTGGAAGCCCATCCCGCTGTAGAGGTCGCGGCGGTCTATGGAATTCCCGATGCCAAATGGGGTGAAGCGGTTACCGCCTCAGTTGTCTTGCGCAGCGAGAACCTGGCGACGGCAGACGAACTGACCGCTTGGGTACGCCAATTGAAGGGCTCCTTTCAGGCGCCCAAGCGGCTGGCATTCATCGCGTCGATGCCGATGACTGCGCTCGGCAAGATCGACAAAAAAGCCCTCTGGCAAAGTTGGAGTCAGTCTTGAAAAGCACGTTTCCATTGCAGCGGAATTCAAAATGAAAACTGCCACGCAAGCCAGTTTCGCCGCGTTGCGCCTGCCCCTGATCGTTGCGCCCATGTTTCTGGTCTCGGGGCCCGACTTGGTGATAAGTGCTGCGAACTGGGGGGTTGTCGGCGCCATGCCAACCCTGAATGCGAGAGATTTGGACACGCTTGAACGCTGGTTGTTGCGCATCCGGCGAGAGACCTCAGCCGCGCCAGGCACCTTTGCCATCAATTTGATTGTGCACAACAAGTACGCGAGGATGCAGGCAGATCTTGACCTGATCGTGAAGCACGAGGTACCTTGGGTGATCACCAGCATAGGCAGCCCGGCCAGCGTTGTTGCGCGCGTACACGCCTACGGCGGACGGGTGCTGTCTGATGTTGCGACTATTCGGCATGCCCGCTTGGCAATCGATGCTGGAGTTGACGGGCTCGTTCTTCTTTGCGCCGGTGCTGGAGGAAATACCGGCTGGCTGAATCCATTCGCCTTTGTCTCGGAGATTCGCACCTTCTACGACGGGCCGCTCGCAGTCGCAGGCTGCGTCAACTCCGGCAAAGCACTGCGTGCGTTGGAGATTCTTGGCGCTGACTTGGGCTATGCCGGCACGCCTTTCATCGTTGCCAAGGAGAGTCTTGCCTCTGAAGAATACCGCCATGAGGTGCAAATGGCGCATGCGGATGACGTTGTACTGACCCGCGCCGTAACTGGCATTCCGTCAAACATTCTAAAGGCCAGTTTGACGAAGTGGAACATTGATCCGAACAAATCAGCCGGCGGTTTCCACGGCATTGAACCGGCCGGCATGTCGCCCAAGCCCTGGAAAGAAATCTGGAGCGCTGGGCAAGGTGTTGGCACTTCGAAGGCAACGCTGCCCGCAAGCGAGATCCTTGGTATGTGGGAAAACCAATACCAAGGTGCAAGAGTTCAACCAACCCAAGGAGAGTACCCATGAAACGGAATTCACGTGTCTGCAAGAGCCCCTTCAAAGCTCTGTTCTTCATTGCTGCCTTTGCCGCCAGCTTTGCCCATGCGCAAACGGGATACCCCGACAAGCCAGTCACCCTGGTTGTGGGCTTCGCCCCTGGCACTGCGCCCGACATACTTGCGCGCCAAATCGCTGAGCCGCTTGGAAAGGCATTGAACACCAGTGTGATTGTTGACAACAAAAGTGGGGCCGGTGGACAAATTGCCGCAGCAGCTGTCGCTAAAAGCGCCCCGGACGGCTATCAGCTTCTCCTCGGCGAAGTCGGGTCGATAGCGATTGCACCGTTTGCCTTTAAAACCACGTATAACGCCGTCAAAGACTTCGTGCCGATCTCTGAGGTCGCGCGCTCGGAGTTCGTCTGGATAGTTCCTATAAAACGCAATTACAAATCCCTGGCCGACTTTGTCGATAAAGCGAAAAAAAGCCAAGGCAAGGTCTTGGTCGGGACGTTCGGTGGTGGCTCCCCCGGGCATATTGGCGCCGAATTGTTCTCACAAAAAGCAGCCTTCCCAGTCGAACCAGTCCATTACCGGCAGGTGGGCGATGGCTTAACCGGCCTTGCCAATGGCGACGTTGAAGGCGCGTTTGTGTCCGTGGCATTTGCGGCGGCTCAATTGAAGGGCGGAAAGATCGCAGCGCTAGCCCAGACCGGCGACGCACGTTCAAAACTTCTCCCGGACGTACCCACGGTTGGAGAAGCCGGTTTTGCCGACCTGAAGTTTGCAGGATGGTTTGCACTTCTTGCGCCAGCAGGCGCCTCGCCAGCGGTGATAACCCGCGTCGGCAATGCAATTCGAGACGTGGCGAAAGATCCCGTCATGGCCCAGAAACTGGTGGAAATTGGCTTCACTGTGGTGGGCTCCACCCCCAGCGAGATGGCGAAGCTTCTGAACGATGACATACCCAAGTGGAAGCGGGTCGTCGAGGAATCTGGGTTCAAAGGCCCGAATTAGTAGCCATGTCAGCGCCTATGAATGTGCAGGTAGACACGCCCCATGGCCCCACCCCCGTGCCGCTCGGCTTCGTACCCGTGCCAGATGCGGACACCGGGCCATTCGCGCTTCATTGCAGCCCCCTCTATATCTCCGAGGCGGGTGCGCATCCGGTACGTTTGGGCTTCAGGGTTGAAGGTCACCACCTCAACCCCATGGGAAGCTGCCACGGAGGCATGCTGGTGACATTTTGCGACATGCTCATGCCGATCGTCGCGCAACGCACGCATTCAGATCTTCGTGGGTTTCAATTGCCGTCGATGAGCCTGCAAGTCGACTTTCTCTCAGCTGCGCTTGAGGGGGACTGGGTCGAAGGCGAGGTTGAAGTGTTGCGAGCGACGCGTTCCATCCTTATCGCGCAGTGTCTCGTTCGAACAGCGGCTGGCCTGATAGCCCGCGCAAGCGGTACGTTCAAAGTGACTTCCAATCCGATTTCCAATTCATAACTCGATTTATCGACAGCGAAGCGGATTTCCTGAAACGTGCCCGTCAGAACTATCTGGTCGGGATAGCCGAAAAATCTACACGCATTAATTTGTCTAGAGCTATTACCAAGCTCGAAGACTCTTCAGCACTCAGAAAGCCGAGCATGTTTTCTTGCAAAGCCTGAGCATAAGGCGAGACGTTGATAAATATTTCCTCACCTGTTGCCGTAAGGCTAAGGAACTTTGCCCGTTTGTCCAATGGGGAATCAGTTCGTTCGACAAGTCCTTGTTTTTCGAGATTTTTGACCGCGCGATGCACTGCCACGGCATCCATGCCTGACATCAAAACCAATTCGGCTGCCGTCGTTTGTTTTCGCTCGTCCAACAGCGCCAATGTACGCCACTCGGTTCGTGAAAGGCCGTGTTGTTTGCCATAGACACTCGCCAGCGCCTCGCTGAGCCGCCTGGAAATCAACGCAAATTGATACGGCACATATCTTGAAATGGCGAATCCATTTTTCGGTCTTTTTTTAACGGTAGAAACCCTAGTTGTTTTCATATGAAATTAAATAATAAAATTGCATTTGAAATTAATTTATGCAAAACCAGCTCATCTACACCCGAGCAAAGCTCATAGGAGTCATCCAAAAATGAACTGGAATCACCGCTACGAAGAAGCGCTCGAACTGTTGCTGCAAAGGGTACAGCATACCGAAATTGAAGTCGCAAACCACTGGCCGTATCACGCAGACCCAACAACCGGGCAATGGGCCGTGACAGAAGACGGTGATTGGTGTGGCGGGCACTGGGTGGAGTGCTTGAGGATTACTGCTGAATTGACTGGCAAGGCCGAACTTCAAAATTCAGCGGTCTTAAGAACAGAGCGCCTGCGCCCGTATTTGGAGCGCGATGACCAGTTTCGTGGTCATCGTTTTTATTATTCTGCGGCCCGCCAGTTTGATGCAACAGGAAACGAAAACTTCCGAACCTTGGGCCTCGCTGCCGCTTACGCCATGCGGTCGATGGCCATGGCCGTCAATGGTGCCATGCCGATTGGCACGCAGGTGCAGGTGAAATCGACCTCGTTGGCAAGCCGCAGCATTGTGGCGGTGGATAACGTACACCCCAACATACAACTCGACTGGTGGGCCAGGCGGTTGAACAGCGACGCAACTTTTGAAATCGGCGCCCGCAGGCATTTGGATACAACGATTCGAGATTTCATCCGCGATGACGGTTCTACGGTTGAGTTTATTGAATACAACCCGCAGACGGGCCAGCCGTTGAAAGAATTCACCTTGCTGGGCGCACATGACCATAGCTGCTGGTCTCGCGGTCAGGCATGGGCGATTGCCGGTTACCTTCGCGCCTGGGAAGAGCTGGGTGATGAGAATTACCTTGCAGTCGCGCGCAAGTTGCTGGCTTACTGGTTGCGTCACTCGGACAGCAGCACCGTGCCGCCATGGGATTTCATGGATCCCTTGCTGACAACACATCCGCAATCGGTGCCACTGGATACATCTGCCTCAGCCATCGTGGTCGAACAACTGGCACGTATTGCCGCTCGGCCAGATTTAAGTGTTAAAGCGCCCGACATGGTTGAAACCCTGCACACCATGATGGCGGGTTTGTTAACGCACCTCACACCCAAAGAGGATTCAAAACCTGGCCGCTTGTTAAATGGTTGTTTTAATCAGCCGCGCGAATTTGCCAATCGCAGCGAACTGATCTGGGGAACGGCATACCTGTTGTTTGCACTTTATTACCTCAAAACAGGCAAGGTACCTGCATGAGAAGCCAAACCATCAAACACATTTCTGTTTGGCGCATTCAAGTACCCGCAGACGAAAGCAAAACGTATGTGAACCAACAATTGAAATCTCGCGTGGATGCGCTGCGCGGCAGAGTCTTAGGCCTGCGCCATATTGAATTCGGCATCGATATTGGCGGCACCAGCGATCGCTCTGATGCCGTGCTCTACAGCGAATTTGAGTCGCAACAAGCGCTGGAGACTTACATACACCACCCGGAACACCACGCACTGGTGGAGGTACTCAAAAAATACCGTGTCGAGACCCGCGTAGTGGACTATTTCATTGGCGATCACATTCAACCTTCCAATTAGGAGATAAACATGACACAGACAGGTATTCCACGGCGCACGTTTTTAGAGCTGCCTTATGCGGCTAGTTTGGCTGCGAGTTTGGCAGCAGGTCTTACAGCGAGCTTGGGCTTATCCGGGCTGGCACGCGCGCAAAACAGTCGCATCACCAAAATAATTGTGCCGGTACCTCCTGGTGGCGGAATGGATGCCATGGCCAGGTTGTTTGCTGAACAGACCAAGGACATACTGGGCACGCCCATTGTTGACAACAAACCGGGAGCCGCCCTCAGAATTGCGATTGACTTTGTCAAACAAGCTACGCCCGATGGCACCACGCTATTGTTTTCACCAGCCTCCCCGTTTACGATTTACCCTCACATTTACAAAAAATTAAATTACGACTTCAAAAACGATTTTGTTGCCATCTCGCCCTTTTGTCAGTTTGATTTTGCGCTGGGTGTGCCCGGTGATAGTCCCCTCAACACGGTTGCCGATTACATCAATGCCGTTAAGCGAGAGCCCGCAAAATTTTCCAGTTACGCGGTACCGGCCGCTGGCGCCGCACCGCATTTTGTGGGTGCACAATTTGCGCGGACGTCGGGACTTCCTTTGCAACACATCCCCTATAAGGGCTCGGCACCTGCTATGCAAGATTTAATAGGTGGCAACGTACCCGCCGCTTTTAATCTGACAGGCGAGTTCATTCAATATGCAGCGGCCAAGCGAGTCAAAGTGCTGGCAACCTCAGGTGAAAAACGTTCACCATTTTTCCCCAATGTCCCCACCTTTGCCGAGTTGGGTTTTAAAGATATGACGCTCTCCGAATGGTTTGGTGTCTTTGCGCCGACCAAGACACCTGTAGCCATAATTGACAGCATTGGTGCAGCAATTAACGCCGCGCTTCGGCGCCCAGAAGTACAAGCGCGTCTTTCAACACTTGGGTTTAGCCCCTATAGCCTGGCCTCAAAAGATGCGCAGCAACGTGTCGTCTCGGAGATGAACGCATGGGGCTCTATCGTTAAGTCCACAGGCTTTACCGTAGAAGAATAGCTTTTTCATTACATCAGTGCCAGCGGATGCAGACCGCGCCACGTTTCACTTCACGAGCCTGGGCTGTAATCCCAGGTTTTTTTTGCCCCAAAAACGGCGTTGGGGTACGGGGCTTTGCCGCGTGAGCCGTTGTAACGCCCTAGCGCCAGGAAAAGGTCGCCGTTTTCGCGGTCCAGATAGTGGCGCAGGATGACGCAGCCAAAACGCAAGTTGGTCTGTAAGTGGAAGAGTTTGCTGGCGTCGCCGCGCACGGTGGTGTCATTGGCCAACACACGTGTCCAGAACGGCATCACCTGCATGTAGCCACGCGCGCCGACGGAGCTCACGGCAAACTTGCGAAAATTGCTTTCGACCTGCACCAGGCCTAGTACCAAGGGCACATCCAGTCCCGCACGTTTGCTCTCGTACCACAGGGTTTGCAGGAATTCTTTGCGCTCGGTCCATTCAGGTTTTCTTTTCTTCAGGCGTTCGCTCATGACACCGAGCCAGCGCAGGTAAACGAGGCGCGACTCCGTGTCGGCAAACTCCGGCACCGGGGGCGCATGGTTGTTGACAGCGCTGGACAAAGCCGTGCGCACCGAGTCCACGAGCGGTTCTTCGAGCTGCCCACCGGCAACGGCATGCTCTGAAAAAAGGATCTGACTAAACCCAATCAGCGAGACCCCCAGGACTTTTCTCCTTGTAAGGGTGGGCCGTAGACGGTTTGAAGTCGCTTCTGGCACAGCGTTGACCAGCTCGGTTGACAGATGTTTCAAATGCGCGGTCCCCCTAAAACCCACACACGTCATCTTGTGAGTTTGGAATGCAACAAAGGCGCGATCTCGCCCACTGCCACTTTGGTCGCCGCCGCATCACGGCGGTGCTGATACTCCACCTGGCCTTCTTTGAGCGCGCGGTCGCCAATCGTCACACGATGCGGCACGCCGATCAGTTCCCAGTCGGCAAACATCGCCCCGGGGCGCTCGTTGCGATCGTCCAGAATCACATCGACGCCCGCTGCCATCAAGTCGGCGTACAACTTGTCAGAAGCGGCTTTAACCTCAGGAAAACGATCTGGCGAAATCGGGCACAGCACTACCGTGAAGGGCGCAATCGCGTCCGGCCAAATGATGCCTTTGGCGTCGTGGTTTTGCTCGATGGCAGCAGCGGGCAGGCGCGTGATACCGATGCCGTAACAGCCCATTTCCATCAACTTTGGCTTTCCGTTTTCGTCAAGGAAAGTCGCGTTCATGGCCTTGCTGTATTTGGTGCCGAGCACGAAAATATGGCCAACTTCTATGCCGCGCTCAATAGCCAACACGCCTTTGCCGTCGGGTGATAAATCGCCTTCGACGACGTTGCGCAGGTCGGCAATCAAATCGGGTTCGGGCAGGTCACGGCGCCAGTTCACGCCCGTGATGTGGAAGTCAGGCTCGTTTGCGCCGCAAATCCAGTCGGACATCACGGCAACTTCGCGATCTGCAATCAGTTTCACCGGCTTACGCAGTTGCAATGGACCCAGATAACCCGGCTTGCAGCCGAAATGGTCTTCAATTTCCGCGACGGTGGCAAAGCGGAAATCGGCCAAACCGGCAACTTTATTGACCTTGATCTCATTCATGTCGTGGTCGCCGCGCAGGAGCAACAGCCACACCGTGGTTTTGACCACTTCCCCGTCTTTGTTTTTCACGTCGGTCGCCAAAACCAGCGATTTGACGGTCGTCTTCAAGGGCACGCCCAGCAGCTCGGCCACATCGGCGCAGGTCGATTTTCCCGGCGTTGGCGTTTTGGCCATGGTTTGAGTCGCAGAGGCGCGCGAGTTATCCGGCGAGGTCATTGGATTGAGCGCCTCGGCCTTCTCCATGTTCGCCGCGTAATCGCTGTTCGGGCAATACACGATGGCGTCTTCACCCGTGGCGGCGATGACCTGGAACTCTTCCGAGAGGTCGCCACCAATCGCGCCGCTGTCGGCTGCCACCGCGCGATAGCGCAGCCCAAACCGGTCAAAAATCGCGCGGTAGGCTTGGGCCATGGTTTGGTAACTGAGCTTGGCGGCGTCCAAGTCGCGGTCAAAACTGTAGGCATCTTTCATGATGAACTCACGCGAGCGCATCACACCAAACCGCGGCCGACGCTCGTCGCGGAACTTGGTCTGGATGTGGTAAAAATTACGCGGCAGTTGCTTGTAGCTTTTGATTTCCTGGCGCGCGATGTCGGTGATCACTTCTTCGCTGGTCGGCTGCACGATGAAGTCGCGGTCATGGCGGTCTTTGATGCGCAACAGTTCGGGGCCGTAGGCCTGGAAGCGCCCACTCTCCTGCCACAACTCGGCCGGTTGCACGACGGGCATCAGCAACTCCACCGCGCCGGCGCGGTTCATCTCCTCGCGCACGATGGCCTCGACCTTGCGCACCACGCGCAGGCCCATCGGCATGTAGCTGTAGATGCCGGCGCCGAGTTTTTTGATCATGCCGGCACGCATCATCAATTGGTGGCTGGCGACTTCGGCGTCGGCGGGCGCTTCCTTCAAGGTGGAGATAAAAAACTGGGAGGCTTTCATGGGGTCGATTCAAAGACAAAGTTGCCGCCCAAAACAAATGCGCAGCACGCCAAAACAGCAAATTCGGGCCGGGTAACAGCTGTAACAACTTGCTGCCCGTCCCACTCTGTGCATAATGGCTTCAGTTTAAAAAATTTGGGGTTTGATTATGCTTGACAGGGACGGCTTTCGGCCCAACGTCGGCATCGTTTTGCTCAATCAGAAAAACCAGGTGTTCTGGGGCAAGCGCATTCGTACCCACTCGTGGCAGTTTCCGCAGGGTGGCATTGACCGGGGGGAGACACCCGAGCAGGCCATGTTCCGCGAGCTGCACGAAGAAGTGGGGCTCCAGCCGGAGCATGTGTCGATTGTTGCCCGCACCCGTGACTGGTTGCGCTACGAGGTGCCGGATCGTTACATCCGTCGGGATGCGCGCGGCCATTACAAAGGCCAAAAACAAATTTGGTTTTTGTTGCAATTGGTCGGCCACGATTGGGATTTGAACCTGCGCGCCACCGATCACCCGGAGTTCGACGCCTGGCGTTGGAACGACTATTGGGTGCCGCTGGACGCAGTGGTCGAATTCAAACGTGGCGTGTACGAGATGGCGTTGACCGAGTTGGCGCGTTACCTGCCGCGCAACGAAGTGCGCACGCGTTATCTGCGCAAAGGCGTGCGACCCCGTGAGGGCCAGGGCGAATCAGAATTTGAAGGCCAGATTCCACGCGACCTGATGTTGCGGCCCAATTTTGAATTGCCCCCCGGCGGCTCGTTTGAACCCGACCCCCAGGCGGGCTGGGATCACGTTTCGGCAAAGGATGGCCATGAACACTGAGCCTTTTTTCGGTTTTCCGCGATTATTTTCTGCACTATTTTCGAAAACGTTCAATTTGGCCCGCCCGTGTCGTCTGCTTAAGCTGCTCGCCGCCCTGCTCCTGGGCATGTTGCCGGTATTCGGTGCCGTGGCGCAACTGGCCTCGGACGACCCGGACTGGAAAGAGCTGGATGTTCAGACGCCCCCCGCCTTCAGCCGCGAAAACCTGATTCCGCTGGATATGCCATCGTATGTTTCTCTCAAATTTGGCGTGGACCCGGCGACTTTGACCGTCTCGGCCGACGGCGTCGTGCGGTACGTGATGCTGGCCACCAGCGCGAGCGGCACGGTCAATGCCATGTACGAAGGTTTGCGCTGCGGCACGGGCGAGTTCAAAACCTATGCCCGCGCGGGCACGTCGGGTGTCTGGGGTTTGATCAAAGAGCCGCAATGGCGTGCATTGAACGACAGCAACATCTCGCGGCATGCGCTGGCGCTGGCGCGCCAAGGTGCCTGTGAAGGGCGCACGCCAGGTGCCTCGACGGCGCGCGGAATAATTCAACGCTTGAAATCCTGACACTTGCCCTCGCGCTTTGACTTTGGGCCAAGCTGAGTTGAGCCTTCCGTTGCGATTGCAGTTTCATAAGCTTCCGCGCTCCAGCTGCCGGGCTCCGCTCCAGAGCGACAAGAAAAATACCCATTTTGGGTATGGTTAACTCTTAAAATGCCTTTTGCCCCGATACTTATGAAAAATCGGCATGCGGGTCTCGCATTTGTAGCGTGTATTGCTATTAATTATATAGCAATCGTTTTTTGACATTTGTCCTTGCGAGGCTTTTACGGCGTGTGAGCTCCACGCCTACGCTGGCTTTTTCCAGCACTACGCGGGATTTCAGTGTGTCAGCACCAGGTTGTCGCGATGCAGCATCTCGGCTTCGGCGCAATAACCGAGAAGGCTTTCAATTTCGGCCGAAGGTTTGCGGCAAATCAGGCGTGCTTCAAAACTCGAATAATTGGCCAGCCCCCGGGCGAATTCCTCCCCCGACGGGCCGCGCACCGCGATCACGTCACCGCGCGAGAAATCGCCTTCGACGCTGGTCATGCCGATCGGCAGCAGGCTCTTGCCTTCTTCTTTCAGCTTGGCGGCAGCGCCAGCGTCGACCGTAACGGAGCCTCGCATTTGCAGATGGTCGGCCATCCAGCGTTTGCGTGCCTGGTTTTTCTGCGTTTGAGCCACCAACAAGGTTCCGAATGATTCACCGCTGGCCAGGCGTAGCAGCGCGTCTGGCTCGCGGCCCCAGGCAATCACGGTGGATGCACCTGAGTTTGCCGCGCGTTTGGCCGCGAGGATTTTGGTCAACATGCCGCCACGGCCAATGCTGGAGCCTGTGCCGCCGGCCATGGCCTCTAGCGCCAGGTCACCGGCCTTGCCCTCATGGACAAACTCGGCTGCGGGGTCTTTACGTGGGTCAGCCGTGTACAGGCCTTTTTGGTCAGTGAGAATGATCAGCGCGTCAGCGTCCACGAGGTTGGCCACCAGCGCGCCCAGCGTGTCGTTGTCACCAAACTTGATTTCGTCGTTAACGACCGTGTCGTTTTCGTTGATCACCGGCACTACGCCGAGTTTGAGGAGTGTGAGCAAGGTGGAGCGGGCGTGGAGATAACGCTCGCGGTCGGCCAGGTCGGCATGCGTGAGCAGCACCTGTGCGCTAAGCAGGCCGTGTTCGCGCAGTTTGGTTTCATACATCTGCGCCAAGCCCATTTGACCGACTGCTGCGGCCGCTTGTTGTTCGTGCAAGGCGCTGGGTCGTTTGGGCCAGCCCAGGCGTTTCATGCCCTCGGCAATGGCGCCGCTGGAGACCATGATGATTTCTCGCGGGGTTTTGTGGGCTGCCTTGGCCTTCCCCGGCACCTCGCCCTGGATCAACACCGCCATTTGGCGGCACCACTCGCCGATGGCCACTTCATCCAGGCCACGGCCTTCATTGGTCACCAGGGTTGAGCCCACTTTGACCACGATGCGCCGGGCATCGCGCAACACGCTGGATGCGGACTTTGTCATCGCCTGCCTCCTCAAGCCTGAGCGTCGGGCGCGAAGCGCGGGTCAATTTCAACCGGCGCTTGCTCGATGACCTGCTGCGCCTTGACATGCTGGTACACGGTCTTCACCAGTGCTTCGCAGCCTTCGTGGGTGAGTGCGGAGATCTCGAACACCGGGCCTTTGAACTTGAACCGCCTGACGAACTCCTTCACCAGGGCCGGGCGTTCTTCTTTGGGCACCATGTCCAGTTTGTTGAGCACCAGCCAGCGCGGTTTGGCAAAAAGCGCTGGGTCGTATTTTTTAAGTTCGTTGACGATGGCTTTGGCTTGCACGACCGGGTCTGCACCATCGCCCACGCCTTCATAGGTCGGCGACATGTCGACCACGTGCAGGAGCAGGCGTGTCCGCTGCAAATGCCGCAAGAACAGATGCCCCAGGCCCGCGCCTTCGGAGGCACCTTCGATCAGGCCAGGCAAGTCGGCCACCACAAAACTCTGCTCCGGCCCGACCCGCACCACACCTAAGTTAGGGTGCAGGGTGGTGAAGGGGTAATCGGCAATACGCGGGCGCGCGTTGGAGATGGCCGTAATCAAGGTCGATTTGCCGGCATTGGGCAAACCCAGCAAACCGACGTCGGCCAGCACCTTAAGTTCGAGCTTGAGACTTTTCTTTTCGCCCGGCCAGCCGGGGGTTTTCTGGCGCGGAGCGCGGTTGATGGCGCTCTTGAAACGCATGTTGCCAAAACCACCGTCACCACCTTTGGCGATAGTGATGACCTCGCCAGGGTTGAGCAATTCGTACAACACTTCACCAGTTTCAGCATCGGTAATGATCGTGCCCACTGGCATTTTGAGCGTGATGTCATCGCCCGCCGCGCCAAACATGTCGGAACCCATGCCGTGTTCGCCGCGCTTGGCGTCGTGGCGACGTGAGAAGCGGAAATCCACCAGCGTGTTGAGGTTCAGGTCAGCAACGGCAAAAACATGCCCGCCACGACCACCGTCGCCACCGTTGGGACCGCCAAATTCTTTGTACTTCTCGTGCCGGAACGAGACGCAGCCGGCCCCGCCATCTCCTGCCGAGATGTCGATGAAGGCTTCGTCAACAAATTTCATATGGGCATTTCCATAAATCCAATTTTAGGGCGCATTGCTGCGTTGCAAAGCCTCGCAATACTGGTGTATTGCTGCGTTTTGCGCCTTGCACTGCATCCCTAGAATTGAATTCCTGGAAGCGCCCACAAATTGTGCCTAAGAAATGAAAAACCCCGCGATCACACGCAGGGTTTGTGGGGTAGCGCGAATGCAGTCTAAGCGCTTGCTGCAGCCGTTGCCGTCACACTCACCGTGTGTTTATTGAGCGCGCCTTTAATGGCAAAACTCACCTGGCCATCAGCCAGTGCAAATAGCGTATGGTCTTTGCCCATGCCGACATTGGTGCCCGCATGGAACTTGGTGCCGCGCTGGCGCACGATGATGGCACCTGCGCTGATGACCTGGCCGCCATACATCTTCACACCGAGCATTTTGGGCTTGGAATCGCGCCCGTTTCGCGTAGAGCCGCCGCCTTTTTTCTGTGCCATGACTCTTTACCCTGTGATTGCACCGACTAGCAGCTCAGTGAACTGCTGGCGATGGCCTTGGCGTTTTTGATAGTGCTTGCGACGGCGCATCTTAAAGATGCGCACCTTGTCATGCCTGCCATGAGCCACGACGGTGGCCACCACGCTTGCGCCCGCTACCAAGGGAGTCCCGACTTTCAGATCCGCGCCGTTGCCGACAGCCAGAATCTGGTCGATCGTGATCTCTTGGCCAACATCCGCAGCAATCTGTTCTATTTTGATCTTTTCGCCTGCAGCAACACGGTATTGTTTGCCGCCGGTTTTTATGACCGCGTACATATCAGCCCTTTCGATGAATTCGACCCACCCTCGCCCTGAGCAGTTGCACCAAGGCAGGAGGCGGCCGCCGTGCAAATGATGCACAGCCTTTGAG
>JANOXL010000379.1:0-15420 GCA_031418395.1 Rhodoferax sp. | reverse complement strand
CTTTCTCGTTGTTGGAGGTGATGAAGACCAGCGGGCGGTGTTTGGCTTTGATCAGTTCGCGGGTTTCGTAGCAGTAGAACTCCATGCGGTCGATTTCGCGCAGCAAGTCGTTGGGGAACTCGATGTCGGCCTTGTCGATCTCGTCGATCAACAGCGCCACCGGCTCGTCTGCCGTGAAGGCCTGCCACAACACGCCCTTGACGATGTAATTGTGGATGTCTTTGACCTTCGCGCCGCCATCGACGTCGGCCAGCTGCGAGTCGCGCAGGCGGCTCACGGCGTCGTATTCATACAGGCCTTGCTGCGCTTTGGTGGTTGACTTGATGTGCCACTGCATCAGCGGCATGTTCAGCGCGCTGGCCACTTCTTCGGCCAACATGGTTTTGCCGGTGCCGGGCTCGCCCTTGACCAAAAGCGGGCGTTTGAGCGTGATGGCCGCATTGACCGACAACATCAGGTCTTGCGTGGCGACGTAGTTTTTGGTGCCTTGAAATTTCATGGTTGCTGCGTAAGTCCAATGTGGAATGGATGAAGTGAGTCAAAGAGCGAGGAAAAAGGAAAAGTGCCAAGGCCCACGGCAGATCAATACGAACAGAGCGGACCTGTCTCGTTCAACATTCTCGCCCGATATAATCAGGCGCGTTGGGTTCAACCCATCTGCCCACCTTTTCCCCGCTATTGCCCTGAATTGTCCGCGCAAAATGAAGAAAACGCTGTTCCCCCTGCTCGCTTTGTTAGTCACGTTTGCGACCCCGCTTTTGCTGCCTTTGGCCGCGCAAGCGCAAGACATCAAAGGCGACGCCAAAGTCGGCGAGCGCAAAATTGCCATGTGTATCGGCTGCCACGGCATCCCCGGTTACCAGGCCAGTTTCCCCGAGGTTTATAAAGTGCCGAAAATCTCCGGCCAGGGTGCGAAATACATCGTCGCGGCGCTCACGGCCTACAAACAGGGCGAGCGTAAACACCCCAGCATGCGCGGCATTGCCGAGTCCATGACCGACCAGGACATGGCCGACGTTGCGGCCTATTACGCCGCCCACGGCACAAACGCTGGCGCTGCTCCCCTGGGCAAAGCGGCTGAGGCCTCCAGCAAGACCGCCGATCTGGTCAAAAAAGGTGCCTGCGTCTCCTGCCACGGCGAGAGTTTCAGCAAACCTATTGACCCGGCCTACCCAAAAATCGCCGGGCAACACGCGGATTACCTCTTTGTGGCGCTTAAGTCCTACAAAGTTGAAGGCAACCCGCAAGTGGGCCGCTCCAACGGCGTCATGGCCGGCATCGCCAAACAGTTCACGAATGCCGAAATGAAAGACATGGCGACCTACATCAGCAAGCTGCCTGGGGAACTCAAAACGGTGGAGCAGAAACACTTTCGTTGAATGACGGGTGAATTTCTTGAAAATTAATTAAGGCCGCATGATGCGGCCTTTTTTTGCTTCAAAGTCCCGAAAATAATGCGTATTTAGCTATACATTTATTGTGAAAATGTGTCGAAATTTATACAAATAATTTTTAAAGATACATGCCTAATGCATTTTTAGAGATGCGGGGCAGATTTTTTTGCGCGACCCTGATGTTGGCTTTGGCAGGTGTCGTCAGCCTGGCCAGCCCTGCCTTAGCAATGACAGTTGAGGTGCAGGGCAGCGCAGTTTTTGTGTCAGGCGACATTGGGCCCACGGACATTCTTAAATTTCGGGCGGCCGTGTCGCGACCAGGAATTGACACCTTGGTGTTGGTGAACTCCGAAGGCGGCGACCTTTACACCAGTTTTCATTTGGCCCGCGTGGTAGCGGCCTGGCGGCTCAAAACGGTGGTCGCCGGGCAGTGTTCGTCGGCCTGCGCCATTATCTTCATGGGGGGCGTCGAGCGCTCGTTTTCAGACGCCTTTGAGCCGCAAAACACCTACGTGGGCATTCATGGTGCCATCAGCCGCATCAATGGCAAAGTCAACGGCGTGGTGGCGGCGCAAATTTATGCCTTTTTCAGACGCAACATGGGCGAACGGTTTGATGCCGACATCATGGAGCTGGCCATCTACGGCATGCAGGACGCCGGTTCGCTCTTGCGTGTATTTGATGCCACCCGCCCACCCCAGCGCGACCCTTACCACTGCGAGTCTGGTCAAACAGAGCGGCGAAATTGCACAGAATTCAAAGACCAAAATGCGCTGAGCCTGGGCGTGGTGACTACAAATTTGCTCAATACTTTGAAATTGCCGGATGGGCTACTTAGGCCAAGATAATTCGTGGGTCACGGTCACTTTGACCATGCGTTTTCAGATTTAGGAACCTTGTCGAATTCCGCGCAAAAATGAGAATTTTTAATTTTAATAAATTTGTAAAAAATTTCTCGGTAATTAGGTCTCGTGTTTATTGAGAAATTTGCTACTATATTAGAACTAATTATGATAATTAAATTGGCAATAATTGTTTTCAATTCTATATTGAAAGACGACTTCTTGAGGTCAAAAAAAACCGACTACAGTCGATTTGATCTAGGTACCACTGCGGGTCGTCGCGCAGACACGGCAGCTTTCGTATGCCGTCGGGTCGTCGCCATCTTGGCGCTCATGGTGTCCTGTGGTGCGCCTGGGTTGGCCCACGCCATGACCGTTGAAGTTCAAGGTCGTTTTGTCTTTGCCACAGGTCCCGTGGTCGATGATGTGCTGAAGTTCGAAGAAGCCTTCGCCAAGCCAGGTGTAGATACGGTGGTATTTGTCAATTCGCCCGGCGGCGACTTGTGGACCGGTCTGCGCGTGGGCCGCATGATTGCAGACAAAAAACTCAAAACAGTGACCGCTGGCAGCTGTGTTTCAGCGTGCTCGATTATGTTCATGGGCGGCGTGGAACGCACATTTTCAGACGCTTTTCGCCCGAATGCCACCTTCGTTGGCATCCATGGCGCGCACGACGCCATCACCAAAAGTGTTGACCCGATACGGCAGCCGCAGATATTTGCGTTTTACAAACACAACATGGGCGAACGCTTCCACGCGGAGGTGATGAACAAAGCCTTGTATGACATGGAAGACGCAGGCGCGTTGTTGCGCGTTTTTGACGCTGCTCGCTTCCCCAAGCGCGTGCCCTACCATTGCAAGTCCAATCAGACGCTTCGCAGCGCCTGCACGGAATTCGCCGCGCACGACGCGCTGACGCTGGGCATCGTCACCAGCAACGCCTTCACATCGATAGACCTGCCCCAAGCCTTCAAGCTGATTCCTAGAGTGTTGGGGCAGGAGCTGCTGGCAACGGTGTCTGATCCCACTGCCTACCTGCAAGCCGTGAGCGACTCGTATTGCGCAGGCGATGCCTGTCGCAAGCTCGTTTCAGATTTCAATGGCATTCGCTTTAACAAAGCTCTGGCGATACCCGTGGATAGCAAAGGCGTGGGTACGGCAGGAAATCGCAACACGCCTGATCTCGCGTTCTTGGGTGCGATCTACCTCTGCAACCATATTCGCGACCAGCCCGCCCGGCTGTGCGAAGCGCAAGTGGTCAACGGGTACGACGTGCGCGGCTTTTATGCCACAGGAACCGCCAGCCACGTTCAGGCCTTGGCCGATTTAAAAGTACCGCCTGAAAAGTTCTACGCCAACGAGGAATACGGCGGCGCAATGACCCGTGCTGACGGCCTGCGCACCTCGAAGTACAACGACATCACGCCACAAAAGCTCGACGGTGTCCGTGTTTATGGCACACAGGAACTGGCAGCCGCCCTGAAAAGCCCTTCAGCGCCTGTCTTGATCGATGTGCTGGCAGCTGCAGTGGAGTCACTTCCAGGGGCTTTGACACTGCGTAACGGCGGTTTGGCCTTTGACGCCCCGGCCACCGATGCAGCCTTCGAAAGCCGATTTGCCGGGTTGATGAAGCTGTTGGCACCCGACCCGACGCGGCCGGTTGTCTTTTATTGCGCGAGCCGGGACCTTTGGATGTCAGTCAACGCCGCACTACGTGCCAAAAAGCTGGGCTACACCCAGGTGGGCTGGTATCGGGGCGGCATCGATAGCTGGAAGGCGGCCAATTTGCCGCTGGCCAGTGTTGTTATCCGCGCCGTGGCCAATTGACCAGCCTACCGGCGCTGTGCGTGCTTATTCGTCCCGCACCGTATTGCGCAACACCCCCACCGCATCGACTTCAATCTCCACCACGTCGCCGTCCTTCATAAAAAGCTGCGGCGTGCGTTTGTTGCCCACGCCACCGGGTGTGCCGGTAACGATCACGTCACCCGGCAACAGCGGCGTGAAGCTGCTGATGTAGGCGATGAGTTTGGGGATGCTGTGGATCATCAGGTCGGTGTGTGAATTCTGCAGCTCCACGCCGTTGAGGCGGGTGGATACGTTGAGCCGTTGGCCAGGTTTGATCTCGTCTGCCGTCACCATCCACGGCCCGAACCCGCCTGTTTTGTAATAATTCTTGCCTGCCGTCCACTGCGTGGTGTGGTTTTGCCAGTCGCGTATGCTCCCATCGTTGTAGCAGCTGTAACCCGCCACGTGGGCCCAGGCGTCGGCCTCCTTGATGCGCCTGCCGCTTTGCCCCACAACCGGGCCGATGATGGCGGCGATCTCGCATTCGTAGTCCAGCCGGTGCGACTCCGGCGGCCGCAGGATGGCCTGGCCGTGCGCCACCTGGCTGGACGGCACCCGCAAGAAAATGGCCGGCAGCTCGGTCGAGGCGCGGCCCGACTCGGCCAGATGGTCTTTGTAATTCAAGCCGACGCACAAAATTTTGTCGGGATTGGGGATGACGGGCAGCAGTTCGAGCTCAGCAAAATTCAAGGTGGCCGGGTTGGCTTGGAGCGCATCAGCCGCCGCGCCGGTCATGTTGTGGGCGATCAGGCTGCGCAAATCGGGCGCGCGGTCGCCCAAAATCGGCTTGAGATCCAGCACTTTTAAATCGCTACCTTGGCCCGAGACGATGCCGTAAGTCGGGTTGCCCTTGTGCAGGAAGCTGATGAGTTTCATGGGGTCACTTTCAGGTCAAAAAAATGGAAGGGCAGCGCCTGGTCTTTGAGGATCATTCGTAGCCCATTTTGCGGGCCAAGGCCGCCTGCCAGAGCGCGCGCGGCTGAAACTGCGGGCGGCTTCGGGCAATGGCTTCTGCGCGGGCCATGATGGCCTCGTCGCTTTGGTCCAAGTCTATCGGCTCGCGAAGAGGTTGTTCGCAGTACCAGGGCATGTCCATAAAAATCTCCAACCGATTGCCTTCTGGGTCACGCACGTAGACGGAGACCGCGTTGCCGTGGGTGGCGCACACCATGTCGTGGCTGCCTTCCTGCGCGTTGATGGCGTCGCGCACATAACGCAGAGTAGCCAGATCGGGCACGCGCAGCGAGATTTGGTTGATCACGTTGAACTGCGGCGTTGCGGAAGCTGCACCTGATTCAGCGGGCCGACCACTCGCCAACACCAGCTGGTGGTGCTCGGCCGGGTCGCGGCTCAAAAACACGAGTTGCGTGGTGCCCAGGTCGCCTTCATCCGTTTGCGTGAAACCCAGTGCCTCTTTGTAAAACCGCGCCATGCGGGGCAGGTCGCGCACGTAAAAACCCAGGTGGCTGAAGGTCAGTGCGTGGGCCTTTTGCAGCGGGTGGGGGTTCGGCACAGATGAAGTCATTGGGCTAAAGGTCTAAATTTGTTTATCAAAAGTTCGAATAAGAAGAATTTCGAGCGTCAGGTCTCGTCACTATGACAATCTACGCTACTATTTTCGATAATAAAAATCAATAACAATTAATTAAATATAGCGGCTAGATACGTGTCGCACGGCCTTGGACGCAGCCGATATAAGCCTCACCATCCGGCGGCCTGCCGGCGCGCTGGCTCTCCCACACCATGGTCCCCAGGCATTCCATCGTGGCGTGGTGCGCGTCATGCAGCGAATCGAGCCTGGCCGTGAGCAACTCAACCGCCTGGCGAATGCCGCGCGGCTGGTCGATGCTGCATTGCTCGCTGATTGTCAGGTGCATTGAGAGGTGCAAAAACGCGCTGGTTTTGCGGCCATCGTCGTTTTTCACGTCTTGCGCGGTTTCTTGTTCCAGGTTGCGAAGGGCCGCGTCGACATCGGCCAGTTCGGCGTGGTACTCGGGGTGTTCGTCGATCCACAAACTGGCGAGGGTTTCAATCGCTTCCATCGGTTGCTGGTCGCGGGCTTTGGCGTAGACAGCGCAAAAGAAGCGGCGCACGTCGGCTTGAGAGGGTTGGAATAACATGCTGAAAAACAAAATTGCGCAGGTGCGATGCCGCCAATTGTCGTCTCTGGCCTCACTTCCCAGCGTGCCACCGCGGCAGCGGGCTAACATCTTCACTTTCATCGCCACTTTGGCCACCGATTGGGACACCAGTTCGTCAGCTACTTTTGTACCGACCATGATCAACAAGATTGCAAATTCCGTCGAAGCCGCGCTCGCGGGCACCCCTGACGGCGCCACCGTGATGATTGGCGGCTTCGGCACGGCGGGTATCCCTGATGAACTGATTGACGGCCTGATCGCCCAAGGCGCGCGTGATCTCACCGTGGTCAACAACAACGCTGGCAACGCCGAGCAGGGCCTGGCCGCGCTGTTGAAGGCGGGCCGCGTGCGTAAGGTCATATGCAGCTTCCCGCGCCAGGCGGATTCTTACGTGTTTGACGCGTTGTACCGCAGCGGCAAACTGGAGCTGGAACTCGTGCCGCAAGGCAACCTGGCCGAGCGCATCCGCGCGGCGGGTGCGGGCATTGGCGCGTTTTTCTCGCCTACAGGTTACGGCACGGAGCTGGCCAAAAACCAGGACGGATCGCTCAAAGAAACGCGAGAAATCAGGGGCAAACACTACGTGCTGGAACACCCGATTTACGGCGACCTGGCGCTCATCAAGGCCGAACGCGGCGACCGCTGGGGCAACCTCACCTACCGCATGGCCGCGCGCAACTTTGGCCCGGTGATGGCGACGGCCTGCAAAAAAACCGTGGCCACGGTGTTCGAAATCGCCGAGTTGGGGCAAATTAACCCGGAGCATGTGGTCACACCGGGCATCTTTGTGAGCCAGATCGTCAAAATCACCCGCGTGGCGACGCAGGCGGGCGGCTTCAAGGCAGCGGCATGAATTCTTCTCAAAAACGACCCATCATACCCAATATAGGTATGATTGGTGCCCTAAGCCGGATATTTATGGAAAATAGACCCTCTGGTCTTGTGGAATATGCACAATGAGCTATAAAAAACATAGCAAAGACGAATTGGCCCAACGCGTCGCCCAAGACATCCCTGAAGGTGCCACGGTGAACCTGGGCATCGGCATGCCCACCTTGGTCGCCAACCACATGGCCAAAGACCTCGAAGTGCTGCTGCACAGCGAAAACGGCATCCTGGGCATGGGCCCGGCCCCGGCGGCGGGTGAGGAAGACTACGACCTCATCAACGCCGGCAAACAACCCGTCACCCTGCAAAAAGGCGGCGCGTTTTTCCATCATGCTGACAGCTTCGCGATGATGCGCGGCGGGCACCTGGACATCTGCGTGTTGGGCGCGTTCCAGGTCTCGGCCACGGGCGACCTGGCCAACTGGAGCACGGGCGAGGCGGGCTCGATCCCCGCTGTTGGCGGTGCGATGGACCTGGCCATTGGCGCCAAACAAACCTGGGTGATGATGGACTTGCTCACCAAATCGGGCACAAGCAAAGTTGTCAATACCTGCAGCTACCCGCTCACCGGCATTGGCTGCGTCAAACGTATTTATTCGGACGTTGCAACGCTGGCCTGCACGCCCGAGGGGCTCAAGCTGATCGACAAAGTCGAGGGTCTGGGCCATGCCGAACTGGAGGCCATGATCGGTTTGCCAGTCACCGCTTGAGGCCCAGTCGGCTGATTGAACCCAAGTAACATCCATTCGGGCTGAGCCTGTCGAAGCCCTTTGCCGACCCACCTCGCGAGCATTTCGACAGGCTCAATGCGAACGGATCAGGAAATTGCCATGCAACAAGCTTTCATTTGCGACGCTATCCGCACCCCCTTCGGCCGTTACGGTGGCGCGCTCTCCAGCGTGCGCGCCGACGACCTCGGTGCGATTCCACTCAAAGCGCTGATGGCGCGCAACCCGAATGTCGATTGGCTTACGGTGACCGACATCATCTACGGCTGCGTCAACCAAGCCGGTGAAGACAACCGCAACGTCGCCCACATGGCGAGTCTCTTGGCGGGCCTGCCGCTGGAGTTGCCCGGCAGCACCATCAACCGCCTGTGCGGCTCCGGCATGGACGCCGTGGGCACCGCAGCCCGTGCCATTAAAGCCGGGGAAGCTACATTCATGATAGCGGGCGGCGTCGAAAGCATGAGCCGCGCACCCTTCGTCATGGCCAAAGCCGAAAGCGCCTTCAGCCGCAGCGCGCAGATTTTTGACACGACCATCGGCTGGCGTTTCGTCAACAAACTCATGAAAGAAAAATACGGCGTCGACGCCATGCCAGAGACGGCAGAAAACGTCGCCGTCGACCACAAAATCAGCCGTGAAGATCAGGACAAAATGGCCCTGGCTTCGCAAATGAAAGCCGTGGCCGCGCAAAAGGCGGGCTTTTTTGATGCTGAACTCACCCCTGTCACCATCGCGCAGAAAAAAGGCGACCCCATCGTCGTGAACAAAGACGAACATCCGCGCGAGACCAGCCTGGAAGCGCTCGCCAAACTCAAAGGCGTCGTCAAACCCGAAGGCAGCGTGACGGCCGGCAACGCCAGCGGCGTGAACGACGGCGCCTGCGCCCTTTTGATCGCCAACGAAGAGGCGGCCAAGAAAAACGGCCTCACCCCCCGCGCCCGCATCGTCGGCATGGCCACCGCAGGCGTGCCCCCCCGCGTCATGGGCATCGGCCCCGCGCCCGCCACTCAGAAGGTGCTGGCGCTCACCGGTTTGACGATGGCCCAAATGGACGTGATCGAACTCAACGAAGCCTTCGCCGCGCAAGGCCTCGCCGTGCTGCGCTTGCTCGGCGTGCAAGACGACGACCCACGTGTGAACCCGAATGGCGGTGCGATTGCATTGGGCCATCCGCTCGGCGCCTCGGGTGCGCGGCTGGTGACGACTGCTACCAATCAACTACACCGCAGCAAAGGGCGTTATGCGCTTTGCACGATGTGTATTGGGGTGGGGCAGGGGATTGCTATTGTGGTTGAGCGGGTTTGAGGGGGCAATTTGACTTCGCTCGGTTGTTTATTTGTGGTTACAATAAAACATGCCAACCTGGGATGATCCCAAACGCCAAAGCAACCTGAAAAAGCATGAGTTGGACTTCGTGGGTTGTGAAGCCGTGTTTGATGGCCCGGTGGTCGCTTGGGATGATGACCGAGAGACATATGGTGAATTGCGCATCAACTTGCTGGGTTGGCTGGACGGCACTGTGGTTCACATGACGTACACAGAACGAGGCGATGACTTTCACGTCATCAGTTTGCGAAAGGCAGTGAAACATGAAATCAGATACTTCATCGCGCAAATTGCCCGCTAGCCCGGCGCAGTGGGACAAGGTGATTGCTCAGGCGCCCGGCAAGGACCGCGCGGTCACCGTCAAGGAGCGGACGGCGCGCCACGACGCGGTTGTTGTAGCTGGCGGTGGTTATAGCGCGGTGCGCGATGCCTTGGTTCAAAAACGCCAGGGCCAGCGTGGCCCGCAGCATCGCCCTATCAAGACACCAGTCACCGTGCGTTATGACCCCGAAGTGCTGGCGTACTTCAAAAGCACAGGCGCAGGCTGGCAGACGCGCATGAATGAGGTGCTTTGTGAGTGGGTGGCTAAGCGTGGGAGCGTTTGAATATCTTTGTTGCCAGTTCACGACCGACAGTGATACCAGGTTTAGTAGCCTGACTTACTCCCTTTCATCGATGTGGTGTTGAAAAGTTTGATCCAATACTGTTCGTATAACTCTCGGAAACTTGACCTCAATAGATGTGATTTTCCATATTATTGGACTGATGAAATTCAGCACAAAAAAGTATGCCAAGATTTGGTGATGTAGTTGCTGGCTATCCCCGCGGGTACGGTTGGTGCCAGTGTGGATGTCGGGCCATGACAAATAGGCTTGAGAGTGGCAGTTACGACAAATATGTGTCAGATCATGATACTCTCTCGACAATCTACGAAACGAAAAGGTTAAGTGCGCTAATTGAACAAAATGCGTCCTCAGAATTCGACCGCAGACAAACTGGAAATTCAGTTCGGACAGATGTAGGTGGGCACCAGATTCGGACAACAACTCCGCGTAGGGAAACACGGCACAACCCCGTTCTGGCAGAGCTTGTAGAAGCGCATGTGCAGCAAAATAAAGCGATTCAACATGCCCAGCCTGAACCTATAGGTGTTTTGCAGACCTTCCCTAGCCTGTTGACGCGAGAACGCGCAGTCGGAACCAATACTGAAGACAATGGTAAACGACAGGATGACCGACTCGTCGAAATGTATGCTGATTTGAATTCGGCAAATTTGCAATTGCAGTCCAGACTGGACTGCTTAGAAAATGAATTGTCATTTGCCGTCAAGTTCATTAAAACTTTTTGGAAGGGCAATCCCGATGCGTCCAGAACGCTCACAACTCGACTTGAATCGGCGCTGGCGGTTGTCAAAGTCCGCCAAAAGACCTGAAATCCCTTAGGGCGTCAAGATTCAGGGAGTTCAATCAGTGAGGAACGGGTCACGTGATGCCTCTTGCTCCCTCAACTGCAGTTCCTGTTTTGGTGCGCCTCTAGCAGTTAATGCAATGCGCCAGAACCCGAACGATTGGGCGATGGCAAAACTGCTGACAGTAGCGAAGCAGCACGGTATGGAGGTGCGAAGTACCGGGGGCAGTCACCACGTGTTTTCACACTCTTCGGTAAAGGACCCCTTGTCAGTACCCGCCCACCGGCCTATCAAAGCCATTTACATCAAGCGTTTTGTGGCGCTGATTGACCAGATTGAGGATTAAGCCATGCCCGTCAAGACCATTGCCAAAGTGAAGCCCGCCTTCGCCTTCGAGGCATACAGCCGCGTTGTCAGCCCTATTGATGCGGCTGATGGCGGTGGATTCATGTTCACCATGCCGGATATTCCAGGCGTGGTGGCAGACGGAGCAACCGAACTGCAGGCCATTGCGGATGGCCGGGAGGCGTTTATTGCGACAGTGAGTGCCATGGCGGACATGGGGCAAGAAATTCCTGCCCCCGTGTTTAGGGCGGAAGACTTTGCGCCGGCATCCGCATCGGGCAAAGTCCTGGCTCGGTTGCCGCGCTCCATGCACCTTCAGCTAACCGCCAGAGCGAAAACTGAGGGCGTTTCGCTCAATTCATTGGTGCTCGCGTTTATTGCCGAGGGCTTGGGCCGACGCAGCGCAGCGCGCGCCTGACCTGAGCACTCCTACGCCGCCATCGCCTGCCGCGCCGCCTGCACAAGGAACCCGCTGCGGGTCGCACCGTGGCTCTTGGCGTAGTCATCAATCCGGCTCAAAAGCAAGCGCGGCACAGTGATGTTGATTTTTTCAGCGGGGCCCAGGTATTTCTCAACCGGTACGTCCACCACAGCCCAAATCCAGCCCGCGAAATCGGGGTCTTTTTGATGTTTGGCGACTGACTTGGCGGGCGGAATGTCCAACCCGTCTTCGATCATGGTTTCGCAGTGCAGGTCAATCGCTTCCTGGGCATTTTGAATCGCCTCGTCCAGCGTCTCGCCCGCGCTGAAGCACCCCGGCAAATCAGGAACCACCACGCCAAACGCGGATTTTTTGGTGGCGGGTTCAATGGCGATGATGAATTTCATAGGGGCTCCTTCACTTAAGACCAGCTTGCTTGAGCAATTTGTGAACCAGGCCTTTGCCTAAGTCCGACTTCGGGTGCGGCACGCTGATGTGACCACCCTTGGACGAATGCACAAAGATGTGGTGGCTGCCTTTCACCGCCCGCAAAGTCCAACCTTGTTGTTCAAGCAGCTTGACGAGGGCTTTGCTGTTCATGGTGGGTATTATAACCACTACCCATCCCTGCCCTTGGGGGCCAACTGCGGAGTCCCATCTTGCCTCTTGCCGTCAACCTACTGAAACCCTCTCAGCGGACCGCCCAATCTCATTGGCCCGCAATCCACTCATTGGGCAACACACTGCACAGCCGCGTATAACCACCCTTGCCATCCGGACGAAAAATCACGGCTTCGCCTTGGGTGTTGGGGTGGTAGCCGGTGGTGATCAGCACGTTGTTGCCGTGGGAGACAAGCACCGTATTTTTGCCTTTAGCCGGGGGTTGCGAGAGCAGGGCGCCCAGGTGTTTGGCTGCGAGGGCGCGGTCGGCATCATTCACTGCCGGGTAACTTTTGGGTACGCTCAAGGTGCTTGTGATGGTGTAGTTGCCTTTGCCAAACATGGCCTCGGCGTGTTGCCAGGCGCGGCAAAACTCGGATGACAACACTTTGCCGACAGGAATCTTCAGCGCCTTGAAGTCTTGCCCCAGCTTGGCCACTTGCGCACGGCCCTGGGCGTCCAGGTTGCGCTGCGTGCTGCAGTCGCCCATCACGGCTTTTTCCCGGTCAGAGAAGGCGGGGCCGGTTTCTCCGTGGCGAAAATAGATGATCAGCCCGCCGGTTTTGAGCTGCGCCACCAGTTGGCTGGCAGGGGTATCTTGTGCGTGGGCGGGTAGTGCGGTGGCGCAAGCCAGGGTTGCCAGCAGCGCAATGCGGGCCAGCCATCTCAAAGTGCGGCGGATAGGTGTTGGGGTCATGGTGATGATTTTGTGGGGTCCGGCGGTAAGGCGGGAAGATAGTGTGCCCAAAATTTCAAATTCCGTCGAACCTGGCCTTAGGCACTTTGCCAGAATGGGCTTGGCGTGCCTGAAAATCAACTGCAAAGCTACCCATAAAGCCACACGCAAAGCCGCACGCGCAGGTATAAATGAGTGCTTGAGGCGAATTTACGCGCCAAGGTGTACTTTCTTCGCGCACGCCCAAAATTGCAAAGGTAAAAATGATGAAAAAAGTTGTCCTGATCACTGGCGCCGCTATCGGCATTGGGCGCGCTTGCGCACACGCATTTGCCAAGGGTGGCTACCACGTGGTGGTAACGGATGTGATGGAGAAAGAGGGCCGGGCGCTGGCCGCTGAATTGCCGAGTGCCGAGTTCCAAAAACTGGATGTGCGCTCCACAGCCGAGGCCAATGCCGTCGTGGCTGCGGTGGAGCAACAACATGGCGGCATTGACTGCATCGTCGCCAACGCGGGTATCGCGCACAAAGTGCCGCTGGCTCACCTCAGCGACGAAAAATGGGATCAAACCTTGGACATTGATCTCAAAGGCATGTGGCGCGTCATCCGGCCGGCCTTGCCCGGGATGAAAACGCGCAAATCGGGCGCCATCATTTGCCTCTCGTCACTCATGGGCACCCACTATGGCTGGGACGAACACGTGCACTATTCGGCGGCCAAATCCGGTGTCGTGGGCCTGGTGCGGGGTTTGGCGGTCGAGCTGGCGCGCGAGGGCATCCGCGTCAACGGTGTCGCGCCGGGTTATGTGCGTACCGCGCAGTTATTGTCTGAAGAGCATTCCATGGGTCCCACAGCCGACAGGGCTGGCGACTACATCCCCATGGGCCGCATCGGCGAGCCAGACGACATTGCCGACGTGATCTTCTTTCTCGCATCGAACGGCGCCCGTTATATGACGGGGCAAGTGGTGGCGGTAGATGGCGGCCTGCTCGTCGGGCGCAATTGAATCGAATGAAACACGCCCACTTTTCTGCGACCGGTAGATAACCGGACAAAGGCGCTAAGAAGCGGATCGCAGCGGATCGCCAAAGCGCCAGGATGGCGATAACAAACACATTTGAAATCAACAACTTGCCTCACCTGAGAATCAAAACTGAAGAGGTGAATTTCAGCCGCTGGGGCTGAAAAACAATCAAGGGCGCTTGCGAATCTGCTACAAGCTTGACATTCAATTCAAAGGATGGGCAATGGCAAACAAGTTGGGCTGGATTGGCCTGGGCCGCATGGGCGAAGCGATGGTGAAGCGGCTGTTAAAGGCGGGGCACAGCGTTGATGTCTGGAACCGCACGTCAGCCAAGGCGCTGCCTCTGGTCGACTATGGCGCGACGGTGGCCTCGTCCAAAGCGGAGCTGGCGCGCTGCGACATTGTGTTCACCATGGTGTCCACCACCGATGATTTGAAGCAGGTTTTGTTTGACAACGATGGCCTGTGCAGCAACGTGCAAAAGCCCAAAGTCGTGGTCGATAGCTCCTCAATTTCGCAGGAAGGCTCCGCCGAAATCCGCGAACGGCTTGAAGCCATTGGCGTGGCTTACTTGTGTACACCGGTCTCGGGCAACGCGAAAGTCGCCAAGGCCGGTAAGTTGCTGATGGTCTCCAGCGGCCCGAAGGCGCTGTACGACCAGGCCGAGCCCTATTTGCAGGCGATGGCGCGCAAAGTGATGTGGGTAGGTGAGGGCGAACTTGCCCGCATCTGGAAGATTGCCCACAACACCATGTTTGGCGTGGTGATTCAAAACCTGTGCGAGATTACCGTGCTGGCCGAGAAAGCCGGCATTCCGCGTCACGTGTTTCTGGAGTCGATCAACGACTCCGTGCTGGGCTCGATGTACACGCGCTACAAGTCGCCCGTGTTGACGAATCTCACTTTCGACCAGGTCACCTTCACGCCCAAACTACTGCTCAAGGACATGGATTTGGGCATGGCGGCGGCCAAGACTTACGGTGTGGCGATGCCTGCCGCAGCGGCAACACGTGAGAGTGTGGCGCGCATGGTCGGGCATGGGCATGAAGATGTCGATTTCGCCATCCTGTTGCAGGAGACAGCGAACGATGCCGGCTTGAAACTGGTGTCGGAAAACCAAACCATCGACGACGGGCTGGCGGGGCCGTCATGAATTTGCCGTTCGGGCTGAGCCTGTCGAAGCCTGTTCTGCCCTTCGACAAGCTCAGGGTGAACGGAATGCTGCCATGACCCGCACGCTGATCAAAAACGCGCACATCATCACGATGGACGCGCAGGGCGACCTGACGCAGGGTGATGTATTGATCAGCGGCGACACGATTACTGAGATCGCACCGCGCCTGCAGGCAGATGACGCACAGGTCATCGAGGCCACGGGCTGCATCATGATCCCCGGCCTGATCAACGCCCACATGCACACCTGGCAAACAGCGCTGCGCGGCCTGGCGGCCAACTGGACGCTGCTGGAGTATTTTCAGAAAATGCATGCCGGCTTGGCGACGGTGTTTGAGCCACAGGATCTGTACATCGCCACCCTCGTAGGCGCGCTGAACCAGATCAATTGCGGCACCACGACTTTGGTGGACTGGTGCCATAACAACAAGACTCCAGCGCACAACGATGCAGCGGTTGCCGCCCTGCTGGAGAGTGGCATCCGCGCCGCCTTCATGCACGGCACACCTAAGCCCGACCCGAAGCCGGGCGAGGCGCCATTTTGG
>JANOXL010000378.1:0-8859 GCA_031418395.1 Rhodoferax sp. | reverse complement strand
ATCGGGGTTGGTCAAGAGTCCGTAGCGGTAAAAACGCTCGATGTCGTTGCCTTTGAAGGTGCTGCCGTCGCCCCAGATGTGGACGTCGTCTTCCTTCATCGCCGCTACCAGCATCGTGCCAGTTACCGCGCGGCCCAACGGCGTGGTGTTGAAGTAGGTTACGCCCGCCGTCGAGATGTGGAACGCACCGGCTTGCAAGGCGGCGATACCCTCGGCTGCGAGTTGCTTGCGGCAATCGACCAAGCGGGCTTTTTGTGCGCCGTATTCCATCGCCTTTTTCGGGATCTCGTCGTAATCGGGCTCGTCTGGCTGGCCCAGATTGGCGGTGTAGGCGTAGGGAATCGCGCCTTTGAGTTTCATCCAGTGCAAAGCGGCGCTGGTGTCAAGCCCGCCTGAGAAAGCGATACCGACTTTTTGGTTCAGGGGGAGGTGCTGGAGGATGGTGGCCATATTTTTTTGTTTCGATCAACCAAAGTGGCAGATGTAGTGGTACGCGTCGGTCACCCGGATGTCAAACTTCGAATTGCCCGCAATGCTGAATTTTTCACCCGGTGAAGACTTCTGCCAAGCGTCTGAACCCGCGAGTTTGTATTCGCAACTGCCCGCCACACATTCCATGATTTCCGGTGCGCCCGTATTGAACGTGAGCGTGGCGGGCAAGATAACGCCAACGGATTTTTTGGTGCCGTCAGCAAAGGTGACGCCGTGGCTGATGCATTTGCCATCGAAGTAAACGTTGGCTTGGGTGGTGACGGAAACGCCGTCGAGTTGGGAGGTGGTCATAAGCTTCGATTTTAAGCGGGCCAGCTTGGAGATATCGGCGAATACAGTACACGAGTCAAGCCCAGCCCAGCCCAGCACAACCCAGCCTCAAATCAAACGTTGCCACGCCTCTGGATCAAACCCAACGGTCACCTGGCCGCCCGGCCATTGCACCACTGGGCGTTTAATGACGCTGTTATTGAGCTGCATGGCGGCTTTGGCGGAGGCGGCGTCTACCACGCTGGCCTGCACCGCTTCGCCGAGATTGCGCCAGGTCGGGCCCCGGCGGTTCAGTAGTTTTTCCCAGCCGGTTGCCGTGATCCACTGATCGACTTGCGCCATCGGCAAACCCTGTTTTTTGAAATCGTGAAACTGATAGTCCACGCCTTGGGCCGAGAGCCAATCGCGCGCCTTTTTGACGGTGTCGCAATTCGGAATGCCGTAGACAACGGGTGGCGATTTGTTGGTCATGGCCCTGGGTGTTGTGAGGTGGATTGCGGTGAAATTTACGGTGTACTGCGGGTGACGACCGGCAGCAGCGTCTGGCCCCGCGCCAACGCGTCTGTAGGCAGGTAGGCGCGCAGCGTCAACTGGAATGGCCCTGGAGGCGTGGGCAGCCAATTGGCTTTGTCTGGGGCGTGTGGGGGTTCGGCTGCTTGCACCACGATATCGAGCGAGCCGTCGGCGTTTTTCACCAGGCCGCGTGTGCGGTCGCCCACGGCATAACGGTTGATGGCGTTGTCAGCGAAAAAGAGGCGACCGTCAGGCTCAATCTGGTACATCGATAGTGACCAGAACGACTTGGCGGCAACACCCGCCGGGCCGATTTTGATGCGATACGACAGCAGGCCATTCAGGGCTTGCCCGAGGTCGTCAGTCACAGCGCTCAAGTAGATCGCCTCAATGGCCGGCAACGCGCCCAGGCCACCCAAGGCGATACCGGCACGCAAGCGGTAATTGTCACCATACACCCCCACGTCAGGCGGCGGAAAACGCCAGTTTTGAATGCTGGAGGCTCCGGCGGCCAGGCCTCCCCGAATGGTTTTGTTGAGCGCGGGCAGAGCATCTGACCAGGTTTGTGCCATTGACGCCGGAACCAACGCGCCAGGAAGAATACCGAACTTTTGCCATGCCGAAACCAGACTGGTGGCACGGGGCGCAGGATTGCGCGCCAACATGTCGTTGACCACCTGCAGGTAATTAAGGCCATCGGTGGGCGAGCCGCGTGTGCTGGCGGGAGCGCTAGGGTTTGTCCACGGCGCCGGGGTGGCGTTGATCACGCGCAACCCGATGGCGTCCTGCAAGTTGTGGACGACTTGGGCGTCCGCGGCATCGTCCACCAAAATGCGTCCGAGCATCCACACATCACGCGTGGGCAGGCGCAGGACGCGCTGACCCGCTGGCACGGGCGTGTTGTCGCTGGTGAGCATGACCCACAGTTTCACGTCACCTTCACCTGTGTTGCGGGAGCCGATGAGTTCTGCGGTGCTCGTGTACGCGTCCATGAACTGGAACGACCAGTACCGGCTGCCAAACTTCGGCAGCGTCAGTTCAATCGGGCCTTGGCTCAAATCCAGCCAAGCCGAGGTGTACAAGGTGTCGTTGTTGGGCGTGGTCACGGCGCGTGATTTGTGGTCCAGCAAGGCACGCCGGTGGATCAGGCGGTTGATGCCGCGCTGCGGGTTAGCCGCCAGTTCGACCGACAAATAACGCGTGCGCGCCATTTCATAAAGCGGGAAGGTGTATTCAAAAGCGGCTTGAAGATCGGCGTCGATAACGGTCACATGGGGCTCCTTGGTTTGGACTTCGGGGAATAGAGGGTTCGAGGTACAGGGGGTTCGAGATACAGGGGGTATTGGTTCGCCAGGGTGCTCAGGCGCATGTCCAACCCAGTCCGGGCGTGGAAATTTTGACGTCGCCCAGTTGCAACTGTGTCGGCACAAGCGCACCAGACGCTACGGCTTCGCGGGTGAACTCCGCCAGGTCGCGAACCCGTGCAGCAGGGATGCCCTGCGCGTTGCAAACTGCTTCCCAGTGGGCGGCAGTATTCGTTTTGAGCGCAGCGGCGAGTTTCACTTTGAAGGCAGCGGGGTCGCGAGCGCGGGCAAAACCGGCGCCGCGTTCCAGATCATGCTCGGCATCCGCCGCCGACCAGCCCAATAGTGGGTACAACTTCACAATTTGACCCGCGGTATTGGCACCCAAAGCGATAAAACCATCTTGCGTTTCAAAATACTCAGAGGCCGGGCTGCCCGAGTAGCCCTTGTTGCCCACGCGTTCGGGCGCTTGGCCCGTGGCCAGCGTATCGACGGTGAACGGGTACATCAGTTGCAAAGCAGCGCCCCACATCGAGACGTCGATGTGGCGGCCTTCGCCGGTGCGGCTACGCTCCTGCACGGCAGCGGTGACGGCGAACGCCGCCAACACGCCGGTCATGACATCGACCACCGGGAAACCGGTCTTGATCGGCGGGTCACTGGGGCCGCCCGCCAACATCGACAGGCCTGTGGCCGCCTGGATCACATGGTCATACGCGCCGCGCTGGGCCCAGGGCGCGTAGTGCGTGCCGTAGCCGGAGATCGCGCAATAGATCAGCTTCGGGTTGACTTGGCGCAGGGCTTCAAAGCCCAGCCCGGCGCGTTCGAGACCACCGGGGCGGAAGTTGTCCACCAGCACGTCACAGGTGGTGGCCAATGCCAACGCTTCGGCACGGCCCGCTGCGCTTTTGAGATCGATCTGCGCAAAATCCTTGCCTGCGTTGAGCGCCGCAAACTGTGTGGCGCCTTTGGCTGTGCCGCGCAGCACGTCGCCAGGGCCAGGCTGTTCGATTTTGATCACCCGCGCGCCCAGTTGCGCGAGGTAAAAGGTCGACAGCGGCCCGGCAATCACATGGCTGAAATCGAGCACCGTCAGGCCAGTCAAGGGTTTCATGTCAATTCATACGCAGGTTGTAGGCCGTCATTGATGCGAGCGGGCGCTTGCCCGGGTAACTATACGCAACAACGCTCAATTGCAAACCCTCGCCAGGCACTGCGGCGACAATTCGGCCACATGGAAACTTCGCAACTTCACACACTGGCTGATTGGCTAACGCGCGCTGAACAGCTTCACCCCAAAAGTATCTCCCTGGGGCTGGAACGCGTGCGCGCCGTGGCAGACCGTATGGCGCTGCGTTTTACCTGCCCTGTCATCACGGTGGCAGGCACCAATGGCAAAGGCTCCACCTGCGCCATGCTGGAATCCATCCTGCGCCAGGCGGGCTACAAAACCGGCGTGTTTACCTCACCGCATCTGGTGCATTTTGAAGAGCGTTTGCGGCTGTTGGGTGAACCTGTCGATGCTTCTGAGTTAATAGCGGCTTGTGGCCGAATTGAAAGGTTCAGAGTCGAAAATGGTGACGAAATTCCGCTGACCTATTTCGAGTTCACTACGCTGGCGATCCTGGACGTGATGACGCGTTCAGCGCTGGATGTGGCGATCCTCGAGGTTGGCCTGGGTGGTCGCCTGGATGCCGTGAACATCATCGATGCCGACTGTGCCATCATCACCAGCATCGACCTGGATCACACCGAGCTTTTAGGTCATACCCGTGAAGCGATTGGTTTCGAGAAAGCCGGCATCATGCGCGCGGGCCGCCCTGTCATCGTGAGCGACCCGATGCCGCCCGCGAGTATGGCTGCGCATGCCGCGCAGGTCGGCGCGGTCGTATGGCAGGCGGGCCGCGATTTCCAAACCGAGGGCGATAAGCAGCAGTGGTCTTGGGCTGGGCGCCCCCCGGCTGCGGCTGCTGGCCCGGCTAACCCGGTTGAATCAGGGCGCAAGATGGCGAGTCAAGGATCTGCGCCTTGGCGGCGCTACAGCTGCCTGGCCTACCCCGCGCTGCGTGGTGCGAACCAGCTCATCAACGCGGCAGGTGTGTTGGCAGCGCTCACGGCGTTGCGCGAACAACTGCCTGTGACGGCCCAAGCCGTGCGAAACGGCCTGGCTTTTGTCGAATTGCCGGGGCGATTCCAAATCATCCCCGGTCAGCCCACTGTAGTGCTGGATGTGGCGCATAACCCGCATTCGGTGGCGGCGCTCGCCGCCAATCTGGACGCGATGGGTTACTTTCCCACCACCCACGCGGTTTTTGGCGTGATGGCCGATAAAGACCTCAGTTCGATGTTGGCCCGTATCCGGCCTTTGATCGACCGCTGGTATGTGACCGACTTGCCCACGCCCAGAGCGGCTACGGCGGCCCAACTGGCGCGGCAGATCGAGGGGGCAGCGGATGCCATTGCGCAGCTCAATCCGGATGTAAAAAGGGGTTCCAAAACCGCGCCCATCGCGCTCTTCAAAGACCCCCATGCCGCCTTGCAGGCAGCGGTCGATGCGGCAGACCCCGCTGATAGAATCGTTGTCTTCGGTTCCTTCTTCACCGTAGGGGGCGTTTTGCAAGCGGGAGTGCCCGAGCGCAGCGCGCCGCACATGATGGTCAAATCGACAAAAATTGAATCGCTGACACCTGAATCCTGACCTGACGCCCGCAAGTCTGATCTTAACTTCGTCCCGATTCACCCACGCCACAAGCCCACCCGATTCCAAGTTCATGGCCTTTTTCAAGTTTCGTAAATCGGCGGATGACGCGCCCGCCGCACCGGCTCAGGGGGAAAGTGTCGAAGCGCTGCGAAAACGAGCGACCTTCCGCCTGATTGGCGCTGCCGTGCTAGTGCTGGCCGGTGTGATCGGATTCCCGCTGCTGTTTGACAGCCAGCCCCGGCCCGTGGCGGTCGACATCAAAATTGAAATTCCGGACAAAGCCAAGGTCAAACCTCTGGCCCCACTGTCCACAGGATCCGCGACTTCCACCGCTAGCGCGGCCGGTGAGGTGACAGCCAACACGCCCGCGGGTCCATCTGCGCCAATTGCGCCACCGGTCGCAGCGCCAGCCGCGAGCGTCGCGCCGCCGACAGTGGCGGTTGCCACGCCACCTGTTTCTGAAAAAATAAATGAATCGACTAGTTCAAAAGAAAAATCGACTTCAGGTGTCTTAAAACCTTCTGATTCAGCTACTAAAAATGATGATAATTCATCTAAAAAATCATCAAATTCACCTGTAAAAGAAGATTTGCAGAAGAAAGATAAGCCCAGTGACGGCGCCAAAGCGCTGGCTTTGCTGGAAGGTAAATCGCCTGAGAAGGCTGACGCCTCGTCAGCCAATGCGGCTGAGGGCCGTTTTGTCGTTCAGGTCGGCGCTTTTTCAGACGCCGCGCGCGCCAAGGAAGCCCGCACCAAGCTGGAGTCTGCGGGCCTCAAAACCTACACCCAGGTCGTCGAGACCAAAGACGGCGCGCGCACCCGAGTGCGGGTCGGGCCGTTTTCAGACAAAGCCGAGGCCGACCGCGCCGCCCAAAAGGTCAAATCGCTCGATTTGCCAGCGGCGATTTTGTCGCTTTGATCGTCGCTTGCCCATGCCGTGTTTGACAGGGTTCCAGCGGCGATGAGCCTGGCGGTTTTGGATTGGGTTTTTGTGGCGGTGTTGCTGCTCTCGCTTCTGGTCGGCGCCTGGCGCGGCCTGGTGTTTGAGCTGATTTCGCTGGCCACCTGGGTGGTGGCCTTTGGCCTGGCGCAGTGGCTGGCAGCCGACGTCGCGCAAAAATTACCCATGAGCGGGGCGGGTGAGTCGGTGCGGTATGCAGCCGGGTTTGGCCTGACTTTTGTCGTCGCTGTGTTTCTGGGTGGCCTGGTGGCCGTGCTGGTCAAAAAACTCATCACGGTGGTGGGTCTGGCACCGTTTGACCGCGTGCTGGGCGCCGTGTTTGGCCTCACGCGCGGCTTGGTGATTTTGCTGGCGCTTGCCGTGGTAGTGGCGATGACGCCGCTCAAAACGGCCACCTGGTGGCAAGAATCTGTGGGGGCCAGCGTTTTGACGGTGGTGCTCAAGGGCCTCAAGCCAGTGTTGCCGCAAGAGTTTGGCAAGTTACTGCCGTGAATGCATCGAAGGCATTCAGGTTTTTGGATTAAGGAACTGGCCCATGTGTGGAATCGTCGGCGTTGTCAGCAACGCACCTGTCAATCAGCTCATTTATGACGCTTTGCTGCTTTTACAGCATCGCGGGCAGGACGCGGCGGGTATCGTCACGCAGCAAGAGCGCAAGTTTTTTATGCACAAGGCCAAGGGCATGGTGCGCGACGTGTTCCGCACCCGCAACATGCGCTCGCTGCCGGGCAACTGCGGCTTGGGCCAGGTGCGTTACCCCACGGCAGGCAACGCCTACAGCGAAGAAGAGGCGCAGCCCTTTTACGTCAACGCGCCTTTTGGCATCGTGCTGGTACACAACGGTAATTTGACCAACGCGCAAGCGCTTAAACAAGAGCTGTTCACCACCGACCACCGCCACATCAACACCGAGAGTGACTCCGAGGTGTTGCTCAACGTGTTGGCGCACGAGATTGAAAAAACCACACGTGGCCTACCGCTGCAACCGGCGGATTTATTCACTGCCGTGCGCAACGTCCACAAGCGTGTGCGCGGCTCTTACGCCGTCGTAGCGCTCCTGGCCGGGCACGGCGTGTTGGCGTTTCGGGATCCGTTTGGCATCCGCCCGCTGTGTATGGGCAAAAGCACGGATAAAAACGCCACCACCGTGATGCTGGCCAGCGAGTCGGTGGCACTCGAAGGCACGGCGCACACTTTTGATCGCAACATCGATCCGGGCGAAGCCGTGTTCATCGATTTGCAAGGCAAAATCCACGCCCAGCAATGCGCCGACACGCCCGTGCTGAGCCCCTGCATTTTCGAATTTGTCTATTTGGCACGGCCCGACTCGGTGATGGATGGCATCTCGGTCTACCAAGCGCGCCTGAACCTGGGTGAGGCGCTGGCCAAACGCGTCATCTCCACCGTGCCACCGAATGAGATCGACGTGGTCATCCCGATCCCTGAATCCAGCCGCCCCAGCGCCGCACAACTCGCGCAACTGCTGGGTTTACCGTACCGCGAAGGGTTCGTCAAAAACCGCTATGTCGGGCGCACCTTCATCATGCCAGGGCAGGCGGTGCGCAAAAAGTCGGTGCGCCAAAAACTCAACGCCATCGTCAGCGAATTCAAAGGCCGCAACGTGCTGCTGGTCGACGACTCCATTGTGCGCGGCACCACCAGCCAGGAAATTGTGCAGATGGCGCGTGACGCGGGCGCAGGCAAGGTTTACCTGGCCAGCGCCGCGCCACCCGTGCGTTACCCCAACGTTTATGGCATTGACATGCCCACCGCCACTGAACTGGTGGCGCACGACCGCACGGTCGCCGAGATTCAAAAAATCATCGGCTGTGACGCCCTGATTTACCAGGACGTGGACGGCATGAAAAAAGCGATTGGCAAGCTCAACCCGGCCATCAAAGGTTTTGACGCCTCGTGTTTTGACGGCGTCTATGTGACGGGCGACATCCTGGCCAGCGATATCGCCCGCCTCAATGAAAACCGCGTGACGGCAGACGAGCCCCAGGACGATACCTCGCGTCTGGCGCTGCCCAATCCCCTGTAAACATCGATCCACTGCCCCGCATGAAAACCCGCACCCGTTTTGCCCCATCACCCACTGGTTTTATTCACCTGGGCAATATCCGCTCGGCCCTGTACCCGTGGGCGTTCGCCCGGTCAACCGGTGGCGACTTTATTTTGCGCATTGAAGACACCGACGAAGACCGCTCCAGTCAGGCAGCGGTCGATGTGATTTTGCAGGGTATGGCCTGGCTGGGACTGAACCATGACGAAGGCCCGTTCTACCAAATGCAGCGCATGCCGCGTTACAAAGAGGTCCTGACCACGCTCATCGCCAGTGGGCAGGTCTACCCGTGTTACATGAGCGTTGCTGAGCTGGACGCCCTGCGCGAGCGCCAAATGGCCGCCAAAGAAAAACCGAAATACGACGGCACCTGGCGGCCCGAGCCCGGCAAGGTTTTGCCGCCTGTGCCTGCCGAAGTGTTGCCCGTGTTGCGCTTCAAAAATCCGCAAGGCGGTGTGGTGGCGTGGGACGACAAAGTCAAAGGCCGCATTGAAATCAGCAACGACGAGCTGGACGACCTCGTTATCGCCCGGCCCGCACCGCTGGGCGAGGT
>JANOXL010000377.1:0-21075 GCA_031418395.1 Rhodoferax sp. | reverse complement strand
CCGAGCATCGCCTTTACCTGTTCGGTCCGTCCGAACAGCGCCGCCATCATGATCGCGGTCTGGCCACTCTTGTTGGTGGCATTGACGTCGCAATCATAGCCGAGCAACCGGCGCGCCATGGCGTCGTTGCCCTTGAACGCGGTGCCCATCAGCGCGGTGTTGCCGCTGGCGTCGGTTGCGCACGGGCTTGCTCCCTTCGAGACGAGGAATTCAACAGCCTCCGGCTTGTCATTGTAAGCAGCAAGAATCAGCGCCGTGTAGCATTTGTCGTTGCGAGCCTCGACTGGAGCGCCGGCCGTGATCAGCCCGTCGAGGATGTCGACGCGTCCAGCACGTGCGGCGTCGAAATAGAGTTCGGCGATTTTGTCGGGCGACAAAGCCGCGTCGGCGCGGGCGGTCGCCGCAGACAGAGCAATTGTAACAGCCAACACACAACGCAGCATGTTTAGTCTCCTGCAAATACCGGTTTGCGTTTGGCGGCAAAAGCCTCGTAGGCGCGGCGGAAATCCTGAGTCTGCATACAAATCGCCTGCGCCTGGGCCTCGGCTTCGATGCACTGGTCGATAGTCATCGCCCATTCCTGTTGCAACATGGTTTTGGTCATGGCCAGGCCGAATGTAGGACCAGCGGCCAGCTCGGCTGCAATGGCCTGGCTGTGCGCCAGTAGCTGGGCAGGCTCTTGCAGGGCATTGAAAAAGCCCCAGGCCAGGCCTTCTTGCGCGGTCATTACGCGCCCGGTGTAGAGCAACTCAGATGCGCGCCCCTGCCCAATCACGCGCGGCAAGAGGCCGCAGGCACCCATATCGGCACCGGCTAGACCCACGCGGGTAAAGAGAAAAGCCGTTTTGCTGTTGGCTGTACCAAACCGCATGTCGCAGGCCAGCGCCATCATCGCCCCGGCGCCTGCGCAAATGCCGTCGATCGCGCCGATAACGGGCTGCGGGCAGTTGCGCATGGCGCGCACCAGGTCGCCCGTCATCCGTGTGAACTCCAGTTGCTCAGGCATGGTCATGCCCAAGAGCGGGCCGATGATTTCATGCACGTCACCGCCGCTGCAAAAATTGCCGCCCGCACCGGTAACGACCACCGCCTTCACGTCGGTGGCGTATTTGAGCGATTCGAACAAGTTGCGCAACTCGGCGTAGGAGTCAAAAGTCAGCGGATTTTTGCGCTCCGGGCGATTCAGCGTGAGGGTGCCGACCCCGCCGTGTTCGCTTGCCGCCTGGTAGGCCCAACTGAAATGACGTCCTTGGTAGGCCGCCTTTGGCTCAAACTGAGCGCGCATCGGGTTGCTGGGGCTGACGAAATGCTTCATGGATTGGCTTTCTGTTTGATGGGTGGGTTGGCCCGGCGCTGAACCGGCGGGGTGTCTTTGGCAATGTTGTCTTTCACCCGGCCCAGCAGCGTGTGCAGGCGGGCAATGTCTTTCGGATCCAGCCCGGCGAAGGTCTGGACGATCCACCCTTCGTGTTCCCGCGCCAATTGGTTGAACGCCACGCGACCCCCGGGCGTGAGCCGTACGCGCCAGGAGCGTTTGTCCTCGTCCACTTCCACACGTTCGACCTGGCCCTCGGCGACGAGTTGATCCGTGATGCCGGTGATGTTGCCGCGCGTCACCATCATGCGGCGCGACAACTCGTTCATCTTCAAGCCGCCGGGGGAGCGCTCCAGCTGCGCCATCAAATCAAAACGCGGCAAGGTAGTTTCAAACTGGCTGCGCAAGCGACTGCGCAAGGTCTGCTCGATCAACTGTGTACAGGTGAGCAGGCGCAGCCACAGGCGCAGTTCCTGTGGGTGTTCGGCCATCGTAGTGCCAGCCAGGCGTGCTTCTTTGTCCACTTTTTAGTCCACGCTTGAATACGCTTCAGATCTCATCATTCACTATAGTTTTAGGAGCAAACTGCGCCATGATTTTTGGACCTGTCGCCTGATTTTGTTTGGATAACTCGCGGTAGAGCTGATCGCGGCCACTCTGGTATTGCCGGGGCCAATCCACATCACGTGATTGCAGTTTGGCGGCTTCATGCAAGGTCCAGGCGGCATCGGCCAGATGGGGCCGCGCCACGGCGCACAGATCGGCTCGGCCGGCGGCGATGATGCTGTTGGCCTGGTCAGCCTCGGTGATCGCGCCGACGGCAATGGTCTGTATGCCGACTTCATTGCGAATGCGGTCGGAGAACGGCGTCTGGTACATGCGGCCATACACAGGCTTGGCCTCACGCGTGGTCTGGCCAGACGACACATCGATCACGTCACACCCTGCCGCCTTGAAAAGCCGCGCCACGACCACCGCGTCGTTGGCTGTGTTGCCGCCCTCAGCCCAGTCGTGCGCGGAGATGCGCACACTCATGGGTTTGTGCGTGGGCCACACGGCGCGCATCGCGCTGAAAACTTCCAGCGGATAACGGCATCTCGCTTCAATGTCGCCGCCGAAGGCGTCGTCGCGGCGATTGGTCAGGGGAGAAATAAACGCCGATAACAAATAACCGTGTGCGCAGTGCAACTCCAGCCAGTCAAAGCCTGCTTGCTCTGCGCGCAGCGTGGCGGCGACAAAGGCTTGCGTCATCACCTCCATATCGGTGCGCGTCAAGGCCCGGGGCATTTGGTTTTGAGGGCCGTAAGGCACGCTGCTGGCCGACAACACGGGCCAGTTGTCCGACGGATTTTGCAAGGGCTCGTCGGTGTCTTCCCAACCCAATTGGGTCGAACCCTTAGGGCCGCTGTGGCCCAACTGCAGGCCGATCTTGGCGCTGCTGTTCTGATGCACAAAACGGGCGATGCGCGCCAAGGCCACCGCCTGCGCATCGTTCCACAAACCGGGGCAACCCGGTGTGATGCGGCCCTCGGGCGTGGGGCTGGTCATCTCGACAAACACCAGCGCTGCGCCACCCAACGCACGCGCGCCCAGGTGAACCAGGTGGAAGTCTTGCACCACGCCATCGACCGCGCTGTAGGTGGCCATGGGCGAAACGACAATGCGGTTCTTGAGCGTCAAATCGCGCACTTGGAGGGACAACAACATCGGCAATACCGCAGGTTTGACCTGCAACGAACCCCCAGGCGCCGCCACTATCGATCCCGTCACGGCACCGCGAAGCCAAGCCTCGTAGCCACCCAGCCACGCGCCATCACGCAGACGCAGGTTCTCGTGGCTGATGCGTTGTGAGCGCGTCAAAAGCGAATAAGAAAATTGCTCGACCTGCATGCCGGTATAACGCGTCACGTTTTCAAACCATTCGGTCGAGTTACGCGCCGCATTCTGGATTTTCAGCACTTCCACACTGCGCCGGGCTTCATACCGCTGCAACACGGTGGCCATGTCTTTGGCGCTCACCAACTCATCAGCACTCGCGCCAAATTCATCGGCGAGATCAATCGCATCTTCCAGCGCCAGTTTGGTGCCGCTGCCAATGGAGAAATGTGCGGTGTGCGCCGCGTCACCCATCAGGACCACCGGCACGGTTTTGCCGTCTATCAGCACCTCGTGCACCCAGGTTTTGCAGACCACGCGCGGGAAACGAATCCAGTTGGCGGAGCCGCGCAAGTGCGTGGCATTACTGATCAGCGCGTTGCCGTCCAGGTACTTGGCGAAGAGTTTTTCGCAAAAAGCAATCGCCTCGGGCTGCTCCATGGCGTCCAGGCCGTGCGCATGCCAGACTTCTTCAGGCGTCTCGACAATAAAAGTGGAGGTGTCGCCGTCAAACTTGTAGGCATGTGCTTGAAACCAGCCGTGCGCAGTTTCTTCAAAAGCAAAGGTGAAAGCGTCAAAAGTTTTATGGGTGCCCAGCCAAACAAAGCGGCATTGGCGCAAATCGACATCCGGCTCAAACGTGGCGGCGTAACGGTTGCGAATGCGGCTGTTGAGCCCGTCGCTGGCGATGACAAGGTCAGCGCCGTAGCGACGCGCCAAGGCTTGGTCGTCCGCGGCGTCCACTTCAAACACCAGTTGTACGCCCAGTGCGATGCAACGCTCTTGCAAGATGTTCAGCAGGCGTTTGCGCCCAATGCCGCAAAACCCGTGCCCGCCTGATCGCACACGCCCACCTTTGAAAAACACCTCGATGTCGTCCCAATGGTTGAAGGCCTCGCCGATGAGTTGGGCGGTGACCGGGTCTGCCACTCTGAGGTTGTCCAGGGTTTGGTCTGACAACACCACGCCCCAGCCGAAGGTGTCAAAGGGCTTATTGCGCTCGACCACGGTGACCACGTGCGCCTTGTTTTGCAGCTTCATCAAAAGCGCGAAATACAAACCTGCCGGGCCGCCACCAATACACAGAATGTTCATGTATTTAGTTTAGACCTAAACTATATTTTGTCAAATGGATGACGATGGGATTTTCATTTAATTTTCTCAAATCTAAATAGGAATGATTCGCATTTGTGTATACTCAGTTCTGAACCCTCAATTTTCAGCCGATCAAACAGCTCGCCCGCTCACCCTGCTCACGAAGATTTCCTACTGCCTTTTATGTCATCAGCACCCTACAAAATCAGTACCTACCAGTCGGCATCCTTGGCTGCAGCGCCACTACCGCTAGGGGCTTTGCTGCTAGCCGGGTCTTTGGGCGCCATGGCACAGCCGGCCGACATGGCAACGCCACCCACTTTAAAACCTGTCAGCGTGCAGCAAAAAGCCATCGTGCCGGAGGGCAAAGACGCCCTTCGTGCCGCCACGACCACGATTGGCAAAGGCAACCAGGAGTTGCGCAACATCCCGCAATCGATCACCGTCGTCACAGAAAAATTGATCGACGACCGCAACCTCGACACCGTCAAAGACGTGTTGCGCAACACGGCGGGCGTCACTTTTCAGGCGGCGGAGGGTGGTGAGGAAGACATCCGCCTGCGCGGATTCTCATTGGCCACCACCGGCGACATCTTCGTTGACGGCATGCGCGACCCGGCCTTTTACGACCGCGACACCTTCAACAACGACCGCGTCGAGTTGCTGCGCGGCTCAGCCTCGATGTTGTTTGGCCGGGGCTCCACCGGCGGCGCCGTCAACCAGGTCAGCAAACAGCCGCGCCTGATCGACGAGCACGAGGTCAGCACCACCTTGGGCAGCCACAACTACAAACGTGTCACCGGGGACTTCAACATTAAAACTGGCGAAAGCTCGGCCTTGCGTCTGAACGCCATGGTGACCACGGCGGACAATAACGGCGCGGGCGCGAGCGTCAACAAACGCGGCCTCGCAGCGGCCTACAGTTTTGGCATGGGTGAAAAAAATGAGTTCACTGCCAGCCTGTACGGCCTGGACAACAAAAACGGCATCAACTACGGCCTGCCATGGATCCGCCCAACCGCAACCGCCAACCTGCCCGGCTCTACCGTACCTGACAACCGCCTGATCCCGGGCCTGGATCCCAGCGCCTATTACGGTCTGGCCAGCGACCGCAACAACGGCACGGCCAATTGGCTGGCCCTGAAACACATCCACCGCTTTGACCACGACAGCGAACTGCAAACCCAGGTGCGCCAGGGCCGCTTCACCCGTGACCAACACGCCAGCACGGTGCGTTTCGCCGGTGTCTACACCAATACGCCGGCCAACAACGCCGCCCTGGCCGCCGGCACGAAGTTCAACCCGGCCGCCGTGTCGCTGGCCAACCTGAACCCCAATGCGGTGATCAACCGCGGCAACAACCTGAAAATCCAGGACGTTGACACCACCCATTTGCAAAGCGATTTCACCAACAAGTTCAGTGCCCTGGGCGCTCAGCATGAACTCATTGCGGGCGTGGACTTTGCGGTGGAGAAAAAAATGGTCTATGCCGAACGCACGGCTGCCCAGGGCGGGGTGACACTCACCAAACCCCAGGCTACGCTGGACAACGCCAACACAGGCGCCAGTGTGAACGAAGACAGCCGCGTGCTGCGCCCCGGCAATGACTATCAGGCCATCGGCTACGGCGTCTACGCGCAAGACCTGATGCAAGTAACTAAGGACTGGAAGCTGCTCTTGGGCCTGCGTTATGACAACATGCGCGGCAACTACAGCGCTTACACCATCCCTGCGGCTGGCCCGGTGACCACGACCTCCTACACCCAGGACATTTCGGCTCTCAGCCACCGCCTGGGCCTGCTGTACCAGCCCAGCGCATCGCAGTCCTACCACTTCAGCTACGGCACCTCGTTCAACACCTCGGGCGACGCCTATTCGTACAACGCGCAAAGCGCCAACACGCCGCCCGAGAGCAGCGTGAACATCGAATTTGGCGCCAAGATCGACAGCGCGAACAAACAGTTCACCACCCGTTACGCCATTTTCCACTCGACCAAATCCAACGAACGCAACACCGACCCGGATAGCGCCGCCACGCGCCTTCTGCTCTCGGGAAAACGCCACGCCACGGGATTTGAGTTTGATATCACTGGAAAACTCACCAAGGAATGGGAAATCTACGGCTCCTACATGTGGATGCCCGACGCTGCCGTGGATGCCGCCGCCCCCTGCCCGCCCGCGCCCGCTGCATGTACACAAAACACGCCCGGCAACCGCGTTGGCGACCGCCCTGGGCTGTCGCCCGTGCACAGTGGCACGGTATGGAGCACCTATCAGTTGAATCCGAAGTTCCGCTTTGGTGGCGGGATCAACTTCAGAAGCGCCCAGACGCCCCAAAACCAGGCTTGGGAAGCGACCGCCTACAGCACCATTGACTTGATGGCCGAGTACAAATTTGACGACCGTTGGAGCCTGAAGGCCAACCTCAACAACGTGGCTGACGTTTATTACGCGGCAGACCTGTACCAGGGCCATTACGTCCCTGGCGCCGGACGCACCCTGGCCGTGAACTTGACCGCCAAGTTTTGACGCCAATTGAACCCGCCTATCGCTTTTCAAACTTACCCACCCAATCTCTATGCTGCTGACCATTGAAAACGTGCTGGATGCTGACGAACTCGCGCAAGCCCGCAAACTTCTGAACTCGGTCTCGTGGGAAGACGGCAAACCCGGCGCGGGTGAGCAGGCGCGCGCCGTGAAAAACAACCAGCAACTGCCCCATGAATCAGCCGCCGCGCGCGCCATCCGGCAAATGGTGTTACAGGGCCTGGATCGATGCCCGCTGTTTTTCTCGGCAACCTTGCCCAAGCGGATTTTCCCGCCACGTCTGAACCGCTACGGCGGAAACACCAACCATTACGGTCCGCATATTGACGGCGCGGTGCGGTATGTGCCGGCCGCTGCGAGTTTTGCAAAAGACGCAGGCCTGCCGGTTATCGGACAAAAGGTGCGAACCGACATCTCCTGCACGCTCTTCTTGAGCGAGCCCGACGAGTACGACGGCGGCGAATTGTGCATGGCCGACACCTTGGGCGAACAGTCAATCAAACTTCCTGCCGGCCACCTGGTGTTGTACCCTGGCACCACCTTGCACCAAGTCAAACCCGTCACACGCGGGCACCGGCTGGTCTGTTTCTTCTGGATTGAAAGTATGCTGCGAAGCAGCGAGCAGCGCCGCCTGCTGTACGAGCTGGACATGAACCTGCTGGCGCTGCGCCAGCAACACGGTGAAAGTACCGAAACTACAGCGCTCACAGGCGTTTATCACAACCTCTTGCGCATGTGGGCGGACACTTGAGGTCGAGGTCAAAATAGGCCGTGTTTGGAAGCTTTGAATTGAGTGTTAAAATCAGAATTTAACTAAGTTTTTTGTTAATTATTTAATCATTTAAAGTTTAATATCAATAGCAATAAACCAATTAAATAAGAGACCAAAAATCAATTTTTATTAACTAAAATAAATTGAATTATTTTATTTAGACAATCCATTTTTTCATGAGCAGCCAATCCTTGCCACCCGCCACACCCAGACTGTTTAGCCGTAATATGGTGATAGGCCTGGGCGTGTTGGTCTTTCATGTGGCCGCATTGTGGGCGCTGCAAAGCGGGCTGTTGCGCCGCGCAGTTGAAGTAGTAGTGCCCGCACAAATCCTGAGCGAGTTCATCACGGCGCCTGTGCCCATGGTCGAGCCGCCGCCGCCACCTGAGGTCAAACCCGTTGCGGCAAAACCGCCATTGCAGCCCCAAACGCCGCAGCCTGTGGCCGCACCACAGCCTGTGCCCGTGGCGATTGCAGACACCACACCCGCGCCCGCCGCGCCCGTGGGCGTCACCACGCCACAGGCGCCGCCACCGCCTATCGCCGCGCCGGTGGCCGCTGCGCCCGTCGCGCCACCACCGCCCGCGCCGCCTGCACCGGCGAAAGTGGAGCCGCCCATCATCGACGCCGACTACGCCGCCAATGAAGAATTGTTCCGCGCTCCGCTGGCCTCACAACGCCAGGGCGAACACGGGCGCGTGTTGCTCAGCGTGACAGTCGGAGTCAATGGTTTTGCCAGCAGCGTGGCCGTGCTCGAAAGCAGCGGTTTCCCGCGCCTGGACAATGCCGCCATCGCAGGCGCCAAAAAACTCAAGTTCCGCCCCGCCATGCGCAGCGGCGTGCCGGTGGAATGGACTTACAGACTACCTGTCAATTACTCGGAGCCCAAATAAATGCAATCCCAATTCGGCCTAGCGAACCTCTGGAGCCAGGGCGACATCGTCACCCGCTTCGTCGCCCTTCTGCTCCTGGCGATGTCGCTGGCCTCATGGATCGTGATCCTCATCAAGGCGCTGGACTTGATGCGTTATAAAAAACTCACCCGCAATGCGGCCGACTTCTGGCACAGCAGCGACTTCGCCGCCGGGCTGGACAAATTGGGCAGCGACCCGGCCAACCCCTATCGCCTCCTGGCTTTGGAAGGGCGCGAGGCCACCGCGCACCACAGTAGTAGCCAGGCGCAGTTGCACGACACGCTGGACATCAGCGACTGGGTCACGCGCTGCCTGCGCAACACGCTGGATGAGTTCACGGCACGTTTGCAGTCGGGCCTGGCGATCCTTGCCTCGGTCGGCTCTACGGCGCCGTTTGTGGGCCTGTTTGGCACGGTCTGGGGCATTTACCACGCGCTCTTGGCCATCGGCATTTCGGGACAATCGACCATCGACAAAGTGGCCGGCCCGATTGGCGAGGCCCTCATCATGACGGCGCTGGGCCTGGCCGTGGCGATACCCGCCGTGCTGGGTTACAACGCGTTGGTGCGGGGCAACAAGGCGGTGCTGATCAAACTCAACAGCTTCGCCCACGATCTGCACGCCTACTTTGTCACCGGCGCGCGCGTGGGCAAGTCGGACGGCAACGGCCTGAAAAACGGCGCAAGCCAAGTAGTCGCCATGAAACGACACAGCTGATCACGCCCGCCAAAAGCGACGGCCAAATACGACTACAAGTCGCGACCGCGAAACACCCTCGCCCAACACGAACAATTGAAGGAGCCGCACCATGGCCTTTGGCACTCAAGACGACACAGACGAGGTGATGAACGAAATCAACATGACGCCCCTGGTAGACGTGATGCTGGTGCTCTTGATCATCTTCATCATTACCATTCCTGTCATGAAACATGCGGTTAACGTCGACCTGCCGCGCGCCACCAACCAGCCGCAAGACCAGAAACCCGAGACCATGCGCCTCTCGGTCGATGCCAAGGGGGTGTATTACTGGAACTTGAGCGCCATAGAAGACGCCGCCCTGCCCGCTTTGCTCAAGGAACAAGCTGCGAAAAACCCGCAGCCCGATTTGCATATTCGTGGCGACAAAGATGTGCGTTATGAACGCGTCGCGCAAGCCATGGCGGCAGCGCAGCAGGCGGGACTGAAGAAAATTGGCTTCATCACAGAGCCTCGATGATCCCAATGACGTTGCAGGTCTCCATGCCCCTCGTGTCGCTCAATGATTGATGATTAGGTGCCGTCGGCTCAAGTGACTTGCCGGAGCTTCAAGTCGCGTCAAGATGATGCGCTATCATTTGTGCACTACCCCAATTGAGTACTACACCATGTCTGAAACGTCCGCGCCTGCACAAGAAGAAATTGACGTCGTCAAGTACGACATCACGGTCGAACTTGAAAAAGGTGTTACCTTGGAGCAGTTTCGGCAAACTGCGATTGACGTGGTGGGCATTCAAGAGGCCAGGGTGGATGCGTTGGTAAAAGTCCTGCGCAGCGGCCCCAGCGCCCGAATCGGCGCAGAAATTCCCCAAGACAGGGCCTTCAAGGCCCGTGATGACTTCACCAAGGCAGGGCTGAAGGTAACGCTGAGTGCCGTTCTGGCGTTGCAGAAGAAAACCGTGACGGCGTCCGATGGCAAGGAGCCCTGCCCGGCCTGTGATGCCAGGGTGTTGTTGCCAGCCAACCGCCAATGCCCGAATTGCGGCGTCTTTGTGGACAAAGTGACGCCTGAAATGCTGTTGCGCAAAAAGCTGCTGGAGCAGGAAAAGCGCAAGATGGAAATGCGACAGGACAACGAGCAAAAGAACGACCTGAAGAAGCAGCAAGAGGCCATGGAAAGGCGAGTGCGTGACGATATTCGCGCAGAACTTGAAGAAGAGTATGGCCTGACCGAGGGTGGCTCCCGCATGAGCAAGGCCACCAAAATGAAGCTGGCGGGCGCGGCACTCGGTCTGGTTGCCGTGGCGTTTTTAGGCGGCAGGTTTTTGGGCGGCGGTGCAGGGTCGGCTGAGAGCCTGGCCAAAGGGCCGGGGGCGTCCGGTGCCAGCGGCAGCTCTGCGGTGACCTCGGCGGCAAACGCCGCAGCCGGCGCGTCCAAAGGCGCGGACATTGACAAAATACTGCAAACCTTGCCGTCGGCCGGCGATGTCGGCATTGTTGCGCCCGAGTCAGGCGACGAAACCGAACAAGAAATGGCCATGCTGAAGTCCGCACGCAACGGCGGCCCCAACGCGCAAGGCATGTCGATGGAACAAGCCGTGGCTGCCTCGATGACGCTGGCGCAATCCGTTGGAAACACAAGCGCTCAACGCGCCCTGTCGGGTACTGGGGCTGCGGGCGGCGGTGCTGGCCAAGCGGCCGGATCAACGGCTGGGGTGGCAGGCGCGGGCGCGGGCGTGGCAGGGGGAGTGGTCGAGGCCACCCAAATTACGGGTTTGCCAGTCGAGTTCAAGAAAGACGCTGCCGTGGTTTATGCAGTGGCGCTGGCGGAAATGGGCCAATCTGTGCGCGGACGCGGCATTCTGAAAGAGCTTCAAAATTCGCCAACCATTGCGCCCGCTTTGGCTGACAAACTTCGCGCGGCTGAAATCCAGGTGAGCGCCTGGGGCCTGGCTCGCACCAGTGCAGATAGAGCTAAAAAATTGATGGCCGGTTTTGGCGCTGAATTGGCTGCGATCAAGGACCCGGCGTTGCGTGCAAACGCCGCCAGCCAGGTGGCTGTGGCACTGGCCAGTCAATCCAATGCGCCAGAACTGGCGGCACAGCCCATGTTGACGTTGGCCGCAGATGCTGTCAGCCAGGTCAGTGGCCCACAACAAGCTTTGGCGACTGAGCATCTGATGATAGCAACTGGCAAAGTACTTCTCGCTGGTATCGAATCAGCCTCTCGAGCCGGCCAATTAAACAAGGCCAACGATCTGGCTGGCAAACTCGACAGCTTGTCCAAACAAGCAAAAAACAACGCGGCGTCGGCCAGTTTGCTGGCGTTGCTCTACCGCGCCAAACAGCTCACCAGTACTGAGGCTGCCTCCAGCGCGGTGTTGGACGCGGCCATGGCAAGCGCAGCCAAAGTGCCCGAGTTGCCAAGTCGAATTTCCGCCATCCAAACCGTAGGAGAACTGGCGGGCGCAGGGGCAGCAATAACCGTTCAAAAGAACCTGCAGGCATTGGACTCAGCGCTTCAACTTGAGAAAGGTGGCGCCCGTCTGCAAGCGGCATCTGCCATGTCCACGGCGTACGCCAGTCTTGGAGATTCAGTGAAGGCGGCTGTCGCCAGGCGTCTGCTCGGGCCAACGGCCGAGGTTGCACCTGCTGAAATCCACACCCTGGCAGCCATTACCCTCGTGAACTCCGACATTGCGTTGGCTCGCCATATGCTCAACTCAGGCTTCATCGGGCAAGCTGATGCTGTGTTGATCAGAATTGCCGGCTACTTATTCACTTGATGTTCGTTTGACCAGGCCGAGCCGGCGTGTCGGACAAATGCCTGCGTTTCGCGCCTTGACTGTGGGCCCACCCTGACTAAAAGTGGGGCCATGTCATCTGCTGTTGTCTTGCGCTGCCAGGGTCATCCCAGCGCCGCAATTCCCGCCTTGGCAATCTGCGCGTCTTCAGTCGATTTAACGCCGCTCACACCCACCGCGCCAATGCACTGGCCGTCTTTGATGATGGGTACGCCGCCTTCGAGCATGCCCTCGAGCGTGGGGGCGCTCAAAAACGAATACCTGCCGCCGTTGATGATCTCTTCGTAGATGCGGGACTCGCGTTTGCCCAAAGCTGCGGTACGCGCTTTGGCCGGGGCGATGTGTGAGGAAATCGGGGCCACGTCGTCCAGACGTTTGAAGGCCAGCAGGTGGCCGCCGTCGTCGACGATGGCGATTGCCACGGCCCAGTTGTTTTTGGTGGCTTCTGCTTCAGCAGCAGCCAGCATGGCGGCGGCGTCAGCGGCTTCAAGGGCGAATTTGGTTTTCATGGGGGTTAAATCAAAAAATGGAAAGGCAAAAAGAGAACAGGTTGGAGAAAGTAAAACCTTCAAAGCTATTGGATAAACGAAACCACACTCCCGTTTTTCCTTCACTATGGCTAAGCCGCTGCCATAGGGACGCCTCACATCCGCAAGATTGCCCTCAACACTGGCAATAGAGGCAAATCAGAGGCAATCCGGCAGCAATTCAGGGGTAAAACAGGGAGTATTTTGACGCGATTAAGGTAGAAAAATAGTTTTTGAACCTGTCTGATTGTCACAAAAAATTCAAGGGCAATCGCCCACGGTTCTTGATTTTCCTTAGAATCCGCCCCATCTGCCTGGGGTTCATCTTTCGATGAATCCATTTGGGTAGCAGACAAATGTTATCTCTTTAAGGAGTTTTGTTATGGCTGAGAACGTTCAAACCATCGAGCAAGGTCTGGGCTATGGCCAGATCAGCACGCCCGCAGAGCGCAACCGCGTTTTGCGCAACACCTATTGGCTGCTGGCGCTGAGCCTGGTGCCCACGGTGCTGGGTGCCTGGCTGGGCGTGTCGACGGGCATCACCAAGTCGCTCTCCGGCGGCTTGGGTCTGATTGTTTTCCTGGGCGGCGCGTTTGGCTTCATTTACGCCATTGAGAAAACCAAAAACTCCGCCGCCGGTGTGCCGGTTCTACTGGCGTTCACCTTCTTCATGGGCCTGATGCTGTCGCGTCTGGTCGGCATGGTGCTGGGTTTCAAAAACGGCACGGAGATCGTGATGACCGCATTTGGCGGCACAGCCGGCGTGTTTTTCGTGATGGCCTCGCTCTCCAGCGTGATCAAGCGCAGCCTGGAAGGCATGGGCAAGTGGCTCTTCGTCGGTGCGGTGGTGCTGATGGTCGGCTCGATCATCAACGTGTTTGTTGGCTCCAGCGCTGGCATGATGGTCATCAGCGTCTTAGCCATAGGCATTTTCAGCGCCTTCATGTTGTATGACCTCAAACGCATCGTTGATGGCGGCGAGACCAACTACATCAGCGCCACGTTGTCCCTGTACCTGAGCATCATGAACGTGTTCCAGGCCTTGCTGGCCCTGCTTGGTTTGGGTGGCGAGCGGGAGTAAATGCGACCTGGCCGCTTGACGGCACAGCAAAAAAGGGAGCTTTGGCTCCCTTTTTTTGGTTTTGAAGATCCCAGCAAGTGTCCGGGCAGGCTGGCTGCGACTTTTTCTGCGGTGCGAAGCCGACAACTTTCGGGCTTACGCGCCCAGGCGTTCAAACACCGCGATGCTTTCCACATGGGCCGTATGCGGGAACATGTTGACGACACCCGCAAAGGCACAGCGGTACCCGGCCAGATGCACCAGCACACCGGCGTCGCGCGCCAGGGTGGCGGGGTTGCAGCTGACATAGACGATGCGTTTTGGGCCTTGCCAGTCGGCGGCCAGAACGGCCAGGCGTTGCCGTCCGGCTGCTTGAGCCTCTAACAACGCGGCATCTTGGGCGCTTGGCACTTCCTGGGCTCCGTCTGGCGAACCGGCAGCGGCCAAGGTGGCGGTTTCTGCGGGAGACGTCGCCCGATAGATATCCGCCAACGCCTTCACCAAGGCAAACGCACCTTCGCGCGGCGGGTCGATCAGCCAACGGTCGGCCACGCCGTCTTGCAGCAGCATTTCTGGCGTCATGTCAAAGAGGTTGCGGGCTACAAATTGCGTAGCTGCTAGTGGCTTATTTGCATGACCCGTAGCCTGATTTAACTTGTAGTTCTGCGCTGCACGGGCGACCAGCGTGTCAGCACCCTCAACGCCCAGCACCTCCCGCGCTTGGGTGGCAAGCGGCAGCGTGAAATTACCCAGGCCGCAAAACCAGTCGATCACACGTTCGGTTTTTTGCACGTCCAGCAGTTGCAGGGCCTTGGCGACCAGTACACGGTTGATCTGCGGATTGACCTGCGTGAAATCGGTCGGTCGAAACGGCATGGTGATGCCGAATTCGGGCAGCGCGTAACTCAATGAGTCCGTTTGCCCCGAGCCTGTCGAAGGATCGTCCAGCAGCGCCACCGTTTCCGGCCCTTTGGGTTGCAGCCACCATTGCACCTCAGGATACGTGGTGGTGAAGGTGCGCAAGCGCTCTTTGTCGGCAGCGCTCAAAGGCTCCAGATGCCGCAGCACCAGGGCGGTGACACTATCGCCACAGGCCAGCTCGATCTGCGGGCAGGTCTGGTTGGCGTCCAGCGAGGCGATCAAATCACGTAGCGGCATCAGCAGGGCGCTGACGTGGGGTGGCAAGACGGGGCAGACCTGCATATCGGCCACATAGCGGCTTTTTCGCTCGTGAAAGCCAATCAGTACCGTGCCTTTTTTGAGCACGTTACGCACGGAGAGGCGGGCGCGGTGGCGGTAACCCCAGGTCGGGCCTTCGATGGGGCGCAGGATGTTGTCGGCCTTCACTTTGGCCAGATGCCACAGGTTGTCTTCGAGCACGCGCTGCTTCACGGCCACTTGCGCGGCGGGGTGCAGGTGTTGCATCTTGCAGCCGCCACAGGCGCCGGTGTGCAGGCCAAAGTGCGGGCAATGCGGCGTGACGCGTTGTGAAGACTCGCGGTGGATCTTCGTCACCGTGCCCTGTTCCCAGTTGTTTTTGGAGCGGCCCAGCGCAAAGTTGACGCGCTCATAAGGCAAAGCGCCTTCAATGAAAACGACCTTACCGTCCGCCTTGTGGGCGATGCCCTGGGCTTCGATGTCGAGCGATTCGACGTGCAGCAGCTCAGGCGGCGGGTAGATTTTGGCCTCGCCCGTGGTCGGGTCAATGGGTGGGGGTTTGCCGACCTTGCTGGCTTTGCCGGCTTTTTTGGGTTGAAGCGGTCGGTTGATTTTGGCAAGTTGGGATGCAGCACTCATGCGCTGATTGTCTCAGGCGGCGCAGGCGCATCATGGCAGCAAACAGCGCCCTGACCTCAACGCCCAACGGCGTAAGAAAATCCCGACTCCCCCGACCCATGGTGTATGCAGCTTCGTCCAACTACTTCCCCGTTCCCCCCGTTCCCCCTGTTCCCACTTTGGCTGCTCGCCTTGCTGTCCTTTAGCGCTCCAGTGGCAGGCATGGGCTTGGTCGTGGCGTCTGGCGCGGGCGCTTGCCCTTTGCCCCAAGTCGCGGCTACCCGGCCGCCGCCCCAGGCCGCCAATCGCCTGGCGGAAAGCAAAGCCGCGCCAGGGCAACGCAACATTGCCTGGGCATGGCTGGGTTCTCCCACACGGCGGTATCCGCACCCAGCCTTGGGGTCAACCGCCCATGCGGGCAGCCTGCACGTTTTGGCGCGTTCGCCCCTGGGCAAGTTGCAAGCCCTCACACTGACCCTGCCATTGAATCGCGTGTTTGAAGACCGGATACCCCGCCTGGTCGACCTCGACGGCGACGGCCTGGATGAAATTTTGCTGATTGAATCAGATCTGCTCAAGGGCTCCGCTTTGGTGGTTTACGGCGTGCAGCCCAGCCTTGTTGGCACGCAAACCAGTGCGACAACGGGCCCCCAACAGGCGTTGCCAGCAAAAGCCTTCGAGGCGCTCGAATTGCATGAATTGGCACGCAGCCCGCCCACCGGCAGCACCTTTCGCTGGCTCAATCCGATTGGCGTGGCAGATTTTGACGGGGACGGCCATCTGGACATTGCCAGCGTCACCGCACCCCACGTCGGTGGGGTGCTTACGCTCTACCACTACCGGCCACAGCCGGGTAGACCACCTCATGCGCCGGGCACGGCGTCAGGCCAACTGGTGCCTTTTGCCAGCGTGATGGATGTATCCAACCACAAAATGGGTGCACTGGAACAAGAAGTTGCCACCATCGTCACGCTGCCCGGCCAACGCCCCGCCATCATCGTGCCCGACATGACCCTCACAGCCTTGCACGCCTTTCGATGGGAATCACCCGGCCAATGGAAAGAACTGGCCGATGTCAAACCCCTGCCAGCCCGGATTGAACGCATCGAAGCGGCGCCAGGCGGTGCCTGTATCAAGCTGGCCGATCAAAGCTGGCGGGCAGTCGTGTTGACGCCGTAGCGCTGGCGATTTCAAAAAAGTGCTGCAGAACCTGCTACAGCGCAAAGCTAAAACAGGCTGAACCACAGGACGCCCGGGCGCGCTACTTCGTTGCAACAAGCCCTTCAGAGCAACGCATCCCGTGTGATGCCGTGCTGCCCCAAGTGACTTTTGAGCTTGGCCAAAGCTTCGTTTTGTACCTGGCGCACGCGCTCGCGGGTCAGGCCCAAACGCAGACTCAAGGTGTCGAGCGTTTCTGGCTCGCGGTCGTGTAAGCCGAAACGGCCTTCTAGGACCTCACACTCGCGCGGGCTCAAGGCGTGTGTCCAGCTATTGACCAAGCGCTCGACTTCATGCGTCTGCGCCAGACTGCTGGGGTCTGGATTGGCCTCATCCACCAAAGTGTCGCCCAGTGAGGGGCCATCGTCGGCAGGGTCGCCCGAATGGCCGATGCCAGCGTCAAGCGATTTGGGCGTTTCCGCCAGGGCCAGCAACTCGGCTACGTCGTGCGCGTCACGCCCCAGCAGCACGGCGACGTCTTCCGTGCGCACACCTTGCGGATGGCGCGCGGTGTAGTCGGCGTCATTCTCCAGTGTGCGCCGCGCTTTGAGCACCTGCTGCAGCTCGCGCACGACATTGACCGGCAGGCGCACCGCGCGTCCCTGGATCATCACTGCACGATCGACCGACTGGCGAATCCACCACGTCGCGTACGTCGAGAATCGAAAACCGCGCTCAGGCTCGTATTTCTCGATGGCGTGCATCAAGCCCAGGTTGCCTTCCTCGATCAGATCAGGCAGCGGCACGCCCCGGCCCAGACTGGTTTTGGCGATGCTCACTACCAGACGCAGGTTGTGCTCAATCATGCTTTGGCGGGCCAGAAAATCGCCCTGGCGCGCACGCATGGCGGCGTCGTATTCTTCCTCGGGCGTGAAGAGCTTGGTGCGGCGCATGCCACGCAGGTAAAGCGTGAGGGAGTCGCCGGATTCGGCGTCGTCTATTAGAGAACTAACACCATCTTTAGTATCTTTTTTGGGCGAATTTTTAGCTCTTTTAGGAGCTATTGCCGCTTTAGAAACGAGACCTGATGGGCCAAAGTTCTTTGAAACCTTTAGATCACTTATTTTTTCGGGATTTTTGGGCGTTTTTCCTCGGTCACCACTTTTGCCCGACCTTCCTGCGTCGGCTGTGTAACCGGGTTCACCTGCGTCACCTATTTCACCTGAGGCAACTTGATGACCCACCACAAGCACCTTACCCACTTCACCCTCGTTCGCTGATTTTGCAGCCTTGGCAGGTCTTGGGGCGGCGGTCATGGTGAGCCCAAGCGGTTGATTGAAGTCGCTACCGGGGCGGCAGGTATTTGGCCGGGTCCACCGGTTTGCCCTGGCGGAGCACCTCGAAGTGCAGCTTCTCACGGTCAGCATCGCTGCTGCCCATTTCGGCAATTTTTTGCCCTTTGCGCACAGACTGATCCTCTTTGACGAGCAGGGTCTGGTTGTGCGCGTAGGCCGTCAAATACGTGTTGTTGTGTTTCAGGATGATCAGGTTGCCGTAGCCGCGCAGGCCGGCACCCACGTACACCACACGCCCGTCAGCCGCCGCCATCACAGCGCTACCGGCAGTGCCGCCGATATCCAGGCCTTTGTTTTTAACCTCGTCAAAGCCGGCCAAAACAGCGCCGCTGGTGGGCCAGACCCAGGTGATGTCATCGTCCGCGCTGGCCGCTGGCGTAGATGCTGCAGCGGGTGGCGCGCTCGCGGGGGCAGCGGCCACCACTGTGCCTGACGCAGGGGCAACGGCTGACGCTGCACCAGCCGGTCGAGCCGCTGGTGATCCCGCCGCCGCGGGCGGCAACGCTGTGCCACTGGCGCCTTGCGAGGCCACAGGGCGGGTGACAACGCCGCTGGCAGCGCCGGCAGGTGCCTGAGCTGCGCCGCCGGGGGTGGCAGCCGCTTGCGCACCAGCTGCACCAGGAACCGGCGGAATCACCCGCAGCACTTGGCCGACTTCAATTTGATTCGGGTTTTCAATCGCGTTCCAGCGCACCACATCGCGCCAATTTTGGCCGTTGTCCAGGCCAATGCGGATCAGGGTGTCGCCTGGCTTGACGGTGTAATAGCCGGGTTTGCCAGCGTTTTCTGCGCCTGGCAGTGGTTTCGCAGAGGCGGGTGCGGCTTCGCCCGGTGTGGGAGTTGCAGCGCCAGTTGGTCCAACGGCGACAGGCGCAGGGGCCGATTGCGGGGCGCGTGCGCCCGTGCCGCGGTCTTCCACTGGGGCGCGGTTGGTAGGCGACGAGCCACAACCGGCCAGTATCAGGGCCGACATCAAAGCCACCGGCGCGCTTAAGCTCGCCCCAAAGGCCAGATCCCGCAGGCCTTGCCAGCTCAACCGTGGCGACACTCCAAACATTTCAACTCCCTTTAAAAGTCCCACCGCAGGAAACCCCAACTTGGCGGTGCACCGTTTGACGGCGCCCTGCTCGGCAGCGAGGCCGCCGATGCATCGCGCTGCTACGGGACATCATGCAACACCTGATTTTAGAGGGACAAACAACACCGCCTCCAAAACAGTTTGTGTATAACCGTTGGGGCCACGGTCAATCACCATCAAAGACTGCTGCCCTGGCGCGCCCGAGGCGACCGGCGCCACCAAACGCCCCCCGACCGCGAGTTGCGCCAGCCAGGCTTCGGGCACCGCCTCGCCACCCGCAGCGGCAATAATGGCGGCATAGGGCGCGCCTTTGGCATAACCCAGCATGCCATCGCCCAACAGCAAGTGCACATTGGGCAGGCGAAACGCCCGCAGGTTCTCGCGCGCCTTCTCATGCAGGCTGCGCAGGCGCTCGATCGAATACACCTCCGCAGCCAAATGGCTCAAGAGTGCCGCCTGGTAGCCACAGCCAGTGCCGATCTCCAGAACACGTCCGAGTTTTTGAGCTGCGGGGTGTCCGCTCCCGGGTTTTCCGCTCCCCGGGTTTTGCGGCTTGCCGCTCAACAACAGCTCCAGCATGCGGGAGACCACGCCCGGCTTGGAGATGGTTTGCCCCAGGCCAATCGGCAAACTGGTGTCTTCATAGGCTTGGTTCACCAAGGCGCTATCGATAAAACGATGCCGATGCACTGCGCCGATTGCCGCCAACACCTGTGGGTTTGTGATGCCCTGTTGGGCGAGTTTATGAACCAAATTGGCCCGCACGGCGGCAAAGTCCTGGCCCGCGCCAGCGACGGAGCGCACCCGTGGCGCAGCCATGGGCAGCGATAGCGACACGGGTTGTGAACTGGCCAGCTGTCCAGTGCTTCGCGCCGTGGCCGACAGGCTCGCGGCATGGCTCATCGGCTTGGTCGCCGGGTTAGCCCCCGGACTAGGCCCCGAATGAGTCCCCGAGTTGGCCCCTGAACCAATCCCCGAATTAATTCCCGAACGAATCTGCGAATTAACGCCCGATTTAGTCCCTAGTTTGACCACCGTGCCGGTGACCAAACGGGCGGGAAAACTGGGCCGCTCTTTCATGGCTGCGCTGTGTTGGCTTGCAGGGCGCTATGGCCCACGTCGTACCCGCTCAGGTAATGCCTTTTCACGTACGGCCTCTTCACGTTGGTACCAACTGCGCCGCTGTCTGCGCCCAGTATTTCAGCGTGTCGTGATCGGTGAGGTCAGTTTGCAGCGGCGTCAAAGCCATATGCCCCTGGGCAGTAGCGTGAAAATCGGTGCCGTCGGCATCGTCCTTCACGGGGCCTGCGCCACCGATCCAATACATCATCTCGCCACGCGGGTTCATTTGGGTGATGACGGGTTCTGCCGCGTGCCGACGCCCGAGGCGGCAGATTTTCATGGGTTTGATCTGGTTCAAGGGCGCGTTGGGAATATTCACGTTCAACAGCCAGGCCTTGCTGCCAATCAGGTGCTGCGCCTGCATTTGCAAGACCAGTTCCCGCGCCTTTTGGGCGGCGGCGTCAACGTGGTGCCAGCCCTTCTCCACCTGTGAAAATGCAATCGCCGGCACACCAAACAGGTAGGCCTCCATCGCCGCGCCCACAGTACCCGAATAAATCGTGTCGTCGCCCATGTTGGCACCGTTATTGATGCCCGAGACGACCAGATCAGGCCGGTAACCCAAGAGGCCCGTAAGCGCAATATGAACGCAGTCAGCCGGTGTGCCGTTTAAGTACCTGAAACCATTGGCCACCCGCGTGACGTGCAGGGGTGAATACAAAGTCAGCGCATTGGATTTCGCGCTGTTGTTGAGCTCGGGGGCGACCACTTCGACGTCGGCGATGTCTTTGAGCGCTTCGTACAGCGCCACGATGCCGGGCGCCTGGTAACCGTCGTCATTGGAGACAAGAATTTTCATGGATGATTTTCAGGGGCAATTTTCTTGGGCAGTGGTTGACGCGGGCAGCGGCTTATAGATCTGGAACGGGCGTCGAAATTGATTGTAGGATGCCCCTATCATTGCACTCCTGGTTTCAAGATTGATTTGGAGAATATTTGATGCACGCCTGGCTTTGTGAAAACCCCGTGGGAATCGACGCC
>JANOXL010000376.1:0-4692 GCA_031418395.1 Rhodoferax sp. | reverse complement strand
CATGCCGTCGGTGGGGCGTACAGCGAGCGTTGCCGCAAAGGCAATGGCAGGGGTGAGGGCCACCACCCGCGTTGCCGGCCCGCCCGTCACCGAGTCCACGCTGTAAATGCCACCGGGTTCAATGCCAAACAACACCTCGGCGCGCGCCATCGGAGCGTGCGCCACCATTAGCAGGGTCGCCGCCAGCGCCAGCAGGGGCTGGATCCATTTTTCAAAAAGTACGGATAGGCGGCTCATGACTCGGCTCTAGGGTTTCAATGGCAGCAGGCTTTGCTTGCGGTCATTGAGATTGAACGTGTTTTGATCAAATTTGAAGCGCAGATTCAGGTACAAGCCCTGGGCACGGTATTCGGCACCGGCAAAATCGGGGTCTAAAAAACCTTGCTGGTTGTAGCCCACCGTCAGCCAAGCATTTTCGGCCGCCTTGAAGCCGATGGATATACCCACCTGGTAGTCGCGCGCGCTGGAAGACCAGGAACGCAAAGTGCCCAAATGCAGCCCAATATCGATTTTCTCGGTGATGTCCTTTCGCGCTTCTACGCCAAACAGCGTGGTGAATGACTGGTAACCGGCGCCGTCGATGGTGTCAAACACGAATTTGGCACCGTGTTGAAATGCGATTTGCGTGCGGCGGTCAGGCAGCCAGTTCGCGTTGACGTTGTTGATCAACTTACGCGCGCGGAATGCGCCAGTGGCGTCGTTGCGGGATTCTTCCTGGTACTCCAGCCGATCCAGCCACATCCAGTGGCTGTTGACTGGGCGGTGGGCATAACTCAGGCGGGCATTCAGCAGGGTGGTGTGGGTAGTGCCTTCGGTCAGGGCATACGTCAGGCCACCTGCCATGGCGCGGCCTTTGTCGAGGTTGCGCTGCGCGCCCAGCAGCAGGTTGATTTTCTTGTCGGTGTCGCTGATGCGCCATTCCGCCCTGGCGTTGCCGCTCCACTCCTGGTTTTTGTAAGCGGCACCGAAATACGCCGCGGTGTAGTCGCCCGAGACCAGGCTGGGCGTGCCATTCAAGCCGATGCCCGAGGCCTGGCCGGCCGGATTGCTGGCCAAAGTGCCCGACGCCAGCGGCTGCGCGGTATTGAATTGGCCGGCCGCCGAACTGGAGAAGGTTTGCGAGCGGTCAACGCCGAAGTCTGCCGACCATTGCTCGTTGAGCTTCCACTTTTGCACCAGGCCCAGGTTTCCGAACAGCCGATTGCCGTCGGTGCCGGCCTGGTTGCCCAAGGACGACGCGACTTCACCGCCCTGCCAGACCTGGGTACGCAAACCTATGCGCGTGGTGTCGGCGTGCAGCACAGAGCTGCGCGCCAGCTCATGCTGGGCAAAGAATGTGGTCTCTGGCGTCAAACGGTAGTCAGCGCCCAGAATCAGCCGGTTCGGGAAGCTTTGGCTGTCGTTCTGGCCGCCGATGCTCAGCTCGGTGTTGGCACGCAGGGTCAGGCGTTTGTCAAGCAGGTCATAGGCCACGCCGCCCAAAAGCTGGCGGGCTTGGCTGCTCAGGCCAGCGCCGTTGTTTTCATTGGCCATGCGCAGGCCGCCATTGAGGTTGAGGCCGTCCGCCCCCCAGGTGCCCAACACTTCAGCGACATCGCGCCTGGCGTTGCTGACCTGGTTTTCCTGGGTGTAGGTTTCGGCTTTGACGTTGAACTGGTCGGTCACCTGGACTTTGACGTCGGCACCGATTTTGCGGGTGCCGGCTTCCGAGGCGGGCTGTTGGCCCAAGCCAAAACCGGCGTCTTGCTGGCGCGCATAGGCCCGAGCCGCGACTTTGCCGTCGTCGTGAGACAGCTCGACCAGCGACGCGTTGCCGCTTTGCGGGCCCGTGGCGCTGATACGCTGGCTTTGCGCCACCTCGGCATGCAATTTGGATTTTTCGCCCAATTGCACTGTGGTGTCAGCCGCAGTCAAAGTGGCCTCTCGACCGGAGATGCCTTCACTGATATGGGTCAGGCCCACTTCAGTTTTCTCGCCTACTTTGGCCGCCAACCGGCCGCCAAAGGTCACCTTGGCATTGGCCTGGCTTTCCGATTCGTATTCGGCCACGATGAAGGTCGGGTTGAACTTGTCGTCACGCGCCGCCACCGGCTGCGTAAACGACAGCGTGCCGAGCGCGAAGTCGATCTGATAGTCCAGGTAACGGGTGAGTTGCCGCGAGCTGATGATGATCTCCGGCCGCAGGCGGTCACGCACCTCGATGCTCAGTTTGTCAGAATTCACGACGATGTCGCGGCTGCTCAGGCGGTAAAGCCCGGAGGTGCCGTCACCCTGGATTTCGTCTTTGCGGAAACTCTGGGCGGTTTGGCTGGCAAAAGCGTTATAGCTAAATACCTCACCTTTGAATTCGGACTTGATTCCGTTCAAGGTGCGGCTGTAGCGGCCCAGCTCGGTGACGTTGAGGCCGGTGTCGTAGTCGCCAAACAGGGCGTAAAACTGCGACTTTTCAATCTTCAGGTACAACTTGCTGACGCTGGCGGCGTCAAACTGGGGCTGCGTGGCATCGGCATACAAAGTGTAAAACTGGTTCGGGTCAATCGCTTGTTTGAGGGCTTTGCTGCTGGCCGTGGTCGCGCTTTTGGCAGAGTCGTAGGCCACCGTCATCAGGTATTCGCCCTTGATCTGGCCCTTACCGTAAAACGCAACGCGGTTTTGATCGAAGAGCCGTTCTTCCAGCGCGGTTTCATTCAGGCTCACCATGTTGCCGCTGAGCCCTTTGAAGCCCACGGTGCCTTCGGCAAAACCGACCAGTACCCATTCACGCAATTCGGGCGTGAGCCAGGCGCGCACTTCGCGCACGCCGCCGTTGTTGCCGAAATCAAACTTCAGCACTACTTCGCCGGCCTGGGTGGTCGGTTGCAATGAAACCATGGCCAGGCCGTCTTCGCCGATCTCGTAATGGGCTTTGCCTCCGAGGTTGCCGACGAGCGGGTCGCGCTGGATCGCATTGGCCTGATCCATCGACAAATAGGGTGCAATGACTTGGACTTCACCGCCCGAGCCACGCCGCACCGGTTGACCGGATTTGTCCAGCAAACGCACCGCGATTTGCGGTGGCGTGCGCCCATCCGCCACCAGGTGGGAGCGCTTGGCGTCAAAAGCAACCGAAGCGGCGGCCATTGCGTAATGAATGGTGCGGGTTTCCTGCAACACGGTCTGCCCTTGGCCATCTTTCACGGTGATGGACATTTCGTTAGCGCCTTCACGTAGATCTACAGCGCGCCAGTTGGACAGGGCCAGCGTGCCCGCCGCGTTTTTGGTGGCACCCTCAAAACGCAGCGCGCCAACCCGCTCGCCATTGACCTTGAGTTCCACGACGTGGTTGGCATCGTGTTTGACGGCGACCTTAACCACCGGCAAAGCCGGCGCAAAATCTTTCTGTGGGTGCAGCCACTGGGCACCAGGTGCGGCGGCGGCCAGCCATTTTTCGTCATAGGGCAATATTTCAATCAATTGCAATGTCGGTGCGGCCTTCGGGGCTACTACAGGTGCGCCGCCCACCACGGCTGCCGCGCCCGGCGCCGAACCCGGGACTGTGACAGACGCAACAACCGCAGCAGCTTTGGCCGGTGTCGCATCGATGGCGGGAACCGTCATCGGTGCGCACACGGCCGCTTCGGTGGCCGGGGTTTTGAGCACCAACGGCGCCAGGCCTTGGGCGGCTTGGCCCACGACTTGCACTTGGACTTTCAAGGAGATGTCTGCCGTGGGGGCTTGCTCAAGTTCAAACTCCAACACGTGTTCCCACTTGCCCGGGTGCGCACCTAAGCGGGCAACCAAGTAACCGTCGCCCACCGTCGCTTGCGCATACGGCTGGCCGTCCAGTTTCACGCTACCCATCACCACGTTGGCGCTGCTGGGCAACATCAGGGTGGCGCTCACAGACTGGTTGGCCACACCTGCGCCCACCCTCACCCGCACCGTCTTGCCCGCCAACTGCACGTGTTGGTTCAGGCAACTGGCCATTTTCTTGAAGCGGAAGTCGGCGCGCCACAAGGTGCCACCACGCACGTTGACAAACTGCGAGAAGTTGCGCCCGGCTGTGCGTGTATTTTGCTCGCAAAGCTCCAGCTCCATGTTTTTGGGCAGGCTGATTTCGTCGAGCTGCACCACATGGGTGCCGGGGCGAAGGTTGTCGGCGTGCCAGCGGCCTTCCTCATCGGTCACGATGTAGGTGCCGTCTTGCAGCATCACCCGCACGCCTTTGATGCCTATCGGGTGGCCATAAAACGGGTTGGTCAAATCGCGCTGCGGGCTGTCGGCGGAAAAGTCGTCGCTGTTCGGGTTGTTGCAGTTCTCCGCCACGGTGACGCGCCCCACCAAAATGGCGGTGCTGCGGTTGAGGTCTTCGCGCACCAGCACGCTGGCTCTGGCAATGTTGGATGTAACCGGGGCCACCGCCTGCGCGGTGTTGTCCGCCGGGCCGACCTGCGCGCTCGGGCCAACCGCCGCCACATAACGCACTGTGGCGGTAGCACCGGCGGCCACAGGGCCCAGACTGAAGGTGAGATGCCGCCCGTCATTGCTCACCAGCGGGTCGGCCAAGACGACGGCGCCCAGACGCGCAGAACCACCCTGGTACCTGAAGCCCATCGGCATGCGGTCTGCGATGCGCAGACCGGCAATTGCCAATGTGCCACTGTTGATGATGGACAGCGTGTAGGGCACGAATTCGCCAACCGCCACAGTGGA
>JANOXL010000375.1:0-4037 GCA_031418395.1 Rhodoferax sp. | reverse complement strand
CCTGGCGGCCTGTACAACACCAGCTTCATCGCCATGATGAACCTGGACAAGTACAACAAATTGACGGCTGACGAAAAGAAAGCCGTTGATGCGATTTCCGGCGACAACTACGCGCGCATGTTTGGCCGCAATTGGGACAATATTGACCGCCGCAGCCATGCCCTGATGCAAGCCAACGGTGTGCAGGTTGTGAAAGCCGACGCCAAGTTTGTGGACGAGGTCAAATCCAAAGTGGCCGGCCTGGAGGCCAAATGGGTGGCCGACGCAGAAGCCAAAGGCCTCAAAGACGCAAAGAAAGTTCTGGCTGAGTTCCGTGCTGAAATCGCGCGCCAGGAAAAATAAGCCTTGAAGAAGCTGCCCCAGTTCCTCAGCGCATTGCTGTGCAGCAGTGCGCTGTTTGGCATCATGGCCATGACCTTTTTCGATGTGATCGGTCGCAAACTGGCCAACCATTCCATCCCGGGTTCTTTTGAAATTACGGAACTGTTGATGGTGGTGGTTATCTTCGCGGCGCTGCCCATGGTGTCTCAGCGCGGCGAACACGTGATGTTTGATTCGTTGGATAGCGTCACGCCCGCCTGGCTGCTCAAGATCCAGAAGTCCCTTGTCAGCGTCTTCTCTGCACTGGCTATGCTGGGCCTGGGCTGGCTGATGTGGCAAACCGGCAACCAGTTTGTCGAGTCAGGCGAAACCACCGCCCAGCTGAAATTGCTCAAGGCACCGTTTGTGTATGGCATGGGTGTGATGTGTGGCCTGACCGGGCTGGTTCATCTGGGACAAGTTTTCAAACCAGCGGCTGATCTGGCCGAGGGCGAGGGCGTGGCCCTCTAAGCGCCGCATAGCTTTTTTCTTTTAGTTTGAACCCCCATGATTGAAGCTTTGAGCGCCTTTGGTGCAATTTTTGTGCTGGCGCTGCTGCGCATTCCGCTCGCGTTTGCGATGGGTGCCGTTGGCATCGTGGGCATGGGCCTCATGCGGGGCTGGCAGCCGGCCTTTGCGGGTGCGTCGCAGGTGGTGTACGAGACCGGTTTTGCCTACACGCTGTCGGTCATCCCGCTGTTCATCTTGATGGGAAATTTTGTCGCCCGTGCCGGTTTGGCGCATGAGTTGTTCCACGCCGCCTATGCGTTCATCGGGCATTTCCGGGGCGGCCTTGCACACGCCACCGTCGCTGCCTGCGCGGGGTTTGGCGCTATTTGTGGCTCATCCATTGCCACGGCTGCCACCATGAGCAAGGTGGCTTACCCGTCAATGAAAAAGCTGGGTTACAGCGACCCCCTCGCCACCGGCGTCATGGCAGCGGGCGGCACACTGGGCATCATGATTCCACCCAGCACGATCATGGTGATTTACGGCATCATCACTGAAACCAACATTGGCAAGCTGTTTGCAGCGGGTGTCATTCCAGGCGTGCTCACTGCCGCGATGATGATGTTGACCATTGCGATCATGACCGCGCGTGATGCTGAGCATGCTCCGCCGGGCCAACGCTTTACGTGGTCCGAACGCTGGGCAGCGCTGCGCGGCATTTGGGGCGTGGCGCTCCTTGTGGTGGTGGTGTTTGGCGGCATTTATGGCGGCTTGTTCACCGCCACTGAAGGTGCAGGGTTTGGTGCCTCGGGTGCGTTCTTGTTCGCCCTGGCCCGAAGGCGTCTCACCTGGAAAATCCTGTTTGAGGTGCTGTCTGAATCCGCCCGCACCACGGCCATGCTGTTTGCGCTGCTGATCGCCGCAACCATCTTCGCCAACTTCATCAACTTCACCACGCTGCCCGGTGATCTGAAAACCTGGATCACCGGTTTGGGCCTGTCTCCCATCATGATCATCACCGCCATGATGTTTATCTACATCGTATTGGGCACAGTCATGGAAGAACTCACCATGGTGTTGTTGACGATTCCCCTCTTCTTCCCCATTGTCACGGCGCTTGGGTTCGACCCCGTATGGTTCGGCGTTTTGATCGTCATGATCGTACAAATCGGTCTCATCTCACCGCCTGTGGGCATGAACCTGTTTGTGCTCAACTCGCTCCTGCCAGGCGTTGGGCTGGGCAACATTTTCAGAGGCTGCTGGCCCTTTGTCGTGGCGATGATTGTGATGCTCGGCGTCCTGATCGCGTTTCCGTCTTTGAGCCTTTGGCTGCCTTCGTTGATGAAGTAGCCGCCTCAAACCCCCGCCAACACCCGCACATGGGCCTCCACACTGCGCCCTAGCGCAGACAGGTTGTAACCGCCCTCCAGGCACGACACGATGCGGCCTTTGCCATACAGAGCGGCAATTGACTTGATCTGCTGCGTCATCCAGGCATAGTCAGCCTCCACCAGGCACATCTGGCCCAAATCGTCGTCGCGGTGGGCGTCGAACCCGGCGCTGATGAAAATCATCTCGGGCCGGTGTTCGTGCAGGCGCGGAAGCCAATGGTGTTCGACCAGTTCGCGCACTGCCGCGCCTTTGGTGTAGGCAGGCACGGGCAGGTTCACGAGGTTGGGAGCATCCGAAGTTGACCCGCCATACGGGTAAAACGGGTGCTGGTAAAAACTCACCATCAGAATGCGTTCATCACCGGCCACGATGTCTTCAGTGCCGTTACCGTGGTGCACGTCAAAATCCACAATCGCCACGCGTTTCAAGCCGTGTTGTTCCAGCGCGTATTTGGCGGCGATGGCGACGTTGTTGAAGACGCAAAAACCCATGGCTTTGTCGTGGCAGGCATGGTGGCCGGGCGGGCGGGTGGCGCAGAAGGCGTTTTCCAGCTCGCCGGCCATCACTGCATCGGTTGCGGCCAATGCCGCCCCCACGCCGCGCAATATGGCCTTGAAGCTGCCCCCACTCATGGCAGTGTCAGGGTCGATCTGCGCGAGGTGGGCGCCGCCTTCGGCAATGGATTTCTGCAAACGTGCGTTGAGTGTGTTGACAGACTGAACATGGTGTTCGCTGTGGGCCAGCTCAATGGGCGCCAAATCGGCAATAGGCGCGTCGTGGCGCTCCAGCGCGTCCAGCACGCCGCTGGCCAGCAGGCGGTCCTCAATCGCGTCGAGCCGCTCGGGGCATTCGGGGTGGCCGCGCCCCATATCGTGTTGGCGGCAGTCGGGGTGAGAAAAAAAACCGGTCTTGTTCGTCATGGTCAGGTAGCGCAGGCAAATTTCGGGTAATGTCTCGGGCATGAATTCTCAACACAAACTCAAGTCCTTGCTGGATCAGCTTAACACGGTGATTGTCGGCAAACCGGCGCAGATTCAGGATTGTGTGGCCTGCCTGCTGGCGGGCGGGCATCTCTTGATCGAAGACGTGCCGGGCGTTGGCAAAACCACGCTGGCCCATGCCTTGGCCAAAACTTTTGGCCTGCAGTTCTCGCGGGTGCAGTTCACCTCGGACTTGATGCCCAGCGACCTCTCGGGTGTGTCGATTTACGAGCGCGGCAAAGAAGCCTTCATCTTCCACCCAGGGCCGATTTTTGCGCAGATTTTGCTGGCTGACGAGATCAACCGCGCCAGCCCTAAAACGCAAAGTGCGCTTCTGGAAGCGATGGAGGAGAAACAGGTCAGCGTCGAGGGCGAAACGCGCGCCCTGCCCGATCCATTTTTCGTCATCGCCACGCAGAACCCGCATGATCAGCTGGGCACCTACGCGCTGCCCGAATCTCAGCTGGACCGTTTTTTGATGCGTATTTCACTCGGTTACCCGGATCGTGCCAGCGAACGCGCGCTCCTGAGCGGCAACGACCGGCGCGGTATGGTCGATGCCTTACCCAGCCTGCTCACACTGCCCGAAATGAAGAGCTTGCAAGCGCAGGTGCTGGCCATCCACGCAGCTGATCCGCTCTTGAACTACGTGCAGGATTTGATCGCCGCCAGCCGCAACGGCAAGTGGTTTGTGCAGGGCCTTTCGCCACGCGCGGGTATTGCCGTGATTCGCGCAGCCAAGGCGCAGGCGCTCTTGCAGGGGCGTGATTACGTCGCACCGGACGACGTGCAGGCGATCTTGCCGCAAACCATCGCGCACCGGCTGATTCCGTCTGGCGACGCCGGGCGCGGCTC
>JANOXL010000374.1:0-3498 GCA_031418395.1 Rhodoferax sp. | reverse complement strand
CTGGTACCCGGTGCAGGAGTTGTATGGCCTGGTCTGGGCCTACCTGGGGCCGCCAGCCAAAAAGCCGGTGTTGCCGCGGTATGAGTGTCTGGAGGTGCTGGAGGACGGCGAGTTCCTGGAGGCCAACGACGACAGCATTGGCGGCGGCGGGCCGCAAGTCATCCCCTGCAACTGGCTGCAGCATTACGACAACTTGGTGGATCCGTTTCACGTGGTGATCCTGCACGCGACCTTCAGCGGCACGCAGTTTGTCGAGCAAATGGCGGTGATGCCGCAAGTCACCTGGGACACGCAGGAACACAGCGTGCGCACCATCTCCATCCGCACGTTGCCCGATGGCAATACGCTGCGCCGCATCAGCGAGGCCGGCCTGCCCACGCTGCGGGTGATCCCCAGCCCGCGCATTGGTCGCTACGGCATGGTCGAGTCGCTGGGCTGGGTTTTGCCCATCGACGACCACAGCTTCCGCATTTACGTAGTGGGCCGCGTGCGCGAGGTGGGCGAGCTGGTCAAGATGCGCTCGCGCCTGAACGGCAAACTGTGGGAACACCTGACCGAAGATGAACACCGCCAGTTCCCCGGCGACTATGAAGCGCAGGTCAGCCAAGGCCCTATCGCCCACCATTCGGAAGAGTTTCTGGCAGGCAGTGACATGGGTATCGTGCAACTTCGCCGCCTGCTGGAAAAGCAACTCAAGGCGGTGGCCGACGGCAATGACCCGGCCGGCTTGAGTTTCGACGCCGATGCGCCCCCGGTGAAGTTCTCCGCAGGTAATTTCCTGGTAGCTGGCACCTAACCCGTCAGGCCTGATTCGGGCCCGGACTCCCTCGGCGCAGGCCTGTGACTGCGCACCACCCACACCGCGTAAACGGCGAAAACCAGCGTTGCCGCCAGAAGGATAAACGCCTGCTGCAACAGCGGCACCGCCGGGAAAAAAGCAAACAGCAGGGCGAAGGGCGCGCCGCCGATGGCCGTCGAGAGCGCGTTTTCAATTCGCGAGGTCTTGTGACTGAACAGGCCCAGCACATACGACAAGATGTCTGCCGGAAACGTCATGCGCAGAACCAGAAGCGACATCAGGTGGTGGCGCGGATGGATCAAGCGGTCAATGCGCGCATAACGCGTCACTTTGGGGAAGGTGCGCAGCAGCCAGGGGCTGATGCGGCGCGCCAGATCAAACGATATTGCCGCCCCGGCCACCCAGCCGCCCGTGATGATCAAGGCCGTCCACCAGGGGCCCCACAACAACACGGCGAACGGCACCAGGGGCAGGTTGCTGAAGAGTGGCAACACCACAGCCAGCGCGGTGGTGCAAAAAAAGATCACCACACCCAAAGCGCCGTGATCGGCCAGCGCAGCGCCGATGGGAGCCGCGTACAGGCGCGCCAGCACAATCGCCAGGCCAAACAACAACAACACCCAGACCAGCGATTGCGCGGTGGGCAACAAGTCCTTGCGGGTCAGGTGTTCAGTTGAAGAGGAGGCAGGTGCGTGCATGTCGAGGGAAGAGGGCTTTGAGCGCGTGCCACCCACCCGCTAATGTTAGGCGGGTTGGCCAGTGCCGGTTTGATCCTTATCAACTTTAGGTCAACGGGAGGCCGCCACCGACACCTGCCACCTGCACGTTGCGAGCTGTCAGAAACCGCTGACAGCCGATTGGCTTTCCCTCTGGCTGACGCCGCCGCCTGCGTTTCAGATGATCAGGCTTCAACAAACTTGAGCAAAGGTGACGGCATGGCACGGTTTTCAATGCAAAAAAATCACACACCACCGATGCCCGGGCCTGACGTGTTGCCGTTGCCGCTTGATCCTGACAAGGGACCCACGCCAGACTTGCTCCCCGACGACCCTGACCGGGACGGCGTGACGCAGCCGGTTGGGCGCGAAGGCAAGCTAAGCCAATGAGCGCCATTTGCGGTGAACCGGCGTTCTTCGGCGTGCCGTTTTGACGCCGGCAGAGATGACTCGAGCGCTCGCATTTCGAGAGCGCCGCGCCTCATGTGCAGAGGGCGCGTAACAAGTTGAGATGGTCGCGGCACCTGGCCGTGGGAACAATGAAAGATGAACATGCTGAAAAACAAAGTTGCATTGGTCACGGGCGCTTCGTCTGGCATAGGCCGCGCGGTTGCCTTGGTCTGGGCGCGCGAGGGTGCGAAGGTGGTGGTCTCGGACATCAACGAAACCGCCGGCGAAGAAACCGCAACCTTGGTGCGGGCGCTAGGCGCACAGGCGCTGTTTGTGGCGGCTGATGTGGGCAAACCCGAAGACAGCAAGACACTGGTGAAGCGCGCTGTGGACCACTTCGGGCGGTTGGACGTAGCCTGCAACAACGCCGGCATTGGCGGCCCCAGCGCGCCCACGGCCGACTACCCGCTGGACGGCTGGGCGCAGGTGATCAACATCAATCTCTCGGGGGTTTTCTACGGCATGCAACAGCAAATTGGAGCCATGTTGAAGGGCGGCGGCGGCGCGATTGTCAACGTCGCGTCGGTATTGGGGGCAGTGGCTTTTGCCACCTCGCCCGCGTATACCGCCGCGAAACATGGTGTGGTCGGGCTCACCCAGGCAGCGGCCCTGGAGTATGGCGCGCTCGGGGTGCGCATCAACGCGGTGGGGCCGGGGTTCATCCGCACCCCGATGATCACTGCGCTGGCCCAGGACGCCGCGGTTGACGCGATGCTTGTCAGCGCCCACCCCATCGGACGCCTGGGCCGCGCTGAAGAAGTGGCTGAGCTGGTGGCCTGGCTGTCGTCAGACCGGGCCTCGTTCGTCACCGGTGCCTATTACCCGGTTGATGGCGGGTACCTGGCGCGCTGAGCAGTCAGGCGCAGTGGCCACTTTCAATGAACTCGGTCATGGCGAGTTGGGGTAACAGCTGTGCAAAGCGGTCGGCGGCCCATTTGGCGGCAGATGTGTCGCGCGCTGTGCAAGGCTGAGGAGCCACTGGTTCTATCGCCTACTTCGGGGCCGCTTCAAGCTTGTTCGCCGCTACTTGCGGCATGTGTTGCAGCACGGCCGGCTTGACCCAGGGCGCGACTGCAGCGGCTATCAACCCGGAAGATGCTGCTGGACTGAATGCTGTGTACCGGGCCGCAGATTCGCGCGGGCCAATGTTTTTGACGGAAACTCGCCAAACATGGCTTGGTAGTCGCGCGCAAAAGCGCTGGGATGCTCAAAGCCCCATTGAAGGCCGGCTTCCAGCACATTGCCCTGACCGAGCTTGAGGTGCTGGCGTGAACCGGCCAAACGAACACTCTTGAGGTACTGAAGCGGGGTGATGCCCAGCGCCCGCTCAAACGCATACTGCAAGGTGCGCCTGGGGATGTCGAGTTCGGCGCACAGCCTCGCCACATTGAGCGGCTTGTCAGCACCTTGTTGCATCCACTCGCCGACACGGGTCAGCGCCTGTTCCACGGTCTGGCGGCAGGCCACCGCCTTGGCCCGGACGGGCATGGACTCAAACTTCAGCAAGGCTTCTTCCAGGCAGTCCAGCAGATT
>JANOXL010000373.1:0-7820 GCA_031418395.1 Rhodoferax sp. | reverse complement strand
GCCGGCTTCGGCCTTGATGCGCACGTCGTGGAACTGGTCGAACATCAGCAGCGTGTGCTTGAGTGCCCGCGCGGCGATCTCGCCGACCATCACATCGTCGAGCAGCTCGATCAGCGGGCCGATGTTGTAGCCGCCGAGCATCGTGCCGAGCAGCTCGGTCGCGCGCTCACGACCGATCAGCGGCGTCACCTCGGTGCCGTGCGCCACCGCCGCGAGGTAACTGGCTTTGACTTTGGCCGCGTCGTCCACACCAGCGGGCACGCGGTAGGTGATGAGATCGACCAAGGTCGCCTCTTCACCTGCGGGCGGGGCTTTCAATAGCTCGATGACCGCGGCGGTTTGTTTGGCCGACAGTGGCAGCGGTGGAATTCCCAGCGCGGCTCGTTCAGCCACATGGGCGCGGTAGGTGCTCAAAAATTCGTTTGACATGGTTTCACTCCTTCTACTTGATCAAAAATGGGTAATCGTCATCAGTTTGCGCCTAAAGCTAGCTCACTATTTTGTAGCATTTGGCGTGGTTGTTGCAGTTGGTTTGGCAGGCTCCGGCCCATCCAGGATATGTTTACCGGGGTTTTTCTCCAGCGCTGCGGCCACCGCTGTTTGGGCGGGGCTCATGCAGGCATCGGCCAGGCGCTGGCCCAGCTTTTGGTTCATCAACATGGATTTGTTGGCCAGCTGCAGCCACACCGTGCCGGCTTTTTTGTCTTCAAGGCGAATCGCCCCGGTGGTCGTCTCGACCGGGAACATGCGGTACTTTTTGCCCGCTGCTGTTACGTCAAAATAACCGGGCAATTTGGCATCCGGCTGAATTGTCACCGATTGCCCCAGCTCACACGGCACTCGGCCCTGGTAAACACGCTCGGCGATGGCCAGCTCACCCGGCGTAAGCGCCGCGTCTGCCGCTTCGACTCCTGCCGCGATTTGCGGCGCTTTGGCCTTGATTTCAGCGCGGCTGGCGCTGGGTGCTTGGGCAAACGCGGGGATGGCGCTCAAGCACATCAACAAGCCAAAAAACCATTTCATGTCGAGGCCTTTGAAAAATAGTGTCGCACGCCGGCTGGCAACGCACGGCCTGTATGGCTGGCGCGCTCCAGCACCTGCCAGTAATAGCGGTAACTGGCGCGGTCATGTAAGCGCCCGCTGGCGTTGATGGGGGCCCAGTCGGCCTTGTCAGCCGCAGCCAAGATGCTGGCGGCCTCGTCAATTTCGCTGTCCGCCGGAGCCAGGGCTTCCAAAATCGGCCTGATCTGGCTCGGGTGGATGCTCCACAAACGCGTAAAGCCAAACTCGCGCGACGCCCGGCGTGCGGCCGCTTTCATGGCTGCCGTGTCACTGAATTCGGTGATCACACTGTGGGCAGGCACTTTGCCTGCGGCGTGGCAGGCGCTGGAAATTTCAAGTTTGGCACGGGTGATCAAGGGGTGATCAAACTGGCCCAGGTTGCCGCCGCTGGACACCACGTCCATCGCGCTGGCGGGAATGGCGCCGCCATGCGCAGAGACAAAATCCATCATGCCGAAGCTCAAGGACTCGATGCGTGGATGCGCCGCGATGGCATGGGCGTGGTGCACGGCTTGGGCCGATTCGATCAGGGCATGCAACGGGATTTTGCCGCTGCGTTTGAGTTTGGCCGACGCAGCGTCAATGGCCTTCACCGCCAGGTCGATGTCGGCCACACTTTCGGCCTTGGGGATCATCAAATGGCACCACACGTCGCCCGCACCTTCGACCAGTGTCCTGATGTCTCCGTGGAAGGCCGGATGATCGACAGGGTGCACACGTGCGGCGATCCTGGGCACCTGATTAGCGCTTTTGGCAGACGCTGAATTTGCTATATTTTTAGAAGCTGACAACGCTTGATTGGCAAGACCCATCACCATTTTTGCATGCTGAATCTCACCGCCGACCGGCGCACCGTCTTCACAGTCCAGCGTGACATCAAACACGCAGGTGCCGAATTCTTCCGTCATCTGCGCCTGCAGCCCCAAGCTTTTGAGCATGCGCGCCTCCACGCCACTGTAGTGATCACAAACAGGCAATAAGCCAGTGACCGCTTGCGCGCCGAGGAGGACTTCGCGTGGGTGCATATCAAAGTAGGTGCGACACACCCGCCTGCTCTTCTTGCAGTTCTTTCAGAGTTTTGTTGATCGCTGCCTGGCTGAATTCGTCTACCGGCAGGCCTTCAACGACTTTGTATTCACCGTTGGCGCAGGTGACGGCGAAGCCAAACATGGTGTCTTGCGGAATGCCGTAGTGGCCGTCCGACGGAATACCCATCGTGACCCATTTGCCATGGGTGCCTAGCGCCCAGTCGCGCATGTGGTCGATGGCGGCGTTGGCCGCTGACGCGGCGGATGAGACGCCACGCGCCTCGATGATGGCCGCACCGCGTTTGCCAACCAGCGGGATGAAGGTGTTGGCGTTCCACTCGTGGTCATTGATCATGTCTTTCACGCTGGCGCCGTTGATTTGCGCAAAGCGATAGTCGGGGTACATGCTAGGCGAGTGGTTGCCCCAAACGGCCATTTTTTCGATGTCGGCCACGGCTTTGCCGGTTTTGCTGGCCAGTTGCGACAGCGCTCGGTTGTGGTCCAGGCGCAGCATGGCGGTGAAGTTTTTGCGCGGCAGATCGGGCGCACTTTTCATCGCGATCCAGGCATTGGTATTGGCCGGGTTGCCGACCACCAGCACTTTCACCTTGCGGCTGGCCACGGCGTTCAATGCCTTACCCTGTGCGGTGAAAATTTGTGCATTGGCTGCCAGCAAATCGGCGCGCTCCATGCCGGGGCCGCGGGGGCGCGAACCAATCAGCAAAGCGTAATCGACGTCTTTAAACGCCGTCATCGGGTCGCCATGCGCTTCCATGCCCACGAGCAGCGGGAAGGCGCAGTCTTGCAGCTCCATCATCACGCCTTTAAGCGCCTTTTGCGGGCCTTCGACCGGCACTTCCAAAAGGCTCAAGATCACCGGCTGGTCTTTGCCCAGCATTTCGCCTGAGGCGATGCGAAACAGGATGGCGTAGCCGATTTGGCCTGCCGCGCCAGTGACAGCGACGCGAACGGGTTTTTTGCTCATGGGAGAACTCCGAAGGATGGTTGAAAAGGCAGGCAGATCAGGTGATGCAATGCAGGGTGGCACAAGGCGAAAAAATCGCACAACAGCCACCTTGGCAAGACGCGGAAGTTTACCTCTGAATTGGCCTGGAGGTCAACGTATCTTATGTCTTATATAAGATAGAATCGAAGTCCATGATTGCAACCCCTGCCTTCAGCCCTTTGTACCAGCAGATCAAGGCTTTGATACTGCAAAGCCTGCTCGCGGGCGAATGGAAACCGGGTGAGTCCATTCCCAGCGAAATGGAGCTTTCCACACGTTACCGCGTCAGCCAAGGCACAGTGCGCAAGGCGATTGACGAACTGGCCGCCGAGAACCTGGTGATGCGTCGGCAAGGCAAGGGCACCTTTGTCACAACCCACGTCGAGCAACATGCCCAGTACCGCTTTTTGAAGTTGATCCCCAACCACGGCGACCCCAGCAGCGAAGGCCCAGCCGAGCGCGAAATCATTGACTGCAAACGCCTGCGGGCTACCGCAGACGTCGCTCGGGCGCTGGCGCTGCGGCCGGGTGACGCCGTCTTGCAGGCGCGCCGGATCTTGTCTTTCGTCAAACGACCGACCATTTTGGAAGACATCTGGCTGCCCGGTGGCCCCTTCAAAGGACTCACCGCCGAGCGCCTGAGCCAGTACCACGGCCCGATGTACGCCCTGTTTGAGACCGAATTTGGCGTCCACATGGTGCGGGCAGAGGAGAAAATTCGCGCCGTTTTGGCGGACACCGAAACTAGCGCCCTCCTAAAAGTTCCCTTGCACTCGCCGCTTTTGAGTGTCGAGCGTGTCGCCTATACGTACAACGACGCGCCTATGGAGCTGCGCCGTGGCCTCTATTCGACAGAAACGCACCATTACCGCAACGCGTTAAGTTAAATTTTGGGGTGGCCAGCGGCATCATGCTGCATTGCAATAGAATTTTGCTTGTACGGAAATCCGGGCCAAAGCTGCATCTGTTCTGAAATTCCGTCAAAAGTTACCACGCAGTTACCGCATATTTGCAACGCACTTTATTTGCGCTTCAATCGCACATCAATCGCTCCTACACCTTGAAAGCCCCTACATGACTGAGCTGGTCAAGACCTCCAAGGCCCAACGCCCCGAATTCCGCAACATCAATGTGTTCACGGATTTACCCTCCTACCGCCTGCCGGCGGCGGGCATCGTCTCGATCCTGCACCGCGTCAGCGGGTTTTTGATGTTTTTGCTGTTGCCTTTCATTATTTGGATGTTCGACACCTCGATTTCCAGCGAAATTTCGTTTGACCGCTTTACCGCCGTCTTCGAGCGCGGCGTGTGGATTTTTGCGGGCTGGTTCATCAAGCTGGTGGCACTCTCGTTGATTTGGGCCTATTTGCACCATTTCATCGCGGGCCTGCGCCATTTGTGGATGGACATCAGCCACGCCGCGACCACCAAGGAGTTTGGCAAAAGCTCTGCGGTGGCCACTTTGGCCCTGAGCATTGGCCTCACCTTGATTCTGGGTGCCAAGTTGTTTGGCTTGTATTGATCTGATCGAGACCAGGAAACTCCATGGCAAACAAAGCAGTTAATTTTGGTTCCCGCCGCATCGTGACCGGTGCGCATTACGGCTTGCGCGACTGGCTCGCCCAGCGTGTCACCGCTGGTCTGATGGCGCTGTTCACCATTTTGGTGCTGGCGCAGGTTTTGATGTCAAAAGGCCCCATTGGTTACGATCTGTGGGCAGGCATTTTTGCTTCCCAGTGGATGAAGGTGCTGACTTTTACGGTCATCATCGCCTTGATTTACCACATCTGGGTTGGTATGCGCGACATCTGGATGGATTACGTCACCTCCAGCGTCGCACTGCGTCTGGTGTTGCAGATATTCTCCATCGTTTGGTTGGTGGGCTGCGCAGGGTGGGCAATTCAAGTCTTGTGGCGCCTGTGATCAGGTTTGTGCTTTTGCTGATCAGTGCCTTTCAAAATTAATCCAAACCTTATCCCGAACGTCAATTAAAACGCTTTTCCATGACTTATTCCCCCACAAAACGCAAATTTGACGTCGTCATCGTCGGTGCCGGTGGCTCTGGCATGCGGGCGTCTTTGCAGCTCGCCCGCGCAGGCCTGAATGTTGCGGTGTTGACCAAGGTTTTCCCAACACGCTCGCACACGGTCGCCGCGCAAGGCGGCATCGGCGCCAGCTTGGGCAACATGAACGAAGACAACTGGCACTACCATTTCTACGACACGGTCAAGGGCAGCGACTGGCTCGGCGACCAGGACGCCATTGAGTTTATGTGCCGCGAAGCGCCGAATGTGGTGTATGACCTCGAACACATGGGCATGCCCTTTGACCGCAATCCCGACGGCACGATTTACCAGCGCCCCTTCGGCGGCCACACCGCCAACTACGGCGAGAAAGCCGTGGAGCGCGCCTGCGCCGCGGCAGACCGCACCGGCCACGCCATGTTGCATACGCTGTACCAGCAAAACGTGCAGGCCAAAACCAGCTTCTTCGTTGAATGGCTGGCAATGGACTTGATCCGCGACGCCGATGGCGACGTGGTCGGCGTCACCGCGCTGGAGATGGAAACGGGCGACCTGCACATCCTGGAAGCCAAAACCACGCTTTTGGCCACAGGCGGCGCGGGCCGCATTTTCGCAGCTTCGACCAATGCCTTCATCAACACCGGCGACGGCCTGGGCATGGCGGCGCGCTCGGGTATTCCGCTGGAAGACATGGAGTTTTGGCAGTTCCACCCCACCGGCGTGGCCGGTGCCGGCGTGTTGCTCACTGAAGGCTGCCGGGGCGAAGGCGCAATTTTGCGCAACAGCAATGGCGAGCGTTTCATGGAGCGTTACGCGCCCACGCTCAAAGACCTGGCCCCGCGTGATTTTGTCTCGCGCTGTATGGACCAGGAAATCAAGGAAGGCCGAGGCTGCGGCCCTAACAAAGACTACATCAACCTCGACATGACCCACCTGGGCGCGGACACCATCATGAAGCGCCTGCCCAGCGTGTTCGAGATTGGCCACAACTTCGCGAATGTGGACATCACCAAAGAGCCGATTCCCGTGGTGCCCACCATCCATTACCAAATGGGCGGTATCCCCACCAACATCCATGGTCAGGTCGTCACGCAAGACGCCGCCAACAAGAGTGTGGTGGTCAACGGCCTTTACGCCGTGGGTGAATGCTCCTGCGTGAGCGTGCACGGCGCAAACCGCCTGGGCACCAATTCATTGCTGGATTTGCTGGTGTTTGGCCGTGCGGCAGGCAACCATATCGTGGAGTTCAACAACAAAAATAAACTGCACAAACCGCTGCCTGCCAACGCCGCCGCTGCCACCATCTCGCGTCTTGAGCGACTGGACAACACGACCGGCGGCGAGTACGCCCAGGATGTGGCCAACGACATCCGCAACGCCATGCAGCAACACGCTGGTGTGTTCCGCACACAGGCGTCGATGGACGAAGGTGTGGTCAAAGTGGCCGCACTGCGCGAACGTGTGAAAAACATTGCGCTGAAAGACAAGTCAAGAATCTTCAATACCGCGCGTATCGAAGCGCTGGAAGTGGAGAACCTGATCGAAGCCGCTGAGGCCACCATCGTCTCAGCCGCAGCCCGCCATGAAAGCCGTGGGGCACACAGTGTGGACGACTATGCTGATTCACCCCAATACCCCAATGGCCGCAATGACGACGAGTGGCATAAACACACGTTGTGGCACTCTGAAGGCAACCGTTTGACCTACAAACCGGTGCAAATGAAACCTTTGACGGTGGACAGCGTGCCGCTCAAAACCCGCTCGTTCTAAATCCGTTCGCCCCAAGTTCGACCCAAACAGTCAAGAGTAAAAATAAATGGCAAAACGCACGTTCTCCATCTACCGCTACGACCCGGATCAAGACGCCAAGCCCTACATGCAGACCATCGAAGTGGAGCTCGACGGCTCCGAGCGCATGTTGCTCGACGCTCTGATGAAGCTCAAAGCGATTGACCCGGCCATCTCGTTTCGCCGTTCTTGCCGCGAAGGCGTGTGCGGCTCGGACGCCATGAACATCAACGGCAAAAACGGCCTGGCTTGCCTGACCAACATGCGCACGCTCACCGGCATGATCGTGTTGAAGCCGCTACCTGGTCTGCCTGTCATTCGCGATTTGATCGTGGACATGACGCAGTTCTTCAAGCAGTACAACTCGATCAAACCTTATTTGATCAACGACACGATTCCGCCCGAAAAAGAGCGCCTGCAAAGCCCGGAGGAGCGCGACGAGCTCAATGGTCTGTACGAGTGTATTTTGTGCGCTAGTTGCTCCACCGCCTGCCCGAGCTTTTGGTGGAACCCTGACAAATTCGTTGGCCCCGCTGGCCTTTTGCAAGCCTACCGCTTCATCGCTGATTCGCGTGACGAAGCCACAGCAGAACGCCTGGACAACCTGGAGGACCCGTACCGGCTGTTCCGCTGCCACACCATCATGAACTGTGTAGACGTGTGCCCGAAAGGCTTGAATCCAACAAAAGCGATTGGGAAAATCAAGGAAATGATGGTTTTGCGGACTGTTTGACCAAAACATGGACGAATTGATCGACGACCTGATCGATGAGCGGGCCTTAAGCAAACTCAAATGGCGATGTCGTCGGGGCTTGCTGGAAAACGACCTGTTCATCGAGCGGTTTTTCAAAAGGTTTGAAGCGTCACTTACAGTTTCTCAAGCGGCGGGCCTCACGCAATTGATGGACTTGAG
>JANOXL010000372.1:0-32017 GCA_031418395.1 Rhodoferax sp. | reverse complement strand
AAACGGACGCTAGCGCACAGGCTTCGCTGGAGATGGCCGACCAGTTGGTGGTCTTGCAGGAATGCGGCCCAGACAGTTTGCCCCCGGGATTGCGCTTCAAAACCCGCGTCATTTTTCAGTCCTGCTCGCGTCGGCAAACGGCATCAAAACCTGCGCGCCACCTTAGGGCCGTAATGGTCGGCCATTTGCGCGATGAAAAATCGCCTGAAACCCTGTTTCGCACTGCCCAATTGTTGCGCAGTCAGGCTGATATATTGATCGACCATATTGGCGAACCGCTCGACGCGAAGCTGGGTCAACTTGCACGCCAAACGGCCGCGACCTGCCCCAACTACCGATGGCTCGGAGGCATGGCCCATGAGAACACCCGCAGGCGTATTCAGCAGGCACACGTGCTGATACACGCCAGCAAAATGGAAGGTGGCGCTCATGTGGTGATGGAGGCAGTGCAGAGTGGCACACCAGTTTTAGCGTCTCGAATCGACGGCAACGTAGGTATGCTCGGGCGCGACTACGCGGGCTATTTTGACCACGGCGATGCACAGGGTTTGGCCAATTTGTTATTGAAATGCCGCTCGGATCAATCGGCCACATCGAATAAGGGGGAAACGCAACACTTGACCCCACCTCCCTCACTTCTCACCCAACTGACTCAACAATGCACCCTCCGCGCCCCACTTTTTGAACCTGCCCACGAACGGCAAGCCTTGATCCAACTGGTCAATGACCTTTTAAACCCCTCTGTGCCCCATCCCAATAAGCATGCAATCGTCTGATCAACCCGTCCTTCGCGACATCGTTCTGGTGGGCGGCGGCCACAGCCATGCCATCGTGCTCAAAAAGTTTGGCATGTTGCCCATCCCCGGTGTGCGCCTGACCCTGATTTGCACTGACATGCACACACCTTATTCGGGCATGTTGCCGGGGTACGTGGCCGGACACTACGATTACGACGAGGTTCATATCGACCTCTCGCGTTTGTGCGTGTTTGCGGGTGCGCGCCTGTACCGGGATGAGGTGATCGGCCTGGATCGGGCCAACAAGAAAGTGCTGTGCCGCAACCGGCCACCTGTGCCCTACGACCAGCTCTCGATCAACATCGGCTCGACGCCTCAATTGGGCAGCGTACCGGGTGCGGCTGAATTCGCGGTACCCGTCAAACCGATCCAACGTTTTAACGACCGTTGGCTGGCGCTCTTGGCGCGTGTGCAGGAACACGCCGGAAAAACGACCATTGCGGTGGTGGGCGCGGGTGCGGGTGGTGTTGAACTGTTGCTGGCCATGCAATGGCGTTTGCGCAAAATTCTGGGGGCGCAGAACCGCAATCCGGATGAGCTGGAGTTCCACCTGTTTAATAGTGGTGCCGACATCTTGCCCACCCACAACGCTGGTGTACGGCGGCGGTTTGAACAGGTGCTGGATCAACGCGGCGTTACCGTGCATCGAAACGCCGAGGTCACGCAGGTGTCGCAGGGACAACTGCGCACCCGCGACGGCAGGAATTTGCAAGCCGACGAAATCGTCTGGGTCACGCGAGCGGGGGGCGCGGCCTGGTTGAAAGACACTGGCTTGGCGCTGGATGGCGAGGGCTTTATCAAAGTGGGTGATAGCTTGCAAAGCATCACCGACGACGCCATTTTTGCTGCGGGCGACATCGCCACTATGGTCAATTACCCGCTTGAAAAAGCCGGTGTGTTTGCCGTGCGTCAAGGCACGCCACTCACTGAAAACTTGCGCCGCTCCGTAGCGGGCACTGCCTTGCTGGCCTATCGGCCGCAACGCACCTGGCTCGCGCTGATCAGTTCGGGCGACAAATTCGCCATCGCGTCACGAGGTTGGCTTGGTTTTGCAGGCGACTGGGTCTGGCAATGGAAAGACTGGATTGACCGGCGCTTTATGGCCAAGTTTCAGGACTTTCCCGAAATGGACACCAGCACCCAACCTGCCTCAGCGGCCAGCCCGGGCTCGGTCAAACTCAGTCAGGAGGAGTCCCTGCAAGCGATCTCGGCGATTGCCATGCGTTGCGGTGGCTGTGGCGCAAAAGTCGGTGCGACCGTATTGTCGCGCGCGCTCTCTAACTTGCATCCGGTGGATCGCCCTGAAGTGTTGATTGGCCTCAAAGACCCTGACGACGCCGCAGTGGTGCGTGTGCCGCCGGGCAAAGCCATGGTGCATTCGGTTGATTTTTTCCGCTCCTTCATTGACGACCCCTATATCTTTGGCAAAGTCGCGGCGAACCACGCCCTGGGCGACATTTGGGCCATGGGCGGCGAAGCGCAAACGGCAACGGCAGTGGTCACAGTGCCGCCTGGCCTGGAATCCAAGACCGAAGACGTGTTGTTCCAGATGATGACCGGCGCCATGGAAGTACTCAATGATGGCAATTGCGCGCTGGTGGGTGGCCATACGGGCGAAGGCAAAGAGCTCGCGCTGGGGTTCGCGGTGAATGGTTTGATCGACGATGACCCCAACGCCGTGCTGCGCAAAGGCGGCATGAAACCGGGTGACGTGTTGCTGCTGACTAAACCCATCGGTACGGGCACTTTGTTTGCAGCGCACGCGCGCCTGGCAGCCAAAGGGCGCTGGATTGACGCGGCCTTGCAATCCATGGTGGTTTCCAACCGCCTGGGTGCGAAGTGTTTGCGCGAACACGGTGCGACCGCCTGCACGGACCTCACTGGTTTTGGTCTGCTCGGACATTTGGTGGAGATGACGCGGCCTTCGCAAGTGGACGCCGAGCTTTTCATGTCGGCTTTGCCACTGCTCGACGGTGCAGAAGAGTGCGTCGCGAACGGAATCGTCAGCTCGCTTCAGGGTGCTAATGTTCGCCTACGCAGAGCGCTTCGAAATCAGGAGCAATGGGTGAATCATCCACGGTATCCATTGATTTTCGATCCGCAAACTGCCGGAGGCTTGTTGGCCAGTGTCCCGGCTGAAAAAGCTGACGCCTGCATCGCTGCCCTGCGCCAGCTGGGCTATAAGAAAACCGTGGCGATTGGCCGAATCCTGCCGCAAAGCGACGTGCTGGAACCGATCATTCTGGTGCCTTGACACTCAGGCTCAGGTCGCCCACGTAAGCCAGACTGCGGCCTTGGGTGTTGTCAGAATCCGCACCTGCCAGTACGGCAGTCAAAGGTGGCGGCGTATCAAACTCGTGGCCAAAGGCCTTTTGAATGTCTTGCGCCAGGTCGCGTTCATGGGTGACCCATTGACCGATTCTCCTCTCGCCCGAATCCATCACCAGATAACGCAGCCGGGGCGTAAAGGCATTGGGTAGTCCGGTACCTACCGGCAGTTTGTTGTCCCATACATAACAAAGGGTTGCCGCAGGAAGCTTCTCGCCGCTAAGACCACGCGCCAAACGCAGCAGGTTGCGCTCCAAGAACCCGAGTTTGCCCACCGGCATGTCAAACATCGCGCAAACCTTGAGTGCAGCATCGTCTCCTTCTTTGGTTTTTAAATCCGCCAGCGCCAAAGGTGATTCAAGCCGCCAACGCCAGCGCAAAATGCTGCCGGGTCCTAAAACCTGCGGCGTCAGCTCGTGAACTGCCGCGCCGTAAGATTTGTCAGTCGCCAGCTTGAGCACCCGTTCATCACCCAGAATGGCGATTTCAATTTGGGCCAGAGGTGCTTTGTTTTTGGGTAACCCTATCAGTCGCCATGGCACAGGCAAATATGGTGGGCTCGATTTGGAAAAAGCGGTAAGCGCCAGTGAAACCGTCTGGCCCGTAAGCGCGCCAGGCGCAGGTAGCGTCGGTGGTGCGGCGTTTTGCGCCCATGCCCTGCCCTGCCAGACAAAGCAGGCCACACAGGCTACTAGCGCCGGGGCCCAAATGACTTTAACGGCCTTGATCGTTAAGTGACCAGTCGTAGTCCAGATTCGAAATTGAAACACTCTTGGCCTTCAGTTTCTCGCGGTCTGCGGGGGCAGTTGCGAGTTGGTCGGCATACTTGGCAAAAACGTCCTCGAGTTTTGCAAATCCTTTGTGGCCCTTTTCGAAATCTTCACGGAACCATTTGAAGATCATGCTCACTTCGAGTTTGCCATCTGCGTAACGATTGCGGGTGCGGTCGCCCATAAAGCGCACCATGCCATCTTCGAGTTGCGCATCGAGTTTAGCGGCGGTAAATGCCTCGGGGAACAGCGCCGGGCAGCCGATGCTGGCGCAGTTCACCGCCACATGGACACGCGGCTCGCTGTACCGGGGTCGCAATTGCTCGTGTTCGATCCAGTCCAGGTGCCGCTCTTCGCCCAACAGCGTGAAAAACTTCTTCTTCCAGGTTGGCGTGACAAAGTTGCCCAGGTCTTTGATGGATTTGAGATCGGGGTATTTGGTGAGAATGATCTCGACGGTAAACGCGTTGTAGGCATTGATCAAAAACGCCATTTGCTGCTCGCGGTTGAAGCGGTCAAAATCGGCTTTGGGCAGGGCGCTGAAAGAATCGAGCACCTTTTTCAACTCAGCGCGGTCGGCGGCAAAACCTTTGTAGTTCACGCGCGACTGTTTGTTGTCAGGCAGCCACCTGACGTGTTTTTTCAACAATGATTCCCAATTTGGGTACGATTGGTCGAAATTGGCTGCTCCAGCCGGTGAATTTTGACCAAATACGATACCGGGTCTCGCAAATATTGCGCATGTAGCTATTATATTAATAGCGCCCCTGCGACTCAAAATTCCAGGATTCATGTTATTTTTAGCCATGTTTCAACCGCGCCTCCAAGTGTGATATTTACCAACCCATTGCAGCAACTTCTCAGGCTGGTGTGCCCGCTTCCATTCGCCAGCGGCGTATTTGTTGGCCTCCGCTAGAGTCGGGTAGGTGTGGATAGTTCCCAAAATCTTGTTCATGCCCAGGCCGTGCTTCATCGCCATCACGTACTCGGCCAACAAGTCACCCGCGTGCGTTCCCACGATGGTCACACCGAGAATTTTATCTTTACCGGGTACCGTCAGCACCTTCACAAAGCCGTGCGCTTCGCTGTCGGCAATGGCGCGGTCTAAGTCGTCTATGCCGTACTTCACCACTTCGTAGGGAATGTTCTTCTCTTTCGCTTCCTGCTCGTTCAGGCCCACGCGGGCAACCTCGGGGTCAATAAACGTCGCCCAGGGGATCACTGAATAGTCGACCTTGAATTTTTTGAACGTGCCAAACAACGGGTTCACCGCCGTGTACCAAGCCTGGTGCGCAGCGGTGTGGGTGAACTGGAACGGCCCGGCCACGTCGCCCGCGGCATAGATGTTGGGGTAAATGGTCTCTAAATATTCATTGGTGGTGATGGTGCGGTTGGTGGGGATGCCCATCTCCTCCAGCCCGTAGCCCGTGAGGCGCGCCACGCGGCCTACGGCGCACAGTAGCGCGTCGAATTCGATGCGAATCTCTTTGCCTGCGTTCTCCACGATGATGGCCTTGACATCTCCGGTCTTTTCGCATCGCAGCGCCTTGTGCCCCGTCAACACTTGCACGCCATCGGCCATTAACGACTGTTTGGCCAACTCCGACACTTCCACGTCCTCGCGGATCATGATGCGCGGGGCCATCTCCACCTGCGTGACCTGCGCGCCAAGCCGCTGAAAGCTCTGCGCCAGCTCGCAGCCAATCGGGCCACCGCCCAGAACGACCATACGTTTAGGAATGGCGTCGAGTTTCAAGAATTCATCCCACAACGTGTCGCTGGTGACGTAGCCCACATCCTTGATGCCCGGCAGCGGCGGCACGAACGGCATGGCACCCGCGGCGATGACAATGGCGCGGGTGGTCAGCGTCTTCTTCGTGCCGTCGTTCAGGGCGATTTCAACCGTCCATGGGTTGACAATTTTGGCGTAGCCGAGTTGAACGTCAACGCCCAGGCCGGTGAAACGCTCGACGCTGTCGTGCGGGGCGATCTCCGCAATCACGTGGTGAATGCGCTCCATCACGGCTCTAAAGCTGAATTGGGCTGTGGTATCCGTCAAACCATATTTGGAGCCATGCTTCATCTGGCTTGCCAGCTTGGCGCTTTTGATCAGCGCCTTGCTCGGCACGCAGCCAAAGTTCAGGCAGTCGCCACCCATTTTGTGGGCTTCAACCAAGGTCACTTTCGCTTTCACGGCAGCACCAATCAGCGCAGTCACCAAGCCGCCTGCGCCTGCACCAATCACGATCAAATTGCGGTCAAATGTCTTGGGTTTGAGGTGGTTCCACTTGGCGTACACCTTGCGCGCCTTAACGGCATCAACAATCTTTTTGGCGATCAGCGGGAAGATGCCCAAGAGGACAAACGAGCCAATCAAGCCGGGCGACAAAATGCCCTTGAGCGAGTCGATCTTGGCTAGTTGGGTGCCCGCGTTCACATATACCGCTGTGCCCAGCAACATGCCGACTTGGCTGACCCAGTAAAAAGTCCAGGTCTTCATTTTGGTGAGGCCCATCACCAGGTTAATCACAAAAAACGGCACCAGCGGCACCAAACGCAGGGTAAAGAGGTAAAACGCTCCCTCTTTCTCTATACCTTTGTTGATTTCACCCAGGCGATTGCCAAATTTGCTCTGAACGGATTCGCCCAATACAAACCGCGCCGCCAGAAACGCCAAAGTAGCGCCCAGGCTGGCGGCGAACGACACGATGAGTGTGCCCACGCCGAGCCCAAAAATCGCCCCCCCGGCCAGTGTCATGATGGCCGCGCCGGGAAGTGAAAGCGCTGTGACCGCCACATAAACGGCAAAGAAACCTGCGATCACCAAGATTGGCTTGTCCGCATACAGCGCCGCAAAACCGCTTTGTTGCGACTTGATGAAGGCCAGCGTGAAATACTGCTTGAGGTCGAACACGAAAAAGAGCGCCACCAAGACAATCAAGGCGATCAGAACCAGCGTTTTTTTGTTTTTCATGGGTTTTGTGTAAAAGGCAACCAGGCTGCTAGCATTTTGCTTCAATATGGGCCGTTCGCCTACTGGCCTCTATCGGCATATGTCGATCTTGGGCCAAAGTCCTTACAAAACTTGATGTGAAACGCGGCTGAGCGCTGCTTCATCCTTTCGCGCCTTTTTTGCCTTTTGACGGTGGCGGCTCCTTCAGGACTCGCCCAGCTTAGAATTTGTCGGCACAGCACAAAACGCAAAACGAGCGAGACTGCCCGAGGATCTGCCCCATGTCAGCCCAATTGACCTTGCCTGAGAAATTCAACTTCGCGGCCCACGTGTTGGCCAGCAACGCCCAAAGGCCCCAAAAGGTCGCGTTCATTGATGATAAATCGTCATTGACCTACGGTGAGTTGGATAAACGTGTTCAGCGTTTCGCCGCCGCGCTACATGCAATTGGCCTGCGGCGCGAAGAACGCGTGTTGGTGCTGATGCAAGACACGGTTGACTGGCCCGTGGCCTTTTTGGGCTGCCTTTATGCGGGCGTAGTGCCCGTGGCAGTCAACACTTTGCTGACCGCGAAAGACTACGCCTACATGCTGACCGATAGCCGGGCGCAGGCGGCGGTGGTGTCAGGCGTTTTGCTGGCCACACTCAAGGAAGCGATGGGGCTTGCGGGCTCTGCTCTAGAGGTGAAAACAACCATCGTCAGCCGCCCACAAGAGCCGCTGGAGGAGTCGCAACAAGATCTGCAAACCGTGCTTTTTTCGCACGCCACCGAGATCAGCCCAGCGCCCACCTTGGCACATGAAATCGGCTTCTGGCTGTATTCGTCCGGCTCTACCGGGCAGCCCAAGGGCACGGTTCATATGCATGGCAGCTTGTGGTGGACCGGCAAGTTGTATGGCGAGGCGATTTTGGGCATTCGCGAAAACGATGTTCTGTACTCGGCAGCGAAACTATTTTTTGCCTATGGGCTAGGCAATGCACTGACTTTCCCGCTGATGGCAGGCGCTACCGTTGTTTTGTTACCAGGGCGCCCCGTCCCGACGGATGTATTTCGGCTGTGGAAGCAATTCGGAGTCACTGTGTTTTTTGGCGCACCGACCGGATTTGCTGGCATGCTCGCGGCCGCAGATCTGCCTGCCAAAGCGGAAGTTCAGCTGCGTATGTGTTCGTCTGCGGGAGAGGCCTTGCCGCGCGAAATTGGCGAAAAATTCTCCGCCCGTTTTGGTTGCGAGATTATTGATGGCATTGGCTCCACGGAAATGCTGCATGTGTTCTTGTCCAATCGACCTGGCGACGTCCATTACGGTACTACCGGCAGGCCGGTGGCCGGGTACGAAGTGAAACTCACGACGGAGGATGGCCAAGAGGTTCCCGTGGGCGAGATTGGCGACCTCTACATCAAGGGCCCTACTGCGGCCATGATGTATTGGGGTCAACGCGAAAAAACACGTGCCACCTTTCAGGGCGAATGGACCAAAAGCGGCGACAAATATTCCATCGACGCCAAGGGTTGTTACGTATACGCAGGGCGCAGTGATGACATGCTCAAAGTCAGCGGTATTTATGTGTCACCCTTTGAGGTGGAAGCCACACTCATGCAACACGCCGCCGTGCTGGAGGCCGCCGTCGTGGGGCACGAAGACGCCGACGGCCTGACCAAGGCCAAGGCCTTTGTCGTGCTCAAAATTGGCGCACGTGCCACAGCGGACGAACTCAAAGCGTTCGTCAAAGAGCGCCTGGCACCCTACAAATATCCGCGCTTCATCGAGTTCATTGCAGAGTTGCCCAAAACCGCCACTGGCAAAATCCAGCGCTTTAAATTAAGGGGTTAAACCACATGTCTGCTTTGCTCGACCCACCCACCGCAGCGGTCAAACCGCTGATCTGGCAACCCCAGGCCAAACAGGATTGGAAGCGCCAAGACAGCAGCCGCATTCCCTACTGGGCCTACACCGATGAGGCCGTGTACAGAAAAGAACTCGAACGTTTTTTTTACCACGGGCATTGGAACTACGTGGGGCTGGAGGTTGAAATCCCCAACGTGGGCGACTTCAAACGCACCAAGGTCGGGGAAAAGTCGGTCATCCTGATTCGCGACAAAGACGGCGCCATCAACGTGGTGGAAAACCGCTGCGCCCACCGGGGCGTGGCATTTTGCCGCGAACGCAGCGGCAACAAAACCGAGCTGGTGTGCCCTTACCACCAGTGGAACTACAACCTCAAAGGCGATTTGCAAGGCGTGCCCTTTCGCCGTGGTGTGCGCCAGGAAAACCGTGTGGTCGGTGGCATGCCGGCGGATTTTGACCTGAAGCAACACGGCTTGACCAAACTCAAAGTGGCTGCCCGTGGCGGCGCTGTGTTTGCCAGTTTTGACCATGACGTGCCACCGCTTGAAGACTATCTGGGGCCTGTGATTTGCGGGTATTTCGACCGCGTGTTCGACGGCCGCAAACTCACGTTGTTAGGCTACAACCGCCAGCGAATTCCCGGCAACTGGAAACTGATGCAGGAGAACATCAAAGACCCCTACCACCCTGGGCTTTTGCACGCCTGGTTTGTCACCTTTGGCCTTTGGCGCTCGGACAATAAATCGAAACTGTGGCTGGACGACAAACATCGCCATGCCGCGATGACTTCCACGCGTGGTAACGCGGGCCAGGCAGGCATCGCCACGAGCGGCGTGACCAGCTTCAAGGAGAGCATGAAGCTCAATGACGACCGTTTTCTGGACGTCGTGCATGAAGCCTGGTGGGGGGAACCCACGGCGGTGATGACCACGGTTTTCCCCAACCTCATCGTCCAGCAGCAGGTCAACTCACTCTCGACGCGGCAGATCATTCCGGACGGCCCAAATAGTTTTGACTTTGTCTGGACACATTTCGGCTTCGAGTCCGATACACCCGAGATGCAGCGCAGACGCCTGCGGCAAGCCAATCTGTTTGGCCCGGCCGGATTTGTTTCAGCCGACGACGGCGAAGTGATCGAGTTCAGCCAGGACAGTTTTTCGTCCAACATCGGGACGGATGCCAACACCGTTGTCGAACTCGGTGGCCGTAGTTCAGAGAACACCGACCACATGGTGACAGAAGGCCTGATTCGTGGCATGTACGACTACTGGCGCGAAGTGATGGAGGAATGAGATCCTTATGAGTTCCGCCAAACTGCCCGCCAAATTGAGTGCTGACGACTACATCAGCCTGCTGCTTTTTTACCAACAGTATGGTGAAACCCTGGATTCGGGCGATTTTGACGACTGGCCGGATTTCTTCACTGAAGAATGCCTGTACCAAGTGCAGGCGCGCGAGAACTTCGACAAAAACCTGCCCTTGGCGACCTTGTCTTTTGAGAGCAAAGGCATGTTGAAGGATCGGGTGTATTGCATCCACGAAACCCTCTATTTCGAACCGTATTACCAGCGCCATGTGGTCGGCTCGCCGGTCGTCACCTCAGTACAAGGCGATTTGATCAAGTCGCACGCCAGTTACGCGGTGTTCCGCACCAAGCCGGATGCGACCACCCAGGTCTACAACGTGGGGCGTTATGTCGATGCGGTTTTGCGCGCTCCCGATGCACCGCACGGCTGGTTGTTCAAGCGTCGCCAGTGTGTGTTTGACAGCGACCTGATCCTCAATTCGATGATTTACCCCATTTAACGCGCCGTCAAGAGCACCTTTACCCTGTGAGCAAGGGTTAATTCGGGCCAGTTTAAGCAGTGAATTGAACTAAAGTCCGAACATCTGAAATCGAAGGAGTTTTTATGTCAACCCGTCGCCTCGTATTGACCCGTTCCGCAGCCCTGATTGGCGCTGCCTCGTCCAGCCTGTTATTGCCGCAAATCGCACGCGCCCAAAGTAACAAATTGCGGGTGGGCTTCATGCTGCCCTAAACCGGCACGTTTGCGCAGTTGGGCATCAACATCGAGAACGGCTTTCGAATGGCAATTGATGAAAAAGGCGGCAAACTCGGTGGGCGCGAGATTGAGTGGTTCAAGGTGGATGACGAAGCCGAGCCCTCCAAAGGCATTGAAAACGCCACCAAACTGGTACAGCGTGACAAAGTCGATGTGGTCATCGGTACCGTGCATTCGGGCGTACAGATGGGCCTGCATAAAGTTGCCCGCGATACGGGCGTGCTCAACATCAACCCCAATGCCGGCGTGCATGCTGCTACCCGCGCACTGTGCGCGCCCAATGTGTTTCGCACCAGCTTCAGCAATTCACAGCCTACGCGCGCTTTGGGCGCTGCCATGGTCGCCAAAGGCCACAAGAAAGCGGTCTGGATCACCTGGAAATACGCCGCTGGCGACGAAGCCTTTGAAGGCTTCAAAGAAGGCTTTCTGGCGGCTGGCGGCACCATCGTCAAAGAATTGGGCCTGCCCTTCCCCAACGTCGAATTCCAGGCCCTGCTGACAGAAATCGCCTCTCTGAACCCGGACGCCGTAGCTTGTTTCTTTGCAGGTGGCGGCGCCGCAAAATTCATGCGCGACTACGCGGCGGCAGGCCTCAAAGGCAAAATTCCGCTCTACGGCTCGGGCTTCCTGACTGAGGGTGTGATCGAAGCTGCGGGTGGCGCGGCCGAAGGCGTATTCAGCACCTTGCACTACAGCGACTCGCTGGATACCCCCAAAAACAACGCGTTTCGCAATGCGTTCGCCTCCAAATTCAAAGCGATGCCGGATGTTTACGCCGTGCAGGGTTACGACGCCGGCCAATTGCTGATGCTCGGCGCCAATGCGGTCAAAGGTGATCTCTCCAACAAAAAAGCGCTGTATGCCGCCATGGAAGGCGTGACGATCGACAGCCCGCGCGGCAAGTGGAAGATGAGCCCGTCGCACAATCCGATTCAGGACATCTATTTGCGCCAGGTCGTTGGTAAAGAAAACAAGGTCATCAGCGTCGCGGCCAAACAATTAGCGGATTCTGGCGCGGGCTGCAAGATGGCCTAAACGGATGGTCGCCTAGTTTTGGGCTGGCAAAATCGGGAGGCTGGCGACCTCCCTTTTTTTCAGGTTGAAATCTCAGCGTCTGCATGGACTTCCCCACTTTTCTCATTCAATTGCTCAACAGCGTGCAATACGGCTTGCTGCTGTTCATGCTGGCGGCGGGCCTGACGCTGATCTTCGGCATCATGGGGGTGGTCAACCTGGCGCATGGCAGTTTTTACATGCTGGGCGCTTACCTCGCTTGGTCACTGAGTGTTTTGACCGGCAGCTTTACGATTGCCATCTTGCTGGGTATTGTGTTGGCCGTGTTCTTCGGCCTGGCCTTGGAGTGGCTTTTGTTCCGCCACTTTTACCAGCGCGACCACCTGGATCAGGTGTTGTTGACTTTCGGATTGATCTACATCTTCGAAGAAATGCGCTCCATTCTGTGGGGCGATGACGTGCATGGCGTGCCGGTGCCTGAGTTGCTGAGCGCCTCAATTCAACTGACCCACAATCTCTCGTACCCGGTCTACCGGCTGTTCATGTCGGGGATTTGCATTTTTCTGGCCTTGGGCCTGTACCTGCTGATTTCCAAAACCCGGCTGGGCATGAAGATCCGCGCCGGAGCATTCAACCGCGACATGGCCGAGGCTCTGGGCATCAATATCAAACTCATTCACGCTATCGTGTTTGCATTGGGCGTGGCGCTTGCTACCGTGGCGGGCATGATCGCCGCGCCCGTCTCCAGAGTCTACCCGAACATGGGCTCGCAAGTGCTCATCATGTGTTTCGTGGTGGTGGTGATTGGCGGAATCGGCTCGGTACGAGGTGCAATGATTTCTGCGCTGCTGGTTGGCCTGGTCGATACCTTCGGCAAGGTGCTGCTGCCTTCGGTGTCGGGCATGCTGGTGTATATCTTGATGGCCGCCGTTCTCTTGTGGAAGCCGGAAGGCTTGTTCAAACAATGACGACAGCAAAAGCCAACCTGGAGGTGTTGCCACGCGGCGTGCAGGTGGCGCTGGGTCTTTGCCTGGCGGCGCTGGTGGTCTTCCCGTTTGTCGGCACCGAGTTTTACACCCAGATGGTCACGCGCATGATGATCTTGGCGATATTTGCCATGAGCCTGGATTTGCTGCAAGGCGTCACGGGCCTGGTCTCTCTGGGCCACGCCGCCTATTTCGGCCTGGCGGGATATGCACTTGCGTTTCTCACGCCCCAGGGCGAAGCGGTCAGCCTTTGGTGGACTCTGCCAGTGGCGGTGTTGGCCAGCGCTTTGGCGGCCCTCGTCATCGGGTTCTTCGTTGTGCGCACCCACGGAATTTATTTCATCATGGTCACCATGGCGTTTGCGCAGATGGTGTTTTATTTGTTTTTCGACAACAAGGCGCTGGGCGGCTCAGACGGCTTGTATATCAACTTCAAACCGAACGCGCACTTATTTGATCTGGACAACAAACAGGTGTTTTACTTTTTCACCCTGGCCTGTCTGCTGACGGTCTATGCATTTTTGCGGCGCTTGTTGTGGAGCCCGTTTGGCCGCGCGTTATCCGGCATCCGAATCAACGAACACCGCATGCGTGCGATGGGTTTTGGCACATTCAACTACAAGCTCGCCGCCTTCACTCTGGCGGGCGCACTGGCCGGTCTTGCGGGGTATTTGTGGGGCGCCATTGGTGGTTTTGTGAATCCCGAGCTAATGGGCTTCCACATGAGCGCCCACGCCATCATGATGGTCATTTTGGGTGGCATGGGCAATTTTGCCGGCGCTATCGTTGGCGCCTTTGCATTTGAATATCTGCTGCACATGTTCAAAGACCTGCCTGCGATTGGCAACTTCAATCTAGGCAAACACTGGCAATTGACGATGGGCGTTTTCATTGTGCTGATCGTCATCTTCGCGCCGCGCGGTTTGCTCGGCCTGGCTGAAAAGCTTCTCTCACGAACGGGAAAACGCGGTGACTGAGGTTCTGCTTTCTGCCAAAAACATTACCAAACGCTTCGGCGGATTGGCCGCAGTGAATGATGTCTCGGTCGATTTGTGGCGCAACAAAATCCACGCCGTGATTGGCACCAATGGCGCCGGCAAATCGACTTTGGCCCACCTGCTCTCGGGCGAACTGCAGCCCAGCTCGGGTGTGGTCATGATGAATGGCCAAAACGTGACTGGCTGGCGTCCCGAGAAAATCTCCTGCGCAGGCCTGGGCCGTAGCTACCAGAAGACCAACATCTTCCTGCCGCTTTCAGTGTGGGACAACGTGCATTTAGCCGCGCAATCGCGCAAACCCAACGCCCACCGCTGGCTCACGCGCGCCACAGCGGTGCCCAGCGTGACCGAGCGCGCCAACCGCGCCATCGAGTTGTGCGGCCTGCAAGACCGCCGCCAGGCGCAGGCGGGTGCCACCAGCCACGGCGAGCAGCGCCAGCTTGAAATCGCCATGGCCCTGGCCACCGACCCCAAGGTGCTGCTGCTGGACGAGCCGCTGGCGGGTATGGGCGTGGCTGAGGCCGAAAGCATGATCCAACTGCTGCTGGGCATCAAAAAAGACCTCGCGATGATGCTGGTCGAACACGACATGGACGCCGTCTTCACATTGGCCGACCATCTGACCGTGATGGTCAACGGCCAGACGATTGCCAGCGGACTGCCCGCTGAGGTGCGGGCTGATCCGCAGGTTCAACTCGCGTATTTGGGCGAGGACCATTCAACATGAGCGCCCCGTTGATCAACGCGCAAGGCCTCAACACTTACTACGGTGCCAGCCACATCCTGCGCGGCATCGATTTTTCCGTGGGCCCGGGCGAAACCATTGGGCTGATGGGGCGAAACGGCATGGGCAAAAGCACCTTGCTCAAAAGTTTGATGGGCTTGGTCAAACCGCAGGGCGGCAGGGTCCATATTCGAGGCAAAGACATGACCGGGCGCGCGCCTTACGAGGTGGCACAAATGGGCATCGCCTATGTGCCCGAGGGGCGCGGCATTTTCGCCAATTTAAGCGTGATGGAAAACCTGAAGATGGCCGCACGCCCTGGCTCGCGCGGTCAAAACGACTGGACGTACGAGCGCGTACTGGAGACCTTCCCGCGCCTCAAAGAGCGCCTGGGCCATGGCGGGCAACAGTTAAGCGGCGGCGAACAACAGATGCTCACCATCGGCCGCGCGCTGATGACCAACCCGGACGTATTGATCCTGGACGAAGCTACTGAAGGCCTCGCGCCCCTGATCGCGCGCGAGATCTGGCGCATTTGTGGCGTCATCCGCGAAAGCGGGATCAGCAGCGTGATCGTTGACAAAAACTGGAAACACGTCACCCAGGTGACGGATCGCAACGTCATCCTGGTCAAAGGCGAAGTGGTGTTCAGCGGCAGCTCTTCAGCACTTCTGGCCCAGCCGGAACAAATGGCGCAGTATCTGGGCGTTTGAAGTGGTTTTACTTGCTATATTTTTTATAGCAACATAACGCCTTTCCACGAGACCTAAGGGTCAATTGTTTCATATAATCCGAAAAACTGATCCCACAATCTTCATTTGTTAACACCCATGTTAACAATCCTATTGACAGTTTATCAGGAGCCCACCCATGCGAACCCAGGTCGCCATCATCGGCGCAGGCCCTTCCGGCCTGCTGCTTGGCCAATTGCTCCACAAGGCCGGCATTGCCAACGTCATCATCGAGCGCCAGAGCGGCGACTATGTGCTGGGGCGCATCCGTGCAGGCATACTCGAGCAAACCACCGTAGATATGCTGCATGAAGTGGGCGTTGGTGCAGGCGTTCAAAAGGAAGGCATCGTTCACCACGGCATTGAGCTGGTGTTTGCCGGGCAGCGCCATCCTGTCGACGTACAAGGCCTCACCGGCGGCAAAGTCGTCACCGCCTACGGCCAGACCGAGGTGACACGCGACCTCATGACAGCCCGCGCCGCCGCGGGTTTGCCCACTGTCTACGAAGCGGCCAACGTCGCCATTCACGATTTTGATGGCATGCACCCTCGCGTCAGCTACCAGAAAGAGGGGCAAAACCACGAGTTGCTCTGCGACTTCATCGCCGGTTGCGACGGCTTTCATGGCGTGTGCCGCGCTAGCGTACCCCAAGGTGCGATCACTGAGTTTGAACGCACCTATCCGTTTGGCTGGCTCGGCGTATTGGCCGATGTGCCGCCGGTGTCGCCGCACGCCATCGTTTACGGCAACAGCCCGCTGGGATTCTCCCTTTGTTCGATGCGCAGCTTGACGCGCAGCCGTTATTACGTGCAATGCCCGATTGAGGACAAGGTGGAAGCCTGGAGCGACACCCGCTTTTGGGACGAACTGCGCCGTCGCATTGACCCAGAGCTGGCCGCCAGAATCATTACCGGCCCGAGCATCGAAAAAAGCATCGCACCATTGCGCAGTTTTGTTGCGGAACCGATGCGTTTTGGCAGCTTGTTTCTGGCCGGCGACGCTTCCCACATCGTGCCGCCCACGGGGGCCAAGGGCTTGAACCTGGCCGCCAGCGACGTGAAAATGCTCTCGAGCGGCTTGGTCCAGCACTATCAAGACCAATCCAGCCACGGGCTGAACACTTATTCCGAGCGAGCGCTGCGCCGTATCTGGAAAGCCGAGCGTTTCAGCTGGTGGCTGACTTCGCTGATGCACCGCTTCCCTGACTCGGAAGGTTTTGGCCAGAAAATGCAGGAGGCCGAATTGGACTATTTGGTGAACTCCAAGGCCGCGTCCACGGTTCTGGCAGAAAACTACGTTGGACTGCCGCTGGAGTTGGGCTGAACCGAACTGACTTCGCCTGGTGCAGCCGTTCAATCAAGAGGAAGTTTGGGTAAATGTCCTATTGACAGAACAATAAGACTGTTATTAGCATGGCGTCATGCAGACGTCCTCTTCCGTCCTCGCGCCCATACCGATGACCAAATACCACCAGATCTACCTGGTGCTGCGCGAGCAATTGGTCGAAGGCCGGTTTTCTGAGGGGTTGCCGGGCGAAGTAGCCCTGATGCAGCAGTTTGGCGTGGCCCGCGTCACTGTGCGCCGGGCGTTAGAGCAACTGGCAGCTGAAGGCTTGATCTCGCGTGAACCGGGGCGCGGCACTCGGTCGTTGATGTCCTCAAACGCCGTCAAAAAAAGCGCTTCCAATGCGCCCACCTTCGGCGAAAAAGGCCAGCGCGCCGGTTTGACAGGCCTGCTCGAAAACCTGGTCAGCATGAGCCAGCAAACCACGGTAAAAGTGCTCGAGGTAGAAAGTGTCACGGCGTCTACCGCGATAGCTGAGGCGCTACAAATCCAGCCTGGTGCGAGTGTGCAAAAAGCGATTCGTGTGCGCAGCACGCAACAAGGGCCGCTTTCGCACATCACCACCTACGTGCCGGGCGATATCGCGCGTCGTTTTGGCCGTCGCGAACTGGCCAAAAGGCCGATTTTGGTGCTGCTCGAAGAAGCTGGCGTGGTAGTTGGCCGCGCTCAGCAAACCATTTCAGCCCGGCTGGCCGATGTGCAGGTGGCGCGCCACCTCGACATCGCCGTCGGCTCCGCCTTGTTGGCCGTGAGACGTTTGATTTTCGACAACAAAGAACGCCCAATCCAGTGGCTGCACGGGCTCTACCGCCCAGACCGCTACGAATACGAAATGCAACTTTCGCGCATTGGCAACATCGATGCCAAGGTGTGGGTGAGCGAAGATTTGTCCGCCAAATTCAACTGAAACCCCATCTGACACCGTCGTTCCATTTGCCATTCCAACTTCACAAGGAGACCCCTATGAGCACACCGCAAAAATACGTTTCATCCTCGACGCCCAGCACATCAACGCGCCGCCGCTTCGTCGCACAGTCCGCCGCAGCGGCGTCCGCGCTGGCATTCCCGCTAGCGGGGGGCGCACAAGCCAAAGCCATCAAGGTTGGCATCTTGCACCCCGTCACAGGCGCGCTAGCATATTCCGGTCAGCAGTGCCGTGAAGGCGCGATGATGGCGATTGAAGACATCAACAAGACTGGCATCAAGTCGATGAGCGGCGCCAAACTCGAAGCGCTGTTGGGTGATGCGCAATCCACTCCGCAAGCCGGCACGGCTGAAATCGAGAAGATGAACGAAGCCGGCGTGTCCGCCGTGGTTGGCGCATTCGCCTCCGCCATTTGCCTGGCCACCACCCAGGCGGCTGCCAAATACAACCTGGCACACGTGGTCGATGTCGGCGTGGCGGATCAAATCGTCGAGCGCGGTTTGAAAAACACCTTCCGCTTCGGCCCCGGTTACCGCAAGTGCGCCGAAGTGGCGGTGGCCAACCTGCACGTGCTCAACACCGCAGCGGGCAAACCGGCCAAAACCGTGATGATCATTCACGAAGAATCGCTCTTTGGCACCGGCACCGCCAACCTGCTGGCGCGCGAGCTGCCGGGTTACGGCTACGACGTGAAAGAGGTGGTGAAACATGCCAACCCCACCCGCGACTTCAACAACATCGTGCTGCGCATGAAGTCGGTGAACCCTGACATCGTGATTCCCGCCAACTACTACAACGAATACGCGCTCTTGGTGCGCACCATGCAGCAGCAAAAGGTGGCGCCGAAGGCGATTTATTCGGTGCTGGGCGGCGCGGCTTCGAGCTACAAGTTCGTCAAAGAGTTTCCTGAAGCTGCCAACGGCATCATCGACTGCAACCATTGGTTCAACCCGAAAGACAAACGCAGCGCCGAGTTGAAAAAACGCGTCGAGGCCAAAGGCCTGTTTTTCAGCTACGAAATCTTCATGGCTTATACGGCCACACGTCTGTTGGGCGACGCCATCGAGCGGGCCAGGTCGGCTGATCGTGCTGCCATCATCGACGCGCTGGCCAACAGCACCTTCTCCGACCACATCATGCCCTATGGTGCGACCAAGTTTGTCAATGGTCAGAACATGGGCGCGCAACCGCTGATGACGCAGGTGCACAAGGGCGACATCAAGGTGATCGTGCCGCGCGACTACCGCGAAATCGACCCGGTCTTTCCGTTGAAGGCCTGATCTTTTTCGCCTGACCCTTAAAAGTGCGCTGCCGATGCGGGTAGCGCACTTTCGGGCGGTATTGCTTGATGTTTGATATTGGCATTCTTTTCCCCGCCGTGCTCAATGGTCTGACCACGGGCGCGGTGTATGCATTGATCGCGCTGGGGCTGACCTTGATCTACGGCGTGTTGCACATCATTAACTTTGCCCACGGCGCGGCTTTGATGCTGGCGATGTACGCCGTTTATTTCCTTAAAGAGCGCGCGGGCATTGACCCCTACCTCGCGCTGCCGTTGGTGGTGCCCGCCATGTTTGTGCTGGGATACGCCCTGCAACGCGTGGTGATCAACCGGGCCAGCCACGGCAAGGACGAAAACATCTTGCTGGTCACGCTGGGCCTCTCGATCGTGATGGAAAACCTGGCGCTTCTGTTTTTCAAATCGGACACCCGTACGATTGAAACGGCCTACACCCTGACCACCGTGCCCATCAACATCGGTTTTGCCCAGGCCATGATTTCGCTTCCAAAGCTGATCGCCTTTGGCGGCGCCTTAGTCACCTCTGGCGTATTGATGTGGATCGTTGGGCGCACGGATCTTGGCCGCTCCATTCGCGCCGTAGCTAAAGAAAAACTCGGTGCGAAATTAATGGGCATTGATGTGGACCATGTGTACGCCATGAGTTTCGGCATTGGCCTGGCCTGCCTGGGCGCTGCGGCGTGTTTCCTCTTGCCTGGGTATTACGTCAACCCGCTGGTGGGCAATGGTTTTGTGCTGGTGGCGTTCACGATTGTGGTGTTGGGCGGTATGGGCAGTTTTGCCGGGGCGCTGCTGGGTGGTTTGTTGATTGGTGTGGTGGAGTCACTCGGAGGGCTGTTGCTAGGCGAGTCGCTCGGACAAATCGGCATCTTCCTGATCTTCATCGCGGTTTTGTTGTTCCGGCCCCAAGGTCTGTTTGGGGCCAGAGCATGACGGCAATGCAAAAGGAAGTTTTGCGCATCACTGTATTTGCGGTGGGCGTGGCGCTCGCGCTTCAGGTCTCGACGTCCGGCGTTGCGCTCAACTTCATCATGATGGCGCTTTATGCGGCGCTATTGGCGCAGGCCTGGAACATTTTGGGCGGGTTTGGCGGCCAGTTCTCTTTTGGCCACGCGCTGTTTTTTGGCACTGGCGCGTATGTGCAGGCTATCGCGCAAGTGCAGGCAGGGCTGAACCCCTGGCTTGCGCTGCCCTTGGCCATTGCCGTGAGCAGTGGCGTAGGCCTGTTTGTCGGCGCGCTGAGTTTCCGTTACGGCCTCAAGGGTTCTTATTTCGCGCTGGTCACGCTGGCCTTTGCCGAGGTGTTCCGCATTTTGGCGACCTCGGTGCCGTTCACCGGCGCGGGGGTAGGCCTGATGGTGCCGCTGCGCGAAGGTTTTACCAACATGCAGTTTGATTCGCGCCGAGGTTACGGGCTCCTGATCCTGTTTTTCGTGGTGCTGGCCTTGCTCGTCACATGCTGGCTCAAACATTCCCGCTTCGGAGCGTATTTGCAGGCAGTGCGTGACAACGAAGACGCCGCCCAAGCGGCGGGCGTCAACCCGTTTGCCGTCAAACTCGGCGCGATCGTGTTGTCGGGCGGCTTCATGGGCGCAGCGGGCGCTTTTTATGTGCAGGTGTTCCAGTACATCGACCCGGGCATCGCTTACGGCGCACACACCTCGGTCGAAGCCCTCGTAGGCGCGATTGTGGGCGGCTTGGGCACTTTGTGGGGTCCTGTGATCGGCGCGCTGGCCCTGCACCTGTTGGCCGATGCCACCCGCAACCTGTTTGGTCAATTGCCGGGCATCAACATGGTGATCTATGGCACGGTATTGGTGGTGATGGTGATGTTTGCGCCGCGCGGACTGGGCGGCGTTGGCCAGAGCGTGCGCGCGCTGTGGGCGGGTAAGCCGAAAGCGAAAGCCCACGAAAAAGTGCCCCACCTATGACATCGGCCGCTCAACCCTTGATGCGCCTGACCGGCATCTCCCGAAGTTTCGGTGGCCTCAAAGCGGTTCAAAACGTCAGCCTGGCGGTGCCCAAAGGCAGCCTTACCGCGCTCATCGGTCCGAATGGCGCTGGCAAAACCACGCTGTTCGCCTTGATGTCTGGCTTCTTGAAACCCGATACGGGCCGGGTTGAATTTAGCGGTCACGACATTACCGGCCATGCGCCCCATGCCAATGCGCGTTTGGGGCTGGCGCGCACCTTCCAGATCGTGCAGCCCTTTGCCCAGCAAACCGTGCGTGAAAACATCGCTGTAGGCGCGCATTTGCGCGAACCACGCCGTGTGACAGCATTGGCCCACGCGGAAAACGTCGCAGCGCGTGTCGGCTTGTCTGCCCAACTCGACAAACCCGCCGCTGACTTGACCGTGGCCGGGCGAAAACGCCTGGAATTGGCGCGCGCCCTGGCCACCGAACCGCAAATGCTGCTGCTTGACGAGGTTCTGGCTGGCCTGAACCCGCAGGAGATCAGCGAGATGATCCCGGTGGTGCGCAGCATCGCGCAATCCGGCGTGACGGTGCTGCTCATCGAACACGTGATGCAAGCTGTGATGAACCTGGCTGAACACGTGTGGGTGCTGGCGCAGGGGCAACTGATCGCCCAGGGAACACCCGCCCATATCGCCTCCAACGATGCGGTGATCGAGGCCTACCTGGGGCCGGGCACAGCCGCCAAATTGCGCGGTTCAGGTACGCTTGCGAAAGATGCTACAGCATGACCGCACTGCTCGATATCCAGGGCCTACAAGGCGGCTACGATGCCGTCGAGGTGCTACGCGGGGTTGATCTACACGTCATGCCCGGTGAAATCGTCGCCCTTTTGGGCAGCAATGGCGCGGGCAAAACCACGCTCAACCACCACGTGTGCGGCATCTACCCAGCGTGGGCCGGCCAGGTGCGTTTTGACGGCCAGGAGATTGGCCGCGCGCATTACCGCGATGTCGTCAAGGCCGGCTTGATCCAGGTGCCCGAAGGGCGTAAAGTGTTCCCAAACCTCTCGGTGCTGGAAAATCTGGCGTTAGGCTCCTTCAGCCGCGCGCGGGAGCGGCGCGCCGCCAATCTGGAAAAGGTTTTCGGGATTTTCCCGCGCCTCAAAGAGCGCACCTTGCAGCTTGCCGGCACCTTGAGCGGTGGCGAGCAACAAATGCTCGCCATCGGGCGGGGCTTGATGGCCGAGCCCAAACTGCTGATTCTGGACGAGCCCTCGCTGGGCTTGTCGCCGCTTTTGGTAGAGGAAATGTTTGGCTTGATCAAGCGCCTCAACGTCGATGGCCTGGCCATCCTTCTGGTGGAGCAAAACGTGGCGCAGTCGCTCGACATCGCCAGCCGCGCCTACGTGCTGGAAAACGGCAGCGTGCGCTTCTCGGGTAGCTCGCAGGCGCTGTTGCAAAGCGACGAATTGCGCCGCGCGTATTTGGGGGTTTGACCATGTCGATCACGACCGTCTTCAAAACATTTGTTAAGAATTGGCTTCTAGGTCACGTCATATTTGCGCAAGCAGCTCTTTTTTTCATAGTGCCAGCAGCGTCTGCGCAGACCGCCGCACCCATCCGAATACTCGTAGGCACACCGGCGGGCGGCAGCACCGACACCATCGCCCGCGCTGTGGCCGGCGACATGGGCCGCAGCCTTGGGCGCACCGTGATTGTGGAAAACCGCCCCGGTGCTGGCGGCAATATCGCAGCCGAGGCAGTGGCCAAAGCGGCCCCTGATGGCAACACCCTCTTGATGAGCTTTACCAGCCACGCGATCAATGCCACGCTCTACCCTAGCCTGCCGTTTGACCCGATCAAAGACTTCACACCCATCACCTTGATTGCCACCGCACCGGCCATGTTGGTGGCGCACCCCGAGTTTGCCGTCAAAGATTTGCGTGGCTTGATGGATCTGGCGAAAGCGCAGCCGGGCAAACTGAACTTCGCGGTCGGCGGAATTGGCTCGTCGCTACACATGGCAGGCGACGCTTTCAAAATGCGCGCTAGCCTTTTCATTGTGAATATTCCCTACCGCGGCACGGCACCGGCCATGGCTGACGTGCTGGCAGGTCAGGTTAGTTTGATGTTCGCGCCGATGATTGCCGCGCAAACCCAGGTGCGTGCGGGTAAATTGCGTGCTCTGGCCGTCACCAGCCCAAGCCGTCTGCCGGCTTTTCCTGATGTGCCCGCCATTGCCGAAGTGTTGCCAGGGTTTGAGTCCAACGCCTGGTTCGGCTTGTTTGGCCCGCCACGCATGGCGCCCGATCTGCTCAAACGCCTCAACGATGCCGCACGCGAAGCCGTGAATCGACCCGAGGTACGCAAGCGCCTCGAAGGGGAAGGCCTGCAGTTGGTTGGCAACCCGCCGGAAGAGTTTGCGCGCTTTGTTCAAAGCGAGGTTCAGCGCTGGTCGGTGGTGGTGAAGTATTCCGGGGCCAAGCCCGACTAAGCAGCCGCAAAGGGAAAACATGGCCACCGCTGCACCCCAATCACTTGCGCAAAAGCTGATCGCCAAAGCGGCCGGCCGCGCAAGCGTAGCGGTGGGAGAAATCGTCACCTGCCAGGTGGACCTGGCCATGTTCCACGATTCCTCCGGCCCGCGCCGCCTCAAACCAATGCTCGAAGAACTCGGCGCCCAGGTGTGGGACAAGTCGAAAGTGGTTTTGGTATTGGACCACTACGTACCCGAACGCGATGATGCCTCGCGCAAGATTGTGCGGATTGCCCGCGAGTGGGCGCGCGAGCAAAACCTGCCCCACGTGTACGACAGCCAGGGCATTTGCCACGTGGTGGTGCCGCAGAACGGGCATATCCGCCCAGGCATGTTTTGCGTCGGCGGCGATTCCCATTCGCCAACGGGCGGTGCCTTCGGTGCCTACATGTTTGGCATTGGCAGCACCGAAATGCTGGGTGTTGTTGTGACGGGTGAAATATGGCTGCGGGTGCCGCAGACCATCGCCTTAAATTGGCGCGGCACGCTTTCCAAAGGCGTTTGCGCCAAAGACATGATGTTGTCAGCCATCGCGCAGCTCGGCATGAACGGCGCGGCTTACCAAGCGGTGGAATTCTGCGGCGAAGCAGTCACAGCGCTTTCCATGCAGGAACGTATGACCCTGTGCAACATGAGCGCGGAGCTGGGGGCGCAAGCTGGTCTGGTCGCGCCCGATGTCATCACGCGCGACTGGCTGGAGCAAGTGGCCGGTGTTTCGTCAGATCTTTTGATGGATGTCGAAACATGGCAGTCTGACCCCGGCACGGCGGATGTCACTCACAGCATGAACGCCACAACCTTGAGCCCCCAGCTCGCTGCGCCACACAGTCCCGCCCATGGAGTGCCACTGGCGGCGCACGCCCAAACGCGGATTGACGTGGCCTACATTGGCGCTTGCACCGGCGCCAAACTCGACGACCTGCGTTTTGCCGCGCAGGTGCTCAAAGGCCACAAAGTAGCGCAGGGCGTGCAATTGATGGTCGCCCCTGCGAGCCTGCGCGACCGCGCTCAAGCCGAAGTGGAAGGCACAATGCAGGTGCTTGTCGACGCGGGCGCGACCGTACTGCCCAGCACTTGCGGCGCCTGCGCCGGTTACGGCGACGGTTTTGCTGAAGGCCAGACCGTCATCTCCTCCACAGCGCGCAACTTCAAGGGACGCATGGGACCGGCCAGCACCCAGGTGTTCCTCGGCTCCGCGTACACCGTGGCTGCGTCAGCGCTGCGCGGACGCATTACCGACCCGCGCGAGGTGATGGCATGAACCCGTCGCTGGACTTGCTGAGTCACCAAACGCAACGGCACATCTGGCACCTCGGCGCTGATGTCGACACCGACGCGCTGGCGCCCGGCGCCTACATGCAAAATGGCATTGAGGTCGTGGCCGAGCATTGCCTGGAGACCTTGCTGCCCGACTTTGCCCGAGACGTACAACGTGGCGACGTGATCGTGGCCGGCCCGAACTTCGGCATTGGCTCCTCGCGTGAGCAAGCGGCGCAAGCACTTGTTTTTCTAGGTGTAGCGGCAGTGATCGCGCCGAGTTACAGCGGCCTGTTTTTTCGCAACGCGTTCAATGTCGGGCTGCTGTTGCTTACTTGTAGTGAAATGGAGTTGCTACAAAACGAGAAGCTGCTTGCGATTGATATTCAACGCCTGCAGCTGATATTGACCGACAAATCCACGCTAAGCTGCGAGCCGATACCGGACTTCCTCCTGAAGATGGCCCAGGCCGGTGGCTTGCTGGCCATGCTCAGGCAACGCCCCTACTCACACCAGCCCACCAAAATCCCAAAGGAATCTTCATGAGCCAACCTGAATTCGACCTCCTCATCAAAAACGTGCGCGTCGTGCGTCCGCACGGCAATGTGGTGCACGAGAGCGACATCGCCATCAAAGACGGCAAGTTCGCCCTCGTCGCACCGGGCATCGACGTGGCGCGCGCCCGCAAAGTGCACGACGGCCAAGGCCAGCTTGCCTTCCCCGGGGTGGTGGACGCGCACATGCACAGCGGCATCTATTCACCACTGGCCGAAGACGCGGTGAGCGAGAGCAAAGCCGCCGCGATGGGGGGTGTCACCTCCAGCCTGAATTACTTTCGCACCGGCCAGTATTACCTGAACAAAGGCGGGCCCTACAAGACCTTTTACCCCGAGGTGTTGAAGCTCTCCAAGGGCCGCTTCCACGTGGACTACGGCTTCCACCTGGCACCAATGGACGGCACCCACATCAAAGAAATTCCGATGTTGATTGAAAAATTCGGCGTCTCCAGCTTCAAGATTTTCATGTTCTACGGCTCCCATGGGTTGCATGGGGCGTCGAACACGCAAAAAGACTTTCTGATGATCAAGGAAGACGAGCGTTACGACTACGCGCATTTTGAATTTGTCATGCGCGGCATTCAGGCGGCGCGCGAGCAGTTCCCCGAGCAGGCGCGGCAAATTTCGCTTTCGCTGCACTGCGAGACCGCCGAGATCATGACGGCCTACACCAAGATTGTCGAAAAAGACAAATCACTCAAAGGTCTGGCCGCCTACAGCGCTTCTCGCCCGCAACACTCCGAAGGCCTCGCCGTGTTCATCGCCAGTTACCTCGCGAATGAGACGGCGCTGACCAATATCAACCTGCTGCACTTGAGCTCGCGCAAAGCAGTGCAGGCGGCGATGATGATGGCCGACGTCTTCCCGCATATCGACTTCAAGCGAGAAGTGACGATTGGTCACCTCATGCTGGACATCACCAGCAAAGCGGCGCACCTGGCCAAGGTGAACCCGCCGATTCGCCCGCGCGAAGACGTTGAATTTTTGTGGGACGCGCTCCTGGCCGGGGAGTTGGATTGGGTGGCCAGCGACCACGCCTGCTGTCGCCATGAAATCAAGGTGCCCAAACACTACTTCGGCAACATTTGGCTTCCCAAGAGCGGTTTTGGCGGTACTGAGTATTTACTGCCCGCGTTGGTCAGCGAAGGCACGCGCCGAGGCATGGGTTACAACCACATGGCGCGCGTGACCAGTTGGAACCCGGCACAACGCTTCGGCCTAAACCAAAAAGGTGATATCGCCGCCGGTTTTGACGCCGACATTGCCTTGGTGGATCCCGCCAAAACCTGGACTATTGCTGCGAAAAACTCCCCTTCCACCCAAGGCTACACACCGTTTGAGGACCTGGAGATGTCGGCCAGTGTCGCAGCGACTTTCCTGCGCGGTCATTTGATTTATGAAAACGGCCAGGTGATCGGCAAACCACGCGGCGAATACCTGTTTCGGCCTACGGCTTGATGGTCTTGTGGCCCATGGAAGCTTACACACCTGCGGTTAAGTTCGGTTGATGCCACCTCGCATCGTTCGCGCACCCTTGCCGCCCGGCACGCCCCACGTGGCCGTGGCCATCGTGGGTGCGGGCGCCTGCGGGCTCACCAGCGCGCTCTTGCTGCATGACGCGGGCGTGGACTGCGCCGTGCTGGAGCGCGATGCGTCGCCCAGCGGTTCGACTGCGCTGTCATCGGGTTTCATTCCAGCGGCAGGCACCCGCGTGCAGGCGGCGCAGGGTATTGAGGACAACGCAGAGCGTTTCGCAGCTGACATCCTGGCCAAGACCCATGACACAGCCGCGCCCCACTTGGTTGCCGCCTATGCTCAAGCGAGTGGTGCGGCGATTGACGCCTTGCAAACGCGGCACGGCATTGAGTTCACGGTACTCGACAACTTTCTGTACCCCGGCCACCACAGCTATCGTATGCACTGTGTGCCTGAGCGCACCGGCGCGGGGCTAATGGCGCGCCTGCACCGCGCAACGGCTGTGGCCGAGATTCCCATCGTCACCCACGCGCGGGTGGATGTGTTGTGGGTCGGCGGCGGTGGCGGTGACGGCGAAAGTGAGGACAAAAACGTCCACATCACCGGCGTAAGTTACACCCGGCCCGACGGCCAAGTAGAACATTTAAGCTGCGACGTGTTGATCCTCGCGTGCAACGGTTTCGGCGGCAACCCAGCCATGGTGCGCGCGCTGCTGCCCGAGATGCGCGAGGCGATTTACGCTGGCCACTCGGGCAACGATGGCAGCGCCATCGCCTGGGGCCAAGCCCTGGGCGCGCGCCTGGCCGACCTGGGCGGCTACCAAGGCCATGGTTCGTGGGCGGTGCCGCAGGGCGCCTTGGTTTCGTGGGCGATCATGATGGAAGGCGGCGTCCAGCTTAACGCCCATGGCGTGCGTTTTCATGACGAAACCCAGGGGTATTCAGAAGCTGCGGTGGCCGTGTTGGCCCAACCCGGTGGCATTGCCTGGAACGTATTTGATGGCGCTCTGCTCACGTTGGCACGCGCCTTTCCGGATTTTTGCGAAGCGGAGGCGGCAGGCGCTGTGAAAACCTGCGAAAACTTGCACGAACTGGCGAAATTAATCGGTTGCGACGTTATAAATTGTGAAAATTCCTTCGCATATTTTTCGAGACCTACAGGCCAATTGCCTTTCAATTCCCCAGAACACGCCGTTGCAAGCGACGGTCGTGTGTTCAAACGCACTCTGGTTGCGCCCTTTCACGCGGTGAAGGTCACCGGCGCGCTGTTTCACACCCAGGGCGGTCTGGACATCGATGCGCACTGCCGCGTCGTGGGTGACGACGGCACACCCTTCCCGAACCTTTTGGCGGCGGGCGGTGCGGCGCGCGGCGTATCAGGCAATGCGGTGTGGGGCTATCTCTCGGGCAATGGGCTCCTGAGTGCCGTTGCAGGCGGACACATCGCAGCCAAGACGGCAGCGCAAATCATCCAAAACCTCGGCCATCCCTCTGACACCGACTCATGAGCTTCGCATGAACCCATCCACCTTGAAACATCGACTGGAGCAGCCCGCGATCTTGCTCGCGCCCGGCGTGTACGACGCTTTAAGCGCGCTCATCGCCGAGCAGGCCGGGTTTGAAGCGCTCTACCTTTCCGGTGCGTCCATCGCCTACACGCGCCTGGGTCGCTCTGATGTGGGTTTGACCACCTTCACCGAGGTGGCTGACAACTTGGCCCGCATTACCGAACGCGTGCGTCTGCCGGTAATCGTCGATGCTGACACCGGTTTTGGCAATGCGCTCAATGTGATGCGCACCGTGAAAGGTTTTGAGCGCGCGGGCGCGGCGATGATCCAGATCGAAGACCAGACTTTCCCCAAACGTTGCGGCCACCTCGATGGAAAAACGGTCGTCCCTGTGCCAGAGATGGTCGGTAAACTCAAAGCCGCGCTGGATGCCCGCCGCTCCAGCGGCACCCTGATCATGGCCCGCACCGACGCTCTGGCCATAGAGGGCCTGGACGCCGCCCTGGATCGTGCCGAGGCCTACCTGGCCTGTGGTGTGGACGCCCTCTTCATCGAAGCCCTGCGCACACCCGAGCAGATGGACGCCGCATGCCGCCGCTTCAGCCAACGCGTACCGCTCTTGGCCAACATGGTCGAAGGCGGCAAAACGCCGATTCAAAGCGCTGCCGACTTGCAAACTATTGGTTTCCAGATCGCCATCTTCCCCGGCGGCGCGGCGCGCGCCTTGGCCCACACGCTCCAGGGGTTTTACGGCAGCCTGAAGCAACACCAAACCACCCTGCCTTGGAAAGACAAAATGCTTGATTTCGACGGCCTGAATGCCCTGATCGAAACGCCCGAGTTACTGGCCTTGGGTAAGCGGTACGAGTAGGGGCCCGTGGTGCCGGTCTCCTTTCTGCCAGGCAACTGGCTCGAATTGATCTGGTAACGTCTGCCAAGTCACTCACTCTTTCTCTTCCCAGGAAAACACAAATCGTGCCCACTTCAATCGCCGCCAACCCCAAACCACTGAAGGGCGTACGCGTCCTGAGCCTTTCCCTTAACTTGCCTGGCCCCGCCGCACTCATGCGCTGCCAGCAAATGGGTGCGACCTGCGTCAAACTCAATCCGCCCGCGCCCGCTGGTGCCGCGCCAGGTGCGACGGGTGACCCGATGAGCCACCATCTAGATGGCCCCTACAACCAACTGCACCAAGGCGTGCGCCAACTCACAGCCGATCTCAAAACCGATGCGGGCCAAAAGGCCCTTCACCGTGAACTGGCCAAAACCGACGTGTTGTTGACCTCATTCCGACCCTCGGCACTGATCAAGTTGCAACTGGACTGGAAAGCGCTGCACAAGCGTTACCCCTCACTGTCGCAAGTAGCTATCGTGGGCGCGGCGGGCGACCGAGCCGAAGAGCCAGGTCATGATTTGACCTATATGGCCGACAACGGTTTGGTGCAAGGTCTGAACCTGCCGCCTACGCTGTACGCCGATATGGGCGGCTCGCTCATGGCCAGTGAAGCCGTGCTGAAGGCGGCGCTCTTGCAACAAGTGGCCAACGCCAAAGGCAAAAAAGTGTCCGGTGTGTTTCTGGAGGTGGCACTCGCTGACGCGTCTGCCTACCTGGCGCTTCCGCTCGTGTGGGGCATCACGCGGGCACCGGGTACCCGTGGCAAGACCGACCTGGGTGGCTCCGTGGGCGGCGGGCACGCGGGTTATAAGGTCTACCCCTGCGCTAACGGGCGTGTGGCGGTGGCCGCGCTAGAACCACATTTCGCCAAAAGCCTGTGTGCGCTGGCGGGCGTGGTGCCCAAGAGTTTGACGACCATGATGGAGTCTGCGACCCACACCGCAGTAGCCGCGTTCTTCAGCAGCAAAACCTGTGCGCAACTCAACAAGCTTGGCGTGGAGCACGACTTGCCTCTGCACACTCTGCCCCATTGATCACGCGCTGGCCTTCAAAAATCAGCAAAAACCCTGCGTCGTCCTAGAGCGTCAGCCCTAGCGCGACAGGCCTTGGGCTAGGACAATTCAGCACATGGCCAAAGTCATTCTTTTTGCTTCGCCCGTCTTCTTTTTACTCATCGGACTTGAGTGGTGGTGGAGCCGCCTCGTCGCCCGCCAACCCGCCCGAGCGGCCAACCAGTTCGCCGGTGGCCCGGCCGTGGGATACCGATTCAACGATACGGTTGCCAACCTGAGCCTCGGCATGGCCAGTCAGGTGACGGGCCTGCTGAACAAGGGGGTGATGGTGTTTTTCTATGCCATCGCTTATGAACACCTGAGCTTATTTGCGGCTGGAGAGTTTTGGACAAGCTGGTACGGCGTACTGCTGGCGCTGGTGCTCTACGATTTTTGCTATTACTGGCTGCATCGTCTGGGCCATGAAATGAGCGTGTTGTGGGCGGCCCACGTGGTACACCACCAAAGCCAGACCTACAACCTCTCCACAGCGCTACGCCAAACCTCCACCGGTTTTTTGTTCTCGTGGGTGTTCTATTTGCCGATGGCGGTGCTGGGCGTGCCGCCTGCCGTGTTCGCTGTGGTCGCACTGATCGACCTGCTCTACCAATTTTGGGTCCACACCGAATATGTGGGCAAACTCGGCTGGTTTGACCGCTGGTTCTGCTCGCCCTCCAACCACCGGGTACACCATGCCGTGAACGACGGCTACCTTGATAAAAACTATGGCGGCGTATTGATCGTTTGGGATCGGATTTTTGGCACCTTTTGCGTTGAAACCGAACGCGCCGTGTACGGTACCCGGTCTCCGCTGAACAGTTGGGATCCGGTATGGGCCAATCTGGAGGTGTATGCGGCGCTGTGGAAAGACTGCGTGGCCGCTCCGCGCTGGCAAGACAAGCTCTTGATTTGGTTCAAGCACCCTGGCTGGCGACCCGCCGGGTTGCCACAGCAAAGCGCCAAGCCGCAGTTCAGCATGGAACGAGTCACCACTTTCGACCCGCCCTTGCGCGGTGGGCTACTCGCGTTTTGCCTTCTGTTGTATGTGCTTTTGCTGGGTGCCACCGTGGCCTTGCTCGATATGGCCGGCCGCAACCTGGACGCCGCCACGATGACGGCCCTAGCCAGCGCCGTGATGGTCGGACTGTGGGCGCTGGGTGCCGCAATGCAGGGCCGCATCTCGGCAGCCATGGCAGGCGTTGTGCTGTTGTGTGTATTGGCGACCTTGTCAGCCGTGATGGGCTGGACGCAATGGCACTTTTTCTTCAAACCCGCCGCCATGGCGGGTGCCATTTTTTTGATTTTTCAGAGCGCGGGCCAGGGTGCGAGCCAGAATGCCGATCAGGGCGCGCGAGGACGGCGCATCTTGCTTCTGGCGGCCATGGCCTTCAGCTTAGGTGGTGACGTACTGCTGATGCTTCCCGGCAATTTATTCATCCCTGGTTTAGCCTCATTTTTGGTCGCCCACCTGTTTTATATCGCCCTGTTTCGCAGTGACTGTGCCTCCAATGCCTGGTTTCCGCCCAAAAAGGCTTTGGCCGGTACTACGCTGGCAGCGGTTGCGATGTATGTCACGGTGTTTCCGGGTCTGCCCGACCTGACCCTGAAGCTGGCTGTCGCCGCTTACGCAGCCGTCATTTCGCTCATGGCCGCTCAGGCCTTGGGGCGGGCGCGGCTACTTCAAACCGCGGCCGCAATGCGTGTGGCGATGGGAGCTTGTATCTTTATGCTGAGCGACTCGCTCATCGCGATTGACCGCTTTGTGCAGCCCTTGCCGATGGCAGCATTTTGGATACTTTCGACCTACTACGCGGCGCAACTGCTGATTGTGGGCAATTCACTGACAGCAGGGCTGGCGTCGACTCCAGCGCCGATGCCGCAAACCAAAACCTACCCTTAAAGCACAAGGGCGCACCTATAGCGTTTAAGTTAGGCGCCATATGCAGAAGCGTTAACGGCCGATGCCCAACCAGATGAGCGCTGCAACACCGAGTAAGCCAAGCCAGCCCAGGTGGCGAGCCTTGGTTGCATAAAACAC
>JANOXL010000371.1:0-4088 GCA_031418395.1 Rhodoferax sp. | reverse complement strand
TTTATTTGGGTAATTTGGCTGTTTTAAGTGTTTTTGACGATGTCGATGCTGGTTTTTTAGCCGCAGTTCGACCCGTTCTCAGGGGCGCAGACGCGGCGCGTGCCGCCGTTTTTTTGGCGGCGACCCTGGGTTTTGCTGCCGCTGGTTGAGCGGCTTTAGTTGCTTTCGTTGATTTCGCCATTTTCAGCGCTTGCGCCGCCACTGCCGCCTGCAAGGCCAGGCGCGCCCAGGGCAGCATCGACGGAGCCGACTCCAAGGCATCTTCAGGGGCGGCAAAATAATTGACCGATTTGAGTTGCCCTTTGGCTTTGTACTGAAATTGCCCGCAACCGGCTTGCCGGAAGACCGCCGCGGTCTGGTCGTTGGCTTTGAGCCAAAGTGTTTCACCGTGACCCAGATCAAGCAGCCAGGCGATGCTCATGCCGTCCACACTGACGCCCCAGCCGCCAAACATGCGCTTGGCCACACACGGGCCCACACCCGCGAGCAGGTCGCAACAATAGTCTGCAAATTCCTTGCTGACAGCCATGACACAAGCCTCCTTGAAGTTCCCCGGATAATCGCCCAATGGCACGACCCAAGTCCGACAGTTTCGAACAAAAGCGTGACGACATTTTGAACCATGCCGCCGCGTGTTTTGCCGCCACGGGGTACCCGGCTGCGAGCATGAACGACATCGCGCAGTCCAGCGGCACATCGAAGGCGCGGCTGTACCACTATTACGGTGCCAAAGAGGCGATATTGTTTGACCTCCTGGAGCGTTATACGCAGCGCTTATTGAGCTTGATCGGCCAGGTTGAAGCCACCGCGCAGCGAAAGCGCCTGGACGACCGCGCGGCACTTCACGAACTGGTGCGTGCGTTTCTCGCCGAGTACGAAAGCTCCGCTACGAGGCATGTAGCGTTGCTCAACGACACCAAACACCTGAGCGCCGAGCAGCGCGGCATCATCGTCAACCGCCAGCGCGACGTGGTCGCTGCCGTCACGCGTTTCCTGTGCCGCGCCTACCCACGACGTGTGACGCAGCATAACCAGACCGCCACCGCGATGATGCTGTTTGGCATGATCAACTGGACCTTTACCTGGCTGCGCCCCGGCGGCAGCCTGAGTTACGCCGCTTTCGCCCAAGAGGTGATTGCGATGCTGGATCGCGGCCTGGGGGGCGAGGCGTGAGTATCCACGTTGTGGTGATGGGCGTGGCGGGCTGCGGCAAATCGGCCGTGGGCAAACGTTTGGCGGCGGCTCTGAACCTGCCTTATATCGAAGGCGACGACTTTCACCCACCCGCCAACAAGCAAAAAATGCAGCAAGGCACGCCGCTGAACGACAACGACCGCTTCGGCTGGCTGCAAACCCTGGCGGCGCAGCTTGCGACATGCCCCGAGGGCGCAGTGTTGACGTGCTCGGCGCTGAAAGCCAGCTACCGCGATATGTTGCGCGGCCCTTTTCCTGATGCAGCGCGGCCACTGAAGTTCATCCACTTGGCCATCACGCCAGAAGAATCACTACGGCGAGTCGCCAAACGCGCCGGGCACTTTTACCCGCCCAGCCTGGTGGCCAGCCAGTTTGAGGCGCTGCAAGACCCGGCGGGCGAACCCGGCGTGCTGGTGCTGGACGGCGCTGCGCCAAAACCCGAGGTAGACGCGCGTGTACTGGCCTGGTTGACAGCACCCCCCGCCGCGCCGCCCATCCCTCGCTAAACTCTGGGCTGCGAGCGCCCTGCAAGGTTTTTCCTATTTGTTGGCATTGCCTATTCAAGAGAACCATCCACCATGACCACTCCTACCAAAGCCTTTGCCTCCCAAGCGGACCTGGCCGACAAAATAATCACCTTTGAACAACTCAGCCCGCACTGCTGGGCCTATACCGCCGAGGGCGACCCAAATAGCGGCGTCATCATTGGCGAAAACGCCATCATGGTGAGTGACGCTACGGCCACTCCGGCCATGGCGCAAGACCTCATCAAAAAAATCCGCACGGTCAGCCAAAAACCAATCAAATACGTGCTGCTCACCCACTACCACGCCGTGCGCGTGTTGGGCGCCAGCGCCTACGTGGCGGAAGGTGCGACAGAAATCATCGCCAGCCAAGGCACGCTGGAGCTGATCCGCGAGCGCGGCGCACAAGACATGCAAAGCGAAATCGAACGTTTTCCACGTTTGTTTCAAGGTGCTGAAAGCATCCCTGGCCTGACCTGGCCGAGCATGGTGGTGGGCGACGGCAAGCCCGGCCGCCAAGGCAGCCTGAAGGTCAACCTGGGCGGTGTGGTGGTCGAAATCTGGCACCCGGGCCCTGGCCACACGCGCGGCGACACGATTGCCTGGGTGGAACAAGAAAAAACCCTCTTCAGTGGCGATTTGGTCGAATACGAAGCCGGTGTGTACACGGGCGACGCCCAGCTGGAAGAATGGCCTGCCACGCTCGAAGCGCTTCGCACCTTGAATGCCACGTCCATCGTGCCCGGACGCGGCGAAGCCATGAAAGGCGCCGCCAACGTCCACAAAGCGCTCGACTACACGAAACGCTGGGTCACTACGCTGTTTGAGGCCGGCAAACAAGCCGCCGCGCAAGGCATGGATTTAAAAGCCGCCATGGCCCACACGCGGAAAAGTATGGACCCGGTGTTTGGCCACGTCTTCATCTACGAACACTGCCTGCCTTTTGACGTCAGCCGCGCCTACGACGAAGCCAAAGGTATCAAAAACCCGCGCATCTGGACGGCTGCGCGGGACAAGGAGATGTGGGCGGCGTTGCAGCGGTAGCCGTGGGCCCACCTCGGGCTTAGAGTTGTGGCCGTAGCGAGAGTACCGGCTGTGGAGAGGGTCTGTAGGGCTGTTCCACTTGGATGGAAGCAAGTGAGGCTTCCAAGGCTTGAACCGCGCCCAGTGCTGTTTGTAGAGCAGCAGCTTGCTCCTGCGTCACCGTGGGTTCGAAAAAACTCTTAGTCTTCAGTGGCGCAATACATATAGCTTGCTGGATTTGGTGTTTGATGGGTGTGGTTCCTGCCGCTTCGTTGGCTGACCGGCTGAAGCCTTGAAGGTGCGTTCTAAGCGCTAACAGATAAGCGTTGAGGCGAGTCCATCGATGATCGCGCCAGCCATCCGTCTCTATCTGTAGCGGGTTTTGCCTGTCGGTGCTCAACACGAATTTGTCCACCAAACGCCGTCCTGCTTCTTTCCCGGACTTGTGTCCGAGCTGAATTATTTTGTCTTTTGGAAGTTTCAAATTCAGTCCGCCATTGGACACAGGAAGGTTTTTGTACACCGTAACAACCCGTTCACGCACGCCAGGCATCCTCATATTGGCGTTGTCTGACCAGTCCTTGGCCGCTGAAAACATCCCGAAGACATAGTCTTTCAACGGCGTAATGTCTGGCTTTTTCCCTTGAACCGAGTTCCATTGTTCTTCGATTTCAAACCATTTTTCAGATCGCCCAGTCGTGTGGAATTCCGGCAAATAAGAGGGTGGCTGCGGACTTTTAGTTTCCTCGCCATTCTTTGTTTGATAGTCTGCATCGCGTGATTTTTCAGCGACAAACACGCCAAAGGTCGGCCAGGACGGTAGCGCCTCGTCGAAAAAGTGGATTGGAAAATTCGACGTGACGCCGCCATCCGTAAACCAGCACGTTTTGAACAAGGGTGCCGCGGGTAGATTGCACTTGCTGGGATTAGCTGTTGGAACGGGCCCACTTTCCCTGTCTATCGCCCAAAGCGGCATCGCTTTGAATAAGATAGGGCAGTTCATGCTCAGGCGAATGGCCACGAGCACAGGCAGCTCGCCTACTGGTAAATACCGTAGGTCTTTGGGTGCCGTGCTCGGGTCAGGGCTGTTTTGGCGAACCTTCTCGCCCCTGGGGGAATAGTAGAAATCAGCTGTATCGTATTTGAGGGCTGTTTCCTTCAGATAGTCCATCACAGACTCCGGGAAATATTTTTTGAACTCGCATATCCGGAAAAACAGTGGCGGTGCTGATTCGTTTAAAGGGAATTCGTAAGGTCGCCCATGGCTGACAGATGTTGAAATCATGCGCAAATCAATGGACTTTGGGATTCGCGTCCCATTGGCCAGCTTCGGGCCGCCTGGTGCGT
>JANOXL010000370.1:0-6854 GCA_031418395.1 Rhodoferax sp. | reverse complement strand
CGATGGGAAGTCCATGGCTGTCGATGAGATCGGCGGCATCCAGGTCAAAGGCCCCAACGTGTTCAAAGGTTACTGGCGCATGCCTGAAAAAACCGCCGAGGAGTTCACGGCAGATGGCTTCTTCAAAACGGGCGACGTCGGCAAGGTGGACGCACGCGGCTACGTCACCATCGTCGGCCGATCCAAAGACCTCATCATCAGCGGCGGCTACAACGTCTACCCGGCGGAGATTGAGGGCTACATCAACGAGATGCCTGGTGTGCAAGAGAGCGCGCTGGTCGGCGTGCCGCATGCAGATTTTGGTGAAGTCGGCGTGGCGGTGGTCGTGGCCAAGCAGGGTGCGCTACTCAAATCAGAGCAAATTATCGCCGCGCTGAAGGCCCAGTTGGCGAACTTCAAAATTCCCAAACGCTGCGTGATCGTGGCCGATTTACCGCGCAACACCATGGGCAAAGTGCAAAAAAACCTCTTGCGCGAGCAGTACCGCACGGCGCTATGATGCTTGCTGCAACACCAGCGGCACCATCGACACCACTTACAAAAGCATTCAGCATGGACTCAATCACCCCCACCATGAACATCGACGAGGCCATGGCCATGCTCGAAGGCACCTTGGCCGAGCTGCATGAAGCGCAGGCGCAGTTGGCCACATGCCAGGCGCGGCTCGATGAGATGAACATGCTGGTCTTTGAGCAAAGCGCTACCGACCCGCTCACCGGCCTCAAAAACCGTGCCGCGTTTGAGCGCATCATGAACCAGCAATCGGCCCGCACAGGCCGCTCCAAAGCGCCTTTGGCACTGTTGATGGTGGATGTGGACCACCTTAAAAAATTCAACGAAGAGTTTGGCCGCGTCGGTGGCGACGACGTCCTGCAAAAGGTCGCCCAAGTGCTCAAAGGCCACGCCCGCGCGTACGACTATGTCGTGCGTTACGAAAGTGATGAATTTGCGGTGGTGCTGCCTGACACCTCGTTAGCTTCGGCGATGGTGGTAGCTGAACGCGTGCGTCACGCCATCAACGGGATCGCCTGGCGGCATCAAGGCGCTTCTGTGAGCGTGGGGGCGGCAGAGTCCAGCTCCATCCAGGACGGGCAAACTGTGGTTCAACGCGCCCGAGCGGCCCTGGACCAGGCAAAAAAATCGGGTGGAAACCGCGTTACCCAAGCATGATCTTGAGGCATCATCCATCCATCATACTGTCGAATTTTCTTACAATAGTGTGATCGTCAAGCGAAATTTGTCGGGTAAGTCCTTGATTAAAAAGAGTTTTTTTGTGTTGGCACTGAAATTGCATAAGTCTTAAATATCGCGGCCCATGTGTGCGTGTCGGAGCAGATTGAAGCCGCTCAAGGCCATACGAGGTGACCTGACAGGATACGCAGCAAATGCGCTGAAAATTGAATCTGATCCCTACTAGGAGTACCCAAATGAAAGAATTGTTGTTGGCAGCAAGCGTGGCGATGGCCCTGGCATCCTTTGCCGGGCAGGCCAATGCGGCGTGTGCGAGTCCGTCTGTCCGGGTGGTCAATCTCAACACACTCCTGCGCGGCAACACAGCCTGTGTCCCGACCAGTATCGGAGGTGTCAAAACCTGGCAGGAACTGCATGTGAATGGCGGCGACCTGATCGACTACAAGCGCGGCCCTGGTCACAAAATTGACCCGTCCGAAAAAGTGGGCACCTGGTTGGCCGTCAACTCCACCACCCCCAACGCGGTGGTGACCTACAACTACACCGGCGGGCAAAGCTATACGTATCAAGTTTGGCGCAATTCAAGTGGCACCTACAGCTTCTGCGCCCCTGGCAAAGAAGTCGTAGCCCGCATCAAAACCGGTGGCGGGTCCTGTTAAGAACGCGTCGCTTAAAATCGGCTCCCGACCCAACCCCGCTTCGGCGGGGTTTTTTGTTTTTGTCGGCTTGGGCGGGTTTTTCGCTTGTGCCTGCTTCAACGTAGTTCTAATTCGCCGCGGCGTAAGTTTGTATTCCTGCGCTGGGCATTTGTCGCTTCTGAGTAACTTTTAGCCCATCTCGATGCACTCCAAAATTCCGCCTTGGCGAGTCGCGGTCGCCCCGATGATGGATTGGACGGATCGCCATTGCCGCTATTTCCATCGTCTGCTCACCAAAAAAGCGCTTCTGTATACGGAGATGGTGACGACGGGCGCACTTTTGCATGGCAATCAGCCGCGCCACCTCGATTTCAACCATGAAGAGCACCCGCTGGCACTACAGCTGGGCGGCAGTGAACCAGCGGATTTGGCAAAATGCGCCAAGCTGGGCGAATCCTGGGGCAAAAGTGGCGATGTACCGGGCGGCTACGACGAAATCAACCTCAACTGCGGCTGCCCGTCGCCCCGCGTGCAGCGCGGTGCCTTTGGCGCGTGTTTGATGGCCGAGCCAAATTTGGTGGCAGATTGTGTCAAGGCGATGGTCGATGCGGTCGATTCCACCCAGACGCCGATTACTGTAAAACACCGCATCGGTATCGATAAAACTGAAGACACACCGCAAAGTTACGCCTTTGTGCGCGATTTTGTCGGCACAGTGAGTGAGGCGGGCTGCCGGACTTTCATCGTGCATGCCCGCAACGCCTGGCTCAAAGGCCTCTCGCCCAAGGCCAACCGCGAAGTGCCCCCGCTGCGGTACGAGGTGGTGCATCAGCTTAAAAAAGACTTCCCGCACCTCTGCATCGCCATCAATGGCGGCATCACGACCTCAGCGCAAATTGAAGAAGAACTGCAGCATGTGGATGGCGTCATGCTGGGCCGCGAGGCCTATCACAATCCGTGGTGGCTGGCCGAGTGGGATGCTGCATTTTTGGGCGACGACCCTTCGGCAGACCCCAGGCGCCCCGAGTTGACGCGCCCGGAGTTGACGCGTGAAGGCGTCGAGCTGCAGATGTGCGACTACATGGCCCGTGAGGCGGCCTTGCATGGCACGCCATGGGCGGCCATCGCCCGCCACATGCTCGGCCTGCGCCACGGCCTGCCCGGCAGCCGGCGCTGGCGGCAAGTGTGGAGCGACCACAGGCTGAAATCTTTGCCACCGCATGCGGTGATGGCCTTGGCGCACCAACCCGCGGAGCTACACGAGGGCGACAGTGCCTCGGGCAATCTCATGCACAATTCCACTCCTGCCGAGGCGATGGCCTGACAAGCGATCTGCAAGAACAAATCTGCACGAACCAAACTGTACCAACCAACCAACTAGGAAACACCATGACCGATACCACCCAGTTTTACATCGACGGCGCCTGGGTTGCGCCCCTGCAAGCCAAGCCCTTTGCCGTGATCAACCCGGCCACCGAGCAACAAGTGGGCACGATCTCGATAGGCTCCGCCGCTGACGCTGACCGCGCCGTCAAAGCCGCCCGCAAGGCCTTTGCCAGTTATTCCCTGACTACCGTCGCGCAACGCGGCGAACTGCTGCAATCGATCATCGCGGTATACAAAAAACGCATGGGCGACGTGGCTGCCGCGGTCTCGCAGGAAATGGGCGCACCGCTGGCCGGTTTGGCCACGCGGGCGCAGGCCCCGGCGGGCTTGGGCCACTTCATCGTGGCGGCCAAAGTGCTGGCCGATTTTGAATTCGAAAAAATGCAGAAGACGACCCGCATCGTGCGCGAGCCGGTGGGTGTGTGCGCGTTGATCACGCCCTGGAACTGGCCCATGAACCAGATGACCTGCAAGATCGCGCCGGCGCTGGCCACGGGTTGCACCATGGTCTTGAAACCCAGCGAGCTGGCGCCCTTGAGCGCGCACATCCTGGCTGAAATCCTGCATGAGGCCGGCGTGCCGCCCGGTGTGTTCAATCTGGTCGATGGCGACGGCCCTGGCGTGGGCGCGGCCCTCTCCAGCCATCCTGAAGTCGACATGGTGTCGTTCACCGGCTCCACCCGCGCCGGCATTCTGGTGCAAAAGGCCGCGGCTGAAACCATCAAGCGCGTCTCGCTGGAATTGGGCGGCAAATCTGCCAACATCATCACCGACGACGCTGATCTGGCCGCCGCTGTGAAACACGGCGTGATGAGCATGATGACCAATACCGGCCAGAGCTGCAACGCACCGAGCCGCATGCTCGTGCCCGCAGGCAAACTGGCCGAGGCCGAGGCAATTGCCGCCGCGGTAGTTGCCAAAATCAAAGTGGGCGACCCGACCGCGCCCGAGACCACCATGGGCCCGCTGGCCAACGGCGCGCAGTTTGGCCGTGTGCAAGCGATGATCGAACGCGGCGTAGCCGAAGGCGCCAAAGTGGTCGCGGGCGGCGTGGGCCGGCCGGACGGCATCAGCGCTGGCTACTTCACCAAGCCGACGATTTTCAGCAACGTCACCAACCAGATGGACATCGCCCGCCAGGAGATTTTTGGCCCGGTCTTGTGCATGATTCCGTACAGCGGCGGTGTCGATGAAGCCGTTGCCATCGCCAACGACACACCCTACGGCCTCTCAGGCTACGTGTACGCCGCCACGCCCGAAGCGGCGGGCGTCATCGCCGCGCGCCTGCGTACCGGCAACGTGCACTTGAACGGCGCTGGTGGCGACAACGCCGCACCGTTCGGCGGCTACAAACAGTCCGGAAATGGCCGCGAGTGGGGTGCTTTGGGTTTTGAGGAGTTTCTCGAGACCAAGGCGGTGTTTATTCCACCGGCACCGGTGGCTGCACCTGTGGCTGCGGCTTAAGTTGCATTGAAGTTGAAATAAATTATTGTTCCGAGACGTCAATTATATTTTTTGTACTTAGGTCTCGTAATTGCTACATTTATTGCTACTAATATATTGCGTTTATTGATTAAAAAATAATTAATTAACTTCATATATAGTAAAATAAACGCACTTCTATACGCCTCATACCCAATTTGGGTATGAGGCGTTTTTTGTTGTCGGGTGCGTTGATGTGCAGCAGGCAGGGCGCTATCCGATGTACGACACGAGCGTTAGTCCGATGCAGAAGTGGGTCACACAATGTGACAGGACGGTGAAAGACCCCAAAGGCTTCTTGGTAAGCCAAAACTTGCCGCTGTGCCCTATGCCATCATCCCACAATGAAACGAAATACGGACCACCTGATTGGCCGCGGCTCGCTGGCGCAGCGCTTTGAGCAGGGTCGCTTGGCGCGGCAAAGCTGCCCACGCTCGGCGCTCGGCCTGCATCAAAACAACGGGCGTGATGCGCTGGCGCTGCTGGCTGCGTCCAATGAAGGCCGGGTAGCCGAATTGCTGCCGACCCGGTTTGGCCGCATGTTGGCCAGCCCGTTTGCGTTCTACCGTGGCGCCGCCATGTTGATGGCGCACGACCTGGCGCAAACGCCGCGTTGTGCGGTTGAAGTTCAATTGTGCGGCGATGCGCATTTGTCGAACTTTGGCTTGTTTGCCAGCCCGGAGAGGCGGCTGCTGTTTGGCTTGAACGATTTCGATGAGACCGTGCCCGGCCCGTTCGACTGGGACCTGCGGCGCTTGGCCGCCAGCTTTGTGATTGCCAGCCGCGAGTTGGGGCTGAAGAAATCCGCCATTGAAGGCATCGTGCAAGCCCTGCTGGACACTTACCACCAGCGGATGCTGGACTTTGCCGAGATGGACACGCTCGACGTTTGGTACCACCAGATGACATCGGAGACCCTGCTCAGACTCGGCGGCGCCAGCAAAGTTGAAAAAGCCGCGATAGAAAAAGCCCGCGTCAAGGGCAGCCGCGAACTGGTCAACAACGCGGTCGAATGGGTGGACGGCCCGGCCGGCAAAGAAATGCGCATCAAAGACGTGCCGCCCTGGGTCTACCACGAGGCTGGCGCCACGGCCCGCGAAATCGGCAAATTTGAGCAGGGAATTCAAAGTTTTTTCACCCAATACCGCAGCAGCTTGAGCACCGACCGACGGGTGTTGTTTGACCGTTATGAGTTGATGGATGTTGCCGTCAAGGTGCCCGGCATTGGCTCGGTGGGCACACGCTGTTTTGTCGCGCTGTTTGCGGCGGATGGCCACCACCCGCTGTTTTTGCAGTTCAAGCAAGCCCGCGACTCGGTTTTGATGGCACCGCTGGGTCTGAAGGCACACGCCCACAACGGCCAGCGAATTGTGGACGGCCAACGGCTCAGCCAAGCCACCAGCGATGTTTTTCTGGGCTGGGCCAGCAGCAAAGCGATGGGCGCAGATTTTTATGTGCGCCAATTGCGCGACATGAAGGGCGCGCTAGATCCTGCCTTGTTTAGCGCCGCCGACATGACCGACTATGCCCAAGCCTGCGGCTACGCGCTGGCCCGCTCCCAAGCCAAGGCGGGCGACCCGGCGCTGATTGCCGGCTTCATCGGTAAAAGCCAAGCCTTCGACCAAGCGATTGCCCGCCACGCCTTTGCCTACGCCGATCAAAACGAAGCCGACTATGCTGCGCTCAAAAAAGCGGTCAAAAGCGGCGCTGTTCAAGCGGTGGTTGAGGACGGTTCTGAAGATTAATAGGCTGGGTGGCAAGCCGCCCCTTCATCAAAACGCTATGGATTGAATAGCGTTACTCTCCCCTATTGCTTGGGCTAATGCCCGGAGTTGTGGGTAGCACAGTTTTTATCAAGGATGAATTAATGGAAAAAGTTCTTTCCGGCGTTGGATCGCTGCTGTACGGCATGCGATTCACCATGTTGTTCTTTTATGTGGGTCTGGTCGGCATCATTTTTGGCATCTTGGGGAAGTTTCTGCTCGAAACCTACAAGCTCATGATGACCTTGATGTTTGGCGACTTGGAAAAGATTGGCCTGATCATCAAAGTGCTTGAACTCGTGGACATGACCATGGTGGCACTAATGGTATTGTTTGTGGAACTTGCCGCCGTTTCTATATTAATTACGTCCGGGAACTTAAAAAAGAAGGAAAA
>JANOXL010000369.1:0-10143 GCA_031418395.1 Rhodoferax sp. | reverse complement strand
CCTGTCGCGGCGAAGGCGAGTGCCGTTTGCAAAGACCCCGATGACCAGAAGTTCATTGACCTCGCCGTCGCGCATCAAGCCCTGCTGCTGAGCAAAGACAACGCTGTGCTTACTATGAAAAAACGGTTGCTGGGTCTGGGTGTTGGTGTAGGGAATGCTATATAATATATAGCTACATAATGATATTCTACGAGACCTGGAATGTGATTTTGCAAATAATATTGCACGAGTGGTGTTGAAAGACAAATAATTAACATACAAGTTAATTTTCAATCTGACATTGACCAAAAACCCGCCACGCCAATTGCCTGAAAATAGCCCCATGACCGAACCCACCTCAGCCCCCGCCGAATCAACCCCATCTCAACCCCCCTTGCCCGACCACCTGTCGGTCGACCCGCGCAGCCCGCACCACGTGCCAGCGGTGTTCCAGCACAGCATTGGCATTCGCCTCAACGGCAAGGAGCGCGGTGATGTGGAGGAATATTGCATCAGCGAAGGCTGGGTCAAGGTGCCCGCCGGCAAGACGGTGGACCGCAAAGGCCAGCCGCTGTTGATCAAACTCAAGGGTACGGTCGAAGCGTTTTACCGCTAACTTGATTTCTAAATCATCCTTGTAGGTCGGTGCGCCTACGACACGAATGATTTGGAAGCGGAATAACTGTCCCGGCCCTTAGACCGTCACTGCCGCTACGGCCGCCAGCGATTTTGGTGGCTCCATCGCCTGCGGCGCTTGCAGCATAAAACTCTCCGCCGAAGCCTGGGGCCAGGTCTGGCGGAAGATGATGGGCAGGGCTTGCAGATCGCTCTCCAGGAGCGCGCGATCTGGCATTTGCGTGAGCAGCGCCTGCGCGAGCGACTGCACTTTTTGGTCGCTGCCACGGCGCACGATGTGGTGGGCGGTGATGTCACCGGGGTGCGCTACGCCCGCGGCTTGCACCAGCTCTTGCAAGGCGTGCATGGTTTGCTGGTGAAAGTTGTACACCCGGTCGGCTTTGTCGCCCACCACCAGCGCTTTTTGGCGCACCGGGTCTTGCGTGGTCACACCCGTGGGGCAGTGGCCGGTGTGGCAGGTTTGCGCTTGCAGGCAACCCAGCGCGAACATGAAGCCGCGCGCGCTGTTGCACCAGTCGGCCCCCAGCGCCATCATGCGCGTGATGTCAAAAGCGCTGATGACTTTGCCTGCGCAGCCAATCTTGACGCGGCCGCGCAAGCCCACGCCGCGCAGTGTGTTGTGTACCAGGCGCAGGCCCTCCTGCAAGGGCGCGCCCACGTGGTCGGTGAACTCCAGGGGCGCCGCGCCGGTGCCGCCTTCAGCGCCGTCGACCACGATGAAATCCGGTGTGATGCCGGTGACCAACATCGCCTTGACCATGGCAAACCACTCCCAGGGGTGACCGATGCAGAGTTTGAAGCCGGTCGGTTTGCCGCCGGACAACTCGCGCAGCTTGGCGATGAAGTGCATCATCTCAACCGGGGTTGAAAAGGCGCTGTGGGAGGCCGGCGAAATGCAGTCGACACCTACCGGCACGCCGCGCGCGGTAGCGATCTCGATGGTGACTTTAGGGCCGGGCAACATGCCGCCGTGGCCCGGCTTGGCGCCCTGGCTGAGTTTGATCTCGATCATCTTCACTTGCGGGTCGCGCGCATTGGTGGCGAACTTTTCGGCGCTGAAGCTGCCGTCGTCGTTGCGGCAGCCAAAATACCCCGAGGCGACTTCCCAGATCAAATCACCGCCGTGAACACGGTGGTGCTGCGAGATCGAGCCTTCACCCGTGTCGTGGGCAAAATTGCCGCGTTTCGCGCCTTGGTTCAGGGCCAGGATGGCGTTGGCACTGAGCGCGCCGAAACTCATCGCCGAGATGTTGAAAATACTCGCCGAATACGGCTGGGTACAGGCGCCCACACCGGGCTGCGGCTGGCCCGGTTCGCCGCCAATCCAGACGCGAAAGTCGTGGTCTTTGAGCTTGGTGGGGGCGACGGAATGGTTGATCCACTCGTAACCTTCGGCGTGGACGTCAAGCTGTGTGCCAAAGGGCCGTTTGTCGGGGTCACCCTTGGCGCGTTGGTAGACCAGGGAGCGCTGTGAGCGTGAAAACGGGTTGGCGTCGCTGTCGCTTTCGATGAAATACTGGCGAATCTCCGGGCGGATGAATTCCAGCAAAAAACGCAAGTGCCCAATGATCGGGTAGTTGCGCAAAATCGAGCGTTTGGTTTGCCGCAAATCGTAAATGCCCACACCCACCAAAAGCAAAAAAACCAGAAACAGCAGGCCGCCTGCGCCGAAGGCAATCAGCGCAAAGCTGCACAACAGAAGGCCAAAAACGCAGAGTGCGAAGGCGGTGTACCGGATGGGAAAGGCGGGCTCAGCGGCTTTTGACATGGGCGGCGGCGTCCTGGATGTTTTTACGGGGTGTTGACTTGGGCGAGGTCAAACAATAACAGGTAATAAGCGGCCAGATCGAAGTCGCCGAAAATCCCGGTATGACCCGGACCACCATCCCCATGACACCCGAAGATTTTGACGCGCTCGACGATATCCTCGACGACGTGCGCACGCGCATGGACGAAGCCCCGCAGTGGGAGTTTTGTGACGGTTTCATGGCCGCGCTGATTTGTTGCCGCGAGCCGATTCCACAGCGTTTGTATCTGGCGCTGCTCCTGGAACTGGGCATGCAGGAGGAAGGCCCGGAAGGCCCGCCAGATGAAAACAACCCTGCGCCCTTTGCCAGTGAGGCGCAGCTCACGCGTTTCCTCAGCCTGTGGCAACGGCGCTGGCAAGAAATGGCGCTGGCGCTGGATGCCGATGTGGAAAACCTCGACGACCCGCGCGCCTACCACCCCGAGGTGTGGGATGTGAAGGGGGCGATGGCGTCCATGCCGCCCGAGTCGCGCGAACGGGTTGAGGCTGAGTCGGGCGACGACCACACTCCCGCCTTTGGCCAGGTCTGGGCGCTGGGCTTCATGTATGCCGTGGAGGGCTGGGCCGAGCACTGGCAGGCCCCCAAGGCCAAAGAAGACGCCCAATGGCTGGATGAGTCCATGCACGCCATCGTGGCGCTTACTGAGCCCGACAAGCACCCGCCCACCGTCAACCTGCATGACGAAACCGGCCCGCCGAGCATCAGCCAGCAGCGGCTGGATGCTTTTCTGGACGCAATTTGGGCGGTGTACGACTTGCGTCAGTTATGGCAAAGCCTTGGCCCAAGGATAGAGCCCGCACGCAAGGACGCGACGCCGGGACGCAACGATCCGTGTTATTGCGGTAGTGGGAAGAAGTATAAAAAATGTCACGGAATATAGATGAATGATTAAATTAGCACATAGGTCTCATATTATTTATATAACTAGCTATTAAAATTGATGTAATTTTGGTTTAAAAATAATCAATATTATTTTTAAAATAAAAGAATAAGAGGTATTAAAACGTCTTCGGCAGCGCCTCCGTCAAGAAATCAAACACCGCCCGAATCCGCCGGCTGGTGCGGATCTCGCGGTGCACCGCCAGCCACATCGGCAGCTCGGGCAAGGCCAACATCGGCAACACGCGCAGCACCTGGGCATCCGACCTCACCACGTAATCGGCTAAAAACCCGACGCCCAGACCGGCGCGCACCGCCTGTGACTGCACGATCATGTCGTCGGTTCGCAGCGCAAAGGCCTCGCGCGTCAACGGTGTGCCAAAGGCGCGAAAACCGCGCAGGATGTCTTCTATCTTGTCGTAGCCGATCATCTCGTGCGTGAGCAAATCCAGGGGTTTGAGCGGCATGCCGCGCCGTGCGATGTAATCGCGTGAGGCGTACGCGCCCACGGGGATGACGCCGATTTTTTTTGCCACCAGGGTCGCTTGGTCGGGCCGCACCATGCGCAGCGCAATGTCGGCCTCGCGCCGAAGCAGGTTGCTCACCGCGTTGCTGGATTCGAGCTCCACCTGAATGTCGGGCAGCGCGCGCCGCATCTGCGCCAACACGGGCGGCAGCATAAAACACGCCACCGGCTGGCTGGCCGTGATGCGCACGCTGCCTTGCACCTGCTTTTGTGCGCCCGAGACCTGGCGCGCCAGTTGCAGCGCGGCAGCGTCCATTGCACGGGCGGCGTCGGCCAGTTGCAAAGCGGCGCTGGTGGCCACCAGGCCCCTGCCGGTGCGTTCAAACAGCAACAGGCCGAGCTGCGACTCCAGCTCGGCAATGTGCCGCCCGAGCGTCGGCTGGCTGGTGTTGAGCCGTTTGGCCGCGCCCAGCAAGCTGCCGGCTTCCAGCGCGGCCAAAAAGGAGCGAATCAGGCGCCAGTCAAAACGGGGGTCGCTCAGGGTTTTCATACAAATTCAAGGGTTAGGACGGCGTCAACTTTAGCGCCGCACAGGCTACTTTGCTATTCAATTATGACTATCTGGTAGACACATTTATGCAATTGTGGAGTGGCGTGGAAGTTTTCACAATCTCCCCATCCCGGCGACTTCTGCAACGACTTCAGCATTCACAACAGGATTACCAACATGACTCACTCACCCGCTTCCACCGTTTTGATACTTGGCGCACGTGGCCGTTTTGGCCTGGCCGCCGCCCGTGCCTTCAGCGCGGCGGGATGGCGGGTACTCGGGCAAACGCGGCCGGGCGCGCTCGTCCCGCAAGACGCCCCCACTGGAATGGCCTGGTTCGGCATCGCGCTGGACGATACGCAGGCGCTGGCAGCAGCAGCGAAAGGCGCAGACGTCGTGGTGCATGCCCTGAACCCCAGCGCCTACACCTTCAAGGCCTGGCGCCGCGAGGTGCTACCGCTGGCGGCAGCGGCCATTGCCATCACGCGGGCACTCAACGCGACCTTGATGGTGCCGGGCAACGTCTACAACTTTGGCGCTGGCATGCCCGCGCAGCTGCGGGAAGACACGGCGCAGCAGGCCCAGACCGTCAAAGGGCGGATTCGCATGCAGATGGAGCAACAACTCGCCGCCAGTGGCGTGCCCTGCGTGGTGATTCGCGCGGGCGACTTTTTTGGCAGCGGCAGCAACTCCTGGCTGGACATGTTCCTCTTGAAAAACATCCGAAAAGGCCAAATGACTTACCCGGGGCAACCCCACATTGCCACCGCCTGGGCGTATTTGCCCGACCTGGCACGCAGCTTTGTGGCAGTAGCTGAAAGGGTGGCCGAGAAAGCGGTGGAGGGTCGCGCGACCTTGCCGACATTTGAAGTCTTGCACTTTGGCGGCTACAGCTTGACCGGCGATCAATGGCTGGCCGCCTTGCAGCCGCTGGCGCAAGCCCAAGGCTGGGTGGTGCCGGGTCGCGACCTGGAATTCAAGCGCTTGCCCTGGCCACTGATCCGCCTGGCCGCGCCCTTCGTGCCGACCTGTGCCTCCGTTTTGGAGATGCGTTATTTGTGGGACACGCCCCACGCTTTGACCAACGACCGGCTCACCGCCCTGATCGGGCCCGAGCCCCATACACCCCTGGAGATTGCCGTGCAGCAGTCTTTGTCGGATCTGGGGCTGCTGTCCGCGCCCCAGGCAGCGCCCACACTCGTCGGGGCTTGAATCGCCAGCGCGTTTTGAACAACTTCAACTTTTAGCAGGAGAAAACATCGTGAATCGTCGCAATTTCATTCGTGTCGCCGGTGGCGGCATCGTCGCCAGCGGGCTCACAGCGGGCCTCTCGGGCTGTTCTTTGTCCAGCGACTTCCCGGCCGTTGCCCTCGAAGCCTGGCAGGGGCCAGGCGCCGAAGCAGACTTGCGCCGGTGGGCGCTGGCTTATGCCATCCTCGCCCCCAATTCCCACAACCGCCAGCCTTGGCTGGTCGATTTGGCCGAACCCAACGCCATCACCCTGTACGTGGACCGCGAGCGTATGTTGCCGATGACCGACCCCTGGTTTCGGCAGATTGTGGTCAGCCAGGGTACGTTTTTGGAGTCTTTGCTGATCGCGCTGCGCGAGCGGGGCGTGGTGCCAGAGGTGCAGCTTTTTCCCAAGGGCGAATTCAAGCCGCGTGAGGTGGATGATCGCCCGGTGGCGCGCGTCAGTTGGGCGGCCCCTTCGAGCACTGTGCCCGCGCCCAAAGACCCCCTGTTTGCCCAACTTTTACGCCGCCACACGGCCAAGATCGACTACGACACCTCACGCCCCGTCGCACCCGGCGTGTTGGCGGCTTTGCAAGCGGCGGTGATTGACCCGACGGTCAAGTTCGGTGGCACCGTCGAGGCCAGCGCTTTGGCGCCGCTGCGCACGATCTGTTGGGAATCTGCCAAGGTCGAGCTGCTCACGCCGCGCACGATCATGGAAAGCCAGAAACTCACCCGCGTTGGCCCGGATGAAATTGCCCAGCACCGCGACGGCATCAGCATCAACTCGCTCGTGCCGCGCATCGCGGCGGCAGTCGGCGCGTTTGACCGCAGCGCACCGGCCGCTGAAGGCAGCACCGGCTACAAAACAATGATGAGCCGCTTTGAAGGCCACAGCAATACCGCGATGGGTTTTGTCTGGCTCTCCACACCCACCGCACAGCACCTGGCTGCCGGCACCCATCGCAGCGCCGAGGTGAGCGCCGGGCGCGCCTATATGCGCCTGCAACTCAAAGCCACCGAGCTGGGCCTGCAAATCCACCCGATGAGCCAGGCACCCCAGGAGTTTGCCGAGATGAAACCGTTGTACGACAAGCTGCACCAGACGCTGCTGGGCAAACCGGCGGATCAGGAAACCGTGCAGATGTTTTGCCGCATTGGTTATTGCACTGTGCAGCAACATACGCCACGGCGGGCACTGGCGGGGTTCGTAAGAGCCTGAGCAGCAGTGGCGGGGTGCGTCCCCGTGTGCTGAAGAAGTCGAAGCCTTGACTCAGCCCGGCGCAGCGGCCTGGACGATTTCACACAGGCGCTCAAACGCATGGGCCACCGTGCCCTGCCGCACGGCGGCGCGGTCACCGGCAAAACAACGGGTTTCAGTCACCACCCCCGCCGGTGTCGCAAAGCCGAACCACACCGTGCCCACGGGTTTGGCCGCGCTGCCGCCCGTAGGCCCCGCCACACCCGTCACCGCAACCGCCACCTGAGCCTGGGAGTGCGCAAGTGCCCCCTGCGCCATCGCCCGCGCCACCGCTTCGCTGACCGCGCCGTGTTGCGCAATCAGGTCTTGGGGCACACCGAGCGAATCGTGTTTGGCCGCGTTGGAGTAGGTGACAAAGCCGCGCTCAAACCAGCTGCTGGAGCCCGCCAAGTCCGTACACGCCGCCGCAATCATGCCGCCGGTGCAGCTCTCGGCGGTGGCCATTTGCCAGTGGCGATCCAGCAGCAGACCGGCCAGTTGTTGAGCCATTGCGGTCATGTCAATTTCCTGAAAATGCGGTGACAGAAAAGGGGCAGAGTGTGCGCAAACCGGCTCAGAAAAACCGCCAGAAAGCGATCACCAGCAAGGTACACGCCGCGGCCACCAAGTCGTCGAACATGATGCCCCAACCCGCTTTGACCCAGGCCAGGCGATCAATGGCGGGCTTGACGCCGTGAAACAGCGCGTCGGCCCAGCCCACCGGGCCGGGTTTGGCGGCGTCGAAATAACGGAACAGAGCGAATGCTGCCAATTGGCCCCACAAACCCGTGGGCGTGACCAACCACAAGACCAGCCAGAACGCGACGATTTCGTCCCATACGATGCTGCCCGGGTCGAGCACACCCATGTGCCGCGCGGTCACGGTGCTGGCCCACCAACCCAGGGGAATCGAGAGCGCGATCAACGTGGCCCAGTGGGCGTCCTGGAAGCCGAAACTTTGCAATATCAAAAACGCCACCCAGGCCCACAGTGTGCCTGCCGTGCCCGGCGCTTTGGGGGACAAGCCCGAGCCGAAACCTAGCGCGATGGCATGTGCGGGGTGCGCCAGCAAGAACTTCCAGGTGGGCCGCGCGATGGGCAGGACAGGCAATTCGGGCATGACGGGCGTAACTGGCATGAGAGGCTCAGTCGGCGTGAGGGTCCCGATGAGTGGCGCTGTTAGCGAGGCCGACGGCTGTGCGCCCGGCAAATCAGAAGTCTGCATGAGCGGGATTATCGGTTTGTGCGGTCCGGACAAAAAACTGAGCCACTTTGAATGCTACAAATAGAATAGCTGAATATCTATATTTTACGAGACCTGGAGGTCGAGATCATAAAAATTCATGCAGTAGGACAGGTTTTTACGTAAAAATTAACATGGTTGTTAATAGTTAAAAACCACCGCGCCGCGCTATTTGAAATGGTCAAACGCGCGGAAATCGTTAGCAACCGGCTGGCCACTGGCGTCCATCAGCCGCAGGCCGGGCGCGGCGTCAACCTGGCCAATGCGGGTCACCACCGTTTGGGTAGCAGCGGCAGCGGCCAGCACAGCCGCGCGGGCTGCGGGTGGCGCGGTGAAGGCCAGCTCGTAGTCGTCGCCACCCGCCAGGACGCAGGTCAGCAGATGCTGCGGGGAGAGCGGTGCAGGGCTTGACGTGGAAGTTGCAGCAGCACTTGACGTGGCAGCGGATGCAAGGGCACGCGCCCGCAAAGAGGAGGCCGCGAGCAGGCCGAACGCTGAGTCAGTTCGAAGCGTCGCGCCCACGCTGGAGGCCTTCATGATGTGGCCGAAGTCGCCCACCAGGCCGTCACTCACGTCAATGGCGGCCGAGGCGATGCCGCGCAACGCCAGCCCGAGTGCGACGCGCGGGGTGGGGCGCTCCAGGCGGGCGCGGGTTTGCAGCAGCAAAGTTGCATCCAGCGTCAGCTTGCCGGTTAGTGCCTCCAGCGCCAGACGTGCATCGCCCAAGTTGCCGCTGACGTACACGTCATCACCCGCGCGCGCACCGCTGCGCAGGAGCGCCTGCGAGCGACCGTTGACGACCGGTACTTCACCAAACACCGTGATACAAATATTGAGTGGGCCGCGTGTCGTGTCGCCGCCGATAAGGGCGCAGCCGTGGGTGTCTGCCAAGGAGAAGAGGCCGCTGGAGAATGCCGCCAGCCAGGGCTCGTCGATTTCAGGCAGGGCCAGCGCCAGGGTGAACGCCAGTGGGCGCGCGCCGCAAGCCGCGAGGTCACTCAGGTTCACGGCCAGCGCTTTGTGGCCCAGCGCGGCAGGATCGACCTCTTGGAAGAAATGGCGACCCGCGACGAGCATGTCGCTGGAGATGGCCAACTGTGTGCCGGGTGCAGGCTGCAAAAGTGCGCAGTCGTCGCCGATGCCCAATTTGACGTGTTCTGCCTCGCGCCCTGCGTTCGGCGAAGACGTGCCACAGCGCTTGAAAAAACGCTCGATCAGTTCGAATTCACCCATGTGTCGCTGCTGCTTTCACCCGTTGCCTTTACCGATTATTCTTGCCATCGTCGGGGGCATTGTCGGTATTTCCGGCGATTTCTTTCGTGGGCAGGAAAAAACTCAAAGGCGCGGTGCGCCAGCGGTGCAAGATGGCGCGGCTGATACGCGTGCGGTCAACGCCTGCCACGTTGTGGGCCCGTAGCGCCAGGCGAAAGGCCATGTAAAAGCTCACGCCCAGGTTCGCCGCACCAATCACGGGGATGGCCGCGACGCTCCACCACAGCGCCGGCTCTCTCAACACGGCCCAGCCCACCGACGCACCAGCCGCCGCAATCTGCCCGGCAGACAAGGTGACGTGGCGAACTTCGAGCCCCAGGCCGAAAAAAGCGGCAAATGCCGGAATCAGCCCCAGCATGAATCCCAGCGTGATATTGGAGGCGAAACCGGAAATCTTGTCGCGCATGAAATGGGCCCAGCGCGCCGCCCGCGCCGCGCCCAGCGTACGCGTGACGCGCGGGTTGTATCGCAGCGCCGAATGCAGTCGGTTCAGCACAAACCAGTTTTCAACCCAACCCGCAATGATGCTGGAGGCGAACAGCAACACGCCAGTGAAGGCAGCAAATACCACCGTCGGGCCCAGCAATGACACGCTTGAAAACACATAAGCTGCGGCCCCGCTGTCGATCAAAGCTGCGCCGGACGCGAGTTGTACCAGCGCTGAAATCAGCACAACAGCGGGGATCACCAGGCCCACATTGCCCAGCACTGCGGCCACCTGCGAGCGCACCAGGTGGGTCACCTCATCGACAAATCCTTCCAACGCGTTGGGACTGGCCAGGTCTTTGAGTTTGACGGCCATTGCGGGGGCCGTCATGGCCGGTTGTTTGGTGGCCA
>JANOXL010000368.1:0-5568 GCA_031418395.1 Rhodoferax sp. | reverse complement strand
GGCGGCAACGGCTACATCAACGACTATCCGTTGGGCCGCCTCTGGCGCGATGCCAAGCTGTATGAAATCGGAGCGGGCACCAGCGAAATCCGCCGTATGCTCATTGGCCGCGAACTATTTGCTGAAACCTGCTGAAAACATCTGAAGGAAACATCTCAAATGCCTGATTCAATTCCCGACCTCTTCAACCGCAACCGTGCCTGGGCCGCGCAAATGGAGCGTGAACGACCCGGGTTTTTCACGAACCTCAAAAACCAGCAGACACCCAAATACATGTGGATTGGGTGTTCTGACAGCCGGGTGCCTGCCAATCAGATCACGGGGCTGGAGCCCGGCGAGGTGTTTGTACACCGCAACGTGGCTAACTTGGTAGTCCACTCGGATTTGAATGCGCTCTCGACCATCCAGTTTGCGGTGGAGCGGCTCAAGGTGCAACACGTCATGGTAGTCGGCCATTACGGCTGCTCGGGTGTTCAAGCAGCGCTCGAGGGTGCGCGTATTGGCCTTGCCGACAACTGGCTGCGCCATATCCAGGATGTGCGTGACCGCCACCGCGAGCTGCTCAACATGATTCCACAACAGGCTGCTCGCCACGATGCGCTGGTGGCCCTCAACGTGATCGAGCAGGTCGTCAATGTCGCGCAAAGCACGGTCTTGCAAGATGCCTGGAGCCGCGGGCAGGCTGTCAGCCTGCACGGCTGGGTGTACGGCGTGCATGATGGTTTGCTACAGGACCTGAAAATGTCGGTCGATGGCCAGTTGCCACTGGATGGCATCTACCTGAACGCCATCAAATCGGTGGCCTCGGCCTGTGTTGCACACTAGGCGGACGGCGGCAACACCTGTGCTATTGCGATGACCATCACGATGTTTCCCCAGCGGCTTGATTCTTCTTTGGCCTATGCCACCGCCAAAGCGGCGATGGACTGCTTCAATCGCCACCAACGCCTGATTCCACGTGAATCGGGTCGCGCCAAACACCGGATTGAAGTGGCTGACCGGCACGGCCAGCAGCGGGCACAGCGCGAGCGAATCGCGTTGGATGACCTGCGGATGAAGGAAACCCGTTCAGCCTCCATGCAGTTCCAGCGCAGCAATTTAAGGCGTCTGTAGTATGTTGTTGCGATACCTGCGGTTTTGCATTTTGATGGGGACCTTGTATGCCGGGCTGGCCTGGTCTCAGGACATCAGTTTGATGCCCAAATATGGCGGGGGCAGCAAAACCGCAATGCAATTGGAGTCGGACGCCAGTTTCCTCAAGTCGATGGACAAGAATTTTGATGGCGACCGTGGTCGCGCATCAGATGAGGTCGCCAAATTTGCCTGGCAAGCCTTGAAGCAAGGGCGCGGTGTGGATGCGGCGCGGCGTTTCAATCAAGCCTGGTTGCTCAACCCGAAAAATGGCCTGGCCCTTTGGGGCATGGGCGCGCTGGAGTCCGACAAGGGGCAACACGCCTCCGCCGTCAAGCTGTTTGACGAAGCCGGCGACTTCATGAAGGGTGACCCTGATTTTCTGGCCGACCAAGCCCGCGCTTTTGGATTTATTGGCCTGGAGACGAAAGACCAGGCTTTGCAAGATCGGGCCTGGCGCCTGTTTGACGACGTCAAACGGCGTGACCCGCAGCACACGGGCAACCTGCAAAACTGGGCTATCGTGCTCTATTACGGTGGTCGATTCCAGGAAGCGTGGCAAAAAATAGGGGAGGCTGAAAAAACGCCCAATGGCAAAGACATTAGCCCTGCTTTTTTGAAAGCACTGAGTGAAAGAATGCCGCGACCCTGATCAATCGCTGGCTAATTTTTAGTTCTTAATACGATTTGCAAAGGAAAAGTAAACATGACCTCATCCACCAACGACCCCATCGTTATCGTCGGTGCAGCCCGCACGCCTATGGGCGCTTTTCAGGGCGACTTTACGTCACTATCGGCCCACGACCTGGGCGGCGTGGCGATCAAGGCTGCAGTGGCACGCGCCGGCATCGCGCCCGATGCCGTTAACGAAGTCTTGTTTGGCAATTGCCTGATGGCCGGCCAGGGCCAAGCCCCGGCGCGCCAGGCGGCGTTCAAGGGTGGTTTGCCCAATAGCGCTGGTGCCGTGACCTTGTCCAAGATGTGCGGCTCCGGAATGAAGGCCACCATGTTCGCGCACGACATGTTGCTGGCAGGCAGCCACGACGTGATGGTGGCGGGCGGTATGGAGAGCATGACCAACGCGCCGCATCTGCTGCTCAAGGGCCGCAGCGGCATCCGCATTGGGCATGACCGCGTGATGGACCACATGATGCTCGACGGCCTGGAAGACGCCTACGAGGCGGGCCGCTCCATGGGCACATTTGGCGAAGAATGCGCGGCCAAATACAGCCTCACACGCGAGCAGCAAGATGCCTTTGCGACAACGAGCGTGCAGCGCGCCCAAAAAGCGACCACCTCGGGCGCGTTCGCGGCCGAAATGGCGCCTGTCACCGTGAAGGGCCGCGCGGGCGACACTGTGATTTCCATTGACGAAGGCCCTGGCAAGATCAAGCTCGACAAAATTCCGGCGTTGAAGGCGGCCTTCAAGAAAGACGGCACCATCACGGCGGCAAGCAGCTCCAGCATTAACGATGGCGCCTCCGCCCTGGTGATGATGCGTGAGTCCACCGCGAAAAAACTCGGATGCAAGCCTCTGGCCAAAATCGTCGCCCATGCCATGCATGCGCAGGCGCCCAACTGGTTTACCACTGCGCCGGTGGGTGCCGTGCAGAAGGTGTTGGTCAAGGCGGGTTGGAGCGTTAAAGACGTGCAGCTGTGGGAGGTGAACGAAGCCTTCGCGGTGGTGCCGATGGCGCTGATGCAAGAGCTGGGCGTGAGCCACGAGATCGTCAACGTCAACGGCGGCGCCTGCGCGTTGGGCCATCCGATTGGCTCTAGCGGCTCGCGCATCATCGTGACCTTGATGTACGCCATGCAAGCACGGGGGCTCAAAAAAGGTGTGGCTACCCTGTGTATCGGTGGCGGCGAAGGCACCGCCATGGCACTTGAGATGATGTAATGATATTTTGAACGCCGACCGAACGCCTGTTGTGCCGCTTAGTCAGCAGCGAGCTGGCATTTGGGTGTTCATCAGGCGCAAAACTAAGGCGACTAGTGTCGCTTGATAGAGTTGATTTAATATAAAAATATGTACTTATTATAGTCAATATTGGTCTTAATACTATAGCAATTACCTAAACAAATACGAGACCTTTAGCTGTAAATTTCATATTTATTGATTTGTAGATAAATATTATTAAGTTTAGTCAACTTGGAATACCAACGTGATCCTCACCAGTGACCAGGAAATGATCCGCGAGGCGGTGCGCACTTTTGCGCAGGCTGAGTTGTGGCCGCACGCTGCATCGTGGGGCAAAACCCAGCACTTTCCGCGAAAGGCCTTGCAAGGCCTGGCGGCCTTGGGCGCGTATGGGATTTGTGTGCCCGAAGACTTGGGTGGCGCAGGTTTGGACTACCTCTCGCTGGCGCTGGTGCTCGAAGAGGTGGCGGCGGGCGATGGCGGCACCAGCACCATCATCAGTGTGACCAACTGCCCGGTCAACGCCATTTTTCTGAACTACGGCAACGTTGCGCAAAAGAAAAAGTGGCTCTCGCCACTGGCGCAGGGCGAGATGCTCGGCGCGTTTTGTCTCACCGAGCCACATGTGGGCTCGGACGCTTCAGCGTTGCGCACGACGGCTGTGCGCGAGGGCGGCGATTACGTCATCAACGGCGTCAAACAGTTCATCACCAGTGGCAAAAATGGCGACCTTGCCATCGTCATCGCCGTGACCGACAAAGGCGCGGGCAAGAAGGGCATGAGCGCTTTCATCGTGACCACCACCACGCCGGGTTATGTGGTGGCCCGGCTTGAAGACAAACTTGGGCAACACAGTAGCGACACGGCCTTGATCAATTTTGATAACTGCCGCGTGCCGGCCGAGAACCTGATCGGTCAAGAGGGCGAGGGGTACAAGATCGCCTTGTCGGGCCTGGAGGGCGGGCGCATCGGCATTGCGGCGCAGAGTGTTGGCATGGCCCGAAGTGCGCTGGAGTTCGCCATCGGCTACGCCAAGGAGCGCACCAGTTTCGGCCAAAACATCTTCAACCACCAGGCCGTGGGTTTTCGCCTGGCCGACTGCGCCACCCAACTCGAAGCAGCGCGGCAACTCATCTGGCATGCTGCCAGCCTGCGGGACGCGGGCAGGCCTTGCTTGAAGGAGGCGGCCATGGCCAAACTCTTTGCCAGTGAAGCCGCCGAGCAGATTTGCAGCGCCGCCATCCAGACCCTGGGCGGCTACGGCTATGTGAGCGACTTTCCGGTGGAGCGCATCTACCGCGACGTGCGGGTGTGCCAGATTTACGAAGGCACGTCGGACATCCAGAAAATAATCATCCAGCGCAGTCTCTAATTGCGACAGCGTGCAACAACCCCCGACTCCAACCAAGGAATTCCATGCCCATCACCAAAGGTTTCAAACAACTGGTGGACGACGCCATGAAGGAAGTCACCACCTACACCGTAGCGCAAGTGCAAGGGCGACTGGGTCAACCGGATGTGCAGATCGTCGATATCCGCGACGTGCGCGAGTTGAACGACGGCACCATCGCGGGGGCTTACCATGCGCCGCGTTGTATGTTGGAGTTTTGGGTTGACCCTGAGTCGCCTTATTTCAAGAAACTCTTTGCCGACGAAAACAAAGAGTTCATCCTGTTTTGCGGCGCAGGCTGGCGCAGCGCCTTGGCCGCCAAAACGCTGCAAGACATGGGCATGACCAATGTGGCGCACATTGAAGGCGGCTGGGGCGATTGGGTCAAAGCCGGAGCGGCGACTGAAACCCTTGCGCAGTACAAAGCCAGAAAATGAAGTTTCAGGCGGTGTTGTTTGACTGTGATGGTGTGCTGGTGGACAGCGAACCCATCACCAACGGCGTATTGCGCGAAATGCTGGTGGCGCTGGGCTGGCCCATCACGCAGGAAGAATGCATGCGCGAGTTTGTCGGCAAATCGCTCAAGGATGAAGTTGAGCGCATCGAGCATCGCACAGGCGCCTCCCTTTCGCCCGCCTGGCTGGCGGAATTTGCCGAGCGGCGCAATGCAGCTCTGAACACACGGGTAGAAGCCATTCCCAATGTCGTCGACACTGTGCGCCGCCTGCACGCCAGTTACAAAGGGCAAATCGCCTGTGCATCGGGCGCTGATCGGCGCAAGGTGGAGCTGCAATTGCGCAAGGTAGGTTTGTTTGATCGTTTTGAGGGGCGCATTTTCAGCGGGTATGAAACACCACGCTCCAAACCATTCCCCGATGTGTATTTGGCCGCAGCAGCCGCTTTGAAGGTGGATGCGGCACTGTGTGCAGTGGTCGAAGACACCGTGCCTGGTGTGACCGCCGGTGTGGCTGCGGGTGCCACGGTGTTTGCGTACTCTCCGGCCGCGACGACACATGTCAGCCCTGGACAACTGCGCGACGCTGGCGCACACCATCACTTCGTGGATATGGCGCATCTACCCGATCTGCTGGTGGCTTGATCCAGCCAAAACTGACCGCGCTTCACC
>JANOXL010000367.1:0-1610 GCA_031418395.1 Rhodoferax sp. | reverse complement strand
GCGCTCCAGGTAATACAAATCGTCGTAGGCGTAATCGATACGCGCGCCGCACACCACCACGCCATGGTTGCCCAGGAAGGCGACCTCCTTGGCCTGCGCAGGGGCCCTAGCCTCGCGTTCGCCCTCGCCTCCACCCCCGCCTGCCTGCACCACCATGGCGCGGGCAATACGCTCGCCCTTCGCCATGTCCAGCGCCAGGCCGTTGTAGTGCGCATCCACCGCCACCCGGCCATGAAAACGCATCGCGCCTTGCGACAGCGTGGTGTCCAGCGCACGTTGCGCCGTAAGCGTGAGCGCCGTCGCGTGCGGCATGTGGGTGTGCAACACTACGGCGTGCCCAGTGACGCGGTGTACCGCCGCATGGATGAACATCGCCGTCGGCTCCACCGGGTGCCGCCCGGCGAGCTGCTCGCCCGCCGCGTTGCACATCACGATGTCGTCGGCCTGCACCTCGCTCCAATGCAGGCCGCGCGGGTTGAGCAGAAACTTGTCGGAGTCTCCTGGCAGCATCACACTGAAGTGGTTGCAAATGCCCTCTGAAAGGCCGTGATACGCGGCGGCGCGCAGGGCCAGGGCGAGATCGGCTCGCAGAGCGAGTGTGGATTCAAAGTTAGTCATTTGCGCATTTTGCCCATAGATGGTGAGTGAGGCTGAGATTTGACTGCTTGAATCAAGCTAATCAACATGACCCGCATCGTAGGCCATCAAAATCGTTCCGAATTCATTTTGGATCCGGTAGAAGCGCTACGCCGAGGTGCCATCCTGGATCAAATGGGCCCGAATCTGCTACCGCCAGGCCCAAGCGGCGTGCAATGTACCCAAACAGCCACCCATGCCGGAAGTGACTACGGAGGCGTTCAGATGTGGGAACCGATGCAGGCCGAGTTGGACATCGCGCAGGCCATTGCGATGCAGTTTTCAGCCCACCTCGAGATTCAGTGGAGCCTGGCAAGGTGTCTGCTTATCTCGATAACTAAGCGCAATAAGCAGGGTTTAAATATTCAAGAGGAGGAAAACTCCCCTTTTGCAACACCTACAAAGGTATCCGTACCTTTCAACTATGCCGCCGTTCCACCAAATCCATACTGGTGCTGAACCTACTTTTTGACCCTTGGCGGCAGCCCTGTGTGCTGCGTCAGCATCCGCCCCTTGACAGGCTGTTGCCCCCCCGCAGAGGCTTTACCAACAACAGCTCTCACCGGCGCCACCGTCGAATTCTTCTTCCGCGCACTCTGATAGCCCCCATCCCCCAACGGCTGAAAGGTCGGGATCAAGTGTTGTTTTCCATTGCCGATCAAATCGGCCCGGCCCATGGCTTTGAGGGCTTCGCGTAAAACAGGCCAGTTGTTCGGGTCGTGGTAACGCAAAAACGCCTTGTGCAGGCGGCGGCGTTTTTCACCACGCACGATATCGACCATATCGTCAACGGCAGCTTCACGACGCACTTTGCGCAGCGGATTGCGGTTGCTGTGGTACATGGCCGTCGCAGTGGCCATAGGGCTGGGGTAGAAGGTTTGCACCTGGTCGGCGCGGAAGCCGTTTTTCTTCAGCCACGGCGCCAGGTGCATCATGTCTTCGTCGCTGGTGCCGGGGTGTGCCGCTATGAAATA
>JANOXL010000366.1:0-22211 GCA_031418395.1 Rhodoferax sp. | reverse complement strand
GCGAATCCACCAGGTGGCGTAGGTGGAGAATTTGTAGCCCCGGCGGTACTCGAACTTGTCCACCGCCTTCATCAGGCCGATGTTGCCTTCCTGGATCAAGTCCAGGAACTGCAGGCCGCGGTTGGTGTACTTTTTGGCGATCGAGATCACCAGGCGCAAGTTGGCCTCGATCATCTCTTTCTTGGCGTCACGCGAGTTGCCTTCGCCTTCGTTCATGCGTTTGTTGATGTCTTTGAGCTGGTCCAGTGGCACCACCACGCGGGCTTGCAGGTCCGAGAGTTTCTGCTGCAAATCCTGCACCGGTGGCACGTTGCGGCCCATCACGGCGCTCCAGGGTTTGCCAGCGGCGGCTTGTTTCTCGATCCATTTCAGGTTCAGCAACTGGCTGGGAACCTTCGCACCGTTTTTGTCGCGACCACTGAAGTCGGCGATGAAATGCTCTTGCGGGTAGCCGCATTTGTCCACAATGATGCGGCGCAGTTCGCGCTCTTTTTTGCGCACGTCATCGACTTGGGCGCGCACCATGTCGCAGAGTTTTTCAATCGCCTTGGCGGTGAAACGGATCGACATCAGTTCGTCAGACAAAGCGCGCTGGGCCGTCACGTAATGCGGCGTGCCGTAACCCTCTTTGTCGTAGATTTTGTGGACCTTTTCGAAGAGTTCACGCAGGTGATCAAAGCGGCTCAGGGCCTCTTTTTTCATCTCTTCGAGCTTTTTGGTCAGCGCTTTGGAGCCGCCCTTGCCGTCGTCGTCGTCTTCAGCGTCGAACTCGTCAAAGTCTTCCTCGGCGACGTAGTCGTCAGCCTCGTTGGGGTTGGTGAAGCCGTCCACCACGGTGGTGATCACGACGTTGCCGTTGCGGATTTCTTCGCCCAAACGCAATATCTCGGCGATGGTCGCGGGGCTGGCCGAGATGGCTTCCATCATCGCCATCAAGCCGCCTTCGATACGTTTGGCGATTTCGATTTCGCCTTCGCGCGTCAGCAGCTCGACCGTGCCCATTTCGCGCATGTACATACGCACGGGGTCGGTGGTGCGGCCAAACTCACTGTCCACCGTGCTCAGGGCGGCTTCGGCGGCTTCTTCAGCTTCTTCTTCGGTGGCACCGGCGGGTGCGGTGTTGGTGAGGATGAGGGATTCAGCGTCTGGCGTTTGCTCATACACCGCCACACCCAGGTCGTTCAGGGTGGTGATGACGGCTTCCATGGTTTCTGCGTCGATCAGCTTGTCGGGCAGATGGTCGGAGATTTCGCCGTGCGTAAGATAACCGCGCGTTTTGCCAAGTTTGATCAGGGCTTTGAGTTTCTGACGGCGCTTGGCCATGTCTTCTTCGGACAGGATGGTGTCGTCCAGGCCAAACTCTTTCATCAAGGCGCGTTCTTTGGCCTTGCTGATCTTCATGCGCAGCGGCTTGACCTTCTCGCCAGCAGCAACGGGTTCCCCGACCAAGTCGGCCTCAATGTCGGCCATATCGGCGTCATCGCTGCCAGGGCCTTTGGATTTGGCGTCGCCCGCTTTGGGTTTGCGGCCGCGCTTGGCTTCAGCCAGGGTGGCTTTGGCGTCACTGGCTTTGGCAGTGGGCGCCGTCTTGTTTTTGACTTCTGGCACGGGTTTGACAACGGCTGATTTTTTACCATCGACCTTTGCCAGGGGTTGCGCTGCAGCTTTTGACACGGGTTTGACTTCTGCCTTTACCGGCAACTTGGCGGCCGGTTTTGCGGTGGTTTTTGCTGCGGGCTTGGCTGCGGGTTTGGCGGCAGCTTTGACAGGCGTTTTCGGTTTTTGGTTGGGCATGGGGGAGCCTTTGGCAATTTCAGGATGTCGAAAGAAGCGTGGGATCGAGGCGGATCAATGGGAAACACCGGGGAAAACACCTGGGCACGGGCCCTGGTACCAACCTGGCGGCAAGATGTCTGGGCGAACATTTGGAGTGCAGTCCTTGCGGTGAGGGAGCCGGTCGTGAATCAAATCATCGGTAGGCCAGGCCCGGAGGTGCTGCTGTCGCTCTTGCCAAATCAACCTTGGATTATACCTTGCATTGCAACAATTTCAAATGAACGAGCCTATCCACTCAACACTTATGGGTTTAGCCAAGCGCACGAACCCTTCAATCCTCAAGTCTTCAAGGGGTCAACGCCTCACTGCGTTACCGAGTTGGCGCGCGCTGCCGCTTCCAGTTCAAGTTTGCGTTTTTGCAACTCGCGGTAACGTTGCAATGCGGAAGGGTCGGATTTGGACGCCTCAATCGCCTGGTTCATGGCCAGGCCCAGGCGTTCGATCAACATGCGATCCAACAATTGGCGCAGTTCCAGCGCGGCTTCTGCAGCGTTCACCTCGGCGGCGGACTCCGAGCCCGCCATCAGTTTTAGAGCCAGTGCCTCCGCCGGGTGTTCACGCAGACCTTCACGCAGCGCGCCCCAAGGCATGGGGCCGTGTTCCTGCATTTGGGTGTCGATCCAGGCAAAGAGCGGGCCATGGGGCACCGCTTGTTCGGCCAACATCGCGTGTTCTTCGCTAGTCAGTTGGTCCCAGGCGGCCATGTCACCCAGCAAGAGCCGGGCGGCGTGGTCGGCGCGGCTCGCTACGGGTGTCCGCAGGCCAAACGAAGGCGCTGCGGAGGAGTAGTGCGATGTAAATTGAGACGAAAATTGACGCGGGCCACCGTCTGAGTTGCGCGAAAAGTTGCCATTTTGATAGCCCTTTTTGCCGCCCGTGCCATTGCTTCGATTGAAATCAGACCCTTTGGGTTGCCACAACTCCTGCAACTCGCGCCCACCCAACTCCACCAGCTTGGCGATTTCACTGAGCAACTGGCGCTTCAGCGCACCATCCGGCAATGCTTGCCATAAGGGTCGAGCGTTGCTGGCAAAAAGTGAGCGTCCTTCAAAACTGTTGAGGTCACAGCCATCGCGCGCGGAGTCGATCAAAAAGCGGCTCAAGGGCACGGCTTCACTTACATACCGCTTAAACGCCTCTTCGCCATGTTCGCGGATGAAGCTATCGGGGTCATGCTCTGCGGGCAAAAACAGAAACTTGACATTGCGCACATCGGTGGCGTAGGGCAGGGCGGCATCGAGCGCCTTGCGCGCCGCGCGTCGGCCTGCGGCGTCGCCGTCGAAGCTGAACACCACGGCGTCGGTGAAGCGAAACAGTTTTTGGATGTGGTCGGTGGTGCAGGCCGTGCCCAGCGTTGCCACGGCGTTGGGGAAGCCCAATTGCGCCAGCGCCACCACGTCCATGTAACCCTCGGTCACCAGCACGTAGCCGTGTTCGCGCAATGCGGTGCGGGCTTCAAACAGGCCGTATAACTCGCGCCCTTTGCTGAACACAGGAGTTTCTGGCGAGTTCAGGTATTTGGGTTTGTCATCCCCCAAAACCCGACCACCAAAGCCAATACATTCACCTTTGACATTGCGGATCGGGAACATGACCCGGTCTCTAAACCGGTCGTAGCGTTTTTGCTCGTTCGGGTCTTCTTCGTTCAAGATGACCAGGCCGCTCTCCACCAAAAGTGGGTCGTCATAGTGCGGGAACACACTGGCCAGCGAGCGCCAGCCTTCGGGTGCATAACCCAGGCCAAACTGTTTGGCGATGTCGCCGCTGACGCCCCGGCCTTTGAAGTAGTTGATGGCGCGCGGCGAGTCTTTTAGTTGCTCGCGGTAAGCAGCCCCTGCTTTTTCGAGCACGTCATTCAGGTTGGCCTGTTTTTCACGTTGCAATGCGGCTTGTTCGCGGTCTTGCGGCGAGCGGTCGTCTTCGGGCACCTGCATACCGAATTGCTGGGCCAGGTCTTTCACTGCTTCGATGAAACCCATGCCGTTGTGGTCCATCAAAAAACTGATGGCGTTGCCGTTTTTGCCGCAGCCAAAGCAGTGGTAAAACTGCTTGCTCGGGCTCACGCTGAACGACGGCGATTTTTCCCCGTGAAACGGGCACAGGCCCATGAAATTGGCGCCCCCTTTTTTGAGCTGCACGTGCCGCCCAACGATGTCCACCACGTCCACGCGTGAGAGCAGTTCCTGGATAAATGACGGGGGGATGGCCACGGTTGAATTGTAGAAAAGCGTACTTCAAACTACGGGAGTGGACGGCAAGTCAAGAAATTCAATTTCCGGGATGCAGTGCAAGACCTGAATGTGACACCTTGCTGGAGCAATACACTCGTATTGCGAGGATTTGCAACGCAGCAATGCGCCCAGAAATTGGATTTATTGACTTGTCCGTCAGTCGCCCATCACCACACCTTCGCGCCGTGGATCCGCCCCGCCAAACCACATCGCATTGCCGTGTACCTGCCCACGCGTGATGGCTTGCAGGCCGCTGGTCATATTGGCTTCACGCAGCTCGTGGCCGCGTGACTTGAGGGCCTCGACGGTCGCCGTGGGGAACCGTTTTTCTTCCAGCACCGTAGGGCCATTGAGCGACGCGAAATTGGGCAGATTGATGGCTTGCTGCGGCAGCAGGCCCCAGTTCAACACACCATACAAGGTTTTGGCGGTGTAGTGAATGATCAATGCGCCGCCAGGGCTGCCGCCGCTCATCACCAGCTGGCCGGTGGCTTTGTCAAACACCAAGGTGGGTGCCATGCTGGAGCGCGGGCGTTTGCCCGGCTGCACGCGGTTGGCCACGGGCAGGCCAGCCGCGTCGGCCGGAACGAAGCTGAAGTCGGTGAGTTCGTTGTTCAACAAAAACCCGCCCGAAAGTTGTGGATTGACGTTCACCATTTGGCGCGCGCCAAAACCGTCTTCAATCGTCGTGGTCATGGCCAAAGCGTTGCCGTAAGCATCGACGATGGAAATGTGTGAGGTGCCGTATTCGGCTTGATCCGGCATCGGCGCGTAACTGGTTTTGACACCTGCGGGCACGCCGGGCCGGGCGGTTTTCATACTCTTGGCGTCGGCCGTTTGGCCGATCAATTTGGCGCGTTCGGCCAGGTAGGCGGGGTCCAACAAACTGTGCCAACTACCTGCGGGGGCCTGCACAAAATCCGGGTCGCCCAGGTACTGCGCCCGGTCGGCAAAGGCGAGGCGCGCGGCTTCGGTGTACAGGTGCAGCCAGTCCGAACCTGGCAGGCCGTTTTCAAGCGGCAAGGCAGCGGCATTGGTCTGGTTGAGCAGGCCCAATATCTGGCCGATTGCAACCGCACCGGAACTCGGTGGTGGGAAGCCACACAGGCGGTAATCTTGCGCGCGGGCTTGAAAACGCGTTGTGTAATCGTGGCACAAAGGAGCGCGTTTGAGCGGCGTGTAAGCGGCCAAGTCGGCCAACGCGAGTTGGCCTGGGTTGTTGGGGTGCCGCTGCACTTTGTCTACGATGGCCTGGGCAATCGGGCCTTGGTGCATGGCGTTGGCGCCTTGCGCGGCAATCTGTTTCAACACCTCGGCCAAGGCGGGGTTTTTCAAGTTGAACCCAATCGGGTGGGGCGTGCCATCGCCTTGGTAAAAGTAGGCGGCCGCCACCGGGTCTTTTTTCAAATTTTGTTCAGCCGCCAGCAGCGTGTGCAGGCGCGCGCTGACTTTGAAGCCGTTTTGGGCGAGTTGAATGGCTGGCTCAAACAGAGCAGCCCAAGGCAGCCGGCCCTGCTGCCGATGCGCCATCTCCAACATACGCACGGTACCGGGTGCGCCGACCGAGCGGCCACCCACTGCGGCGTCGATAAACGCCATCGGTTTGCCGTCTGCGCCCAGGAAGAGCGACTCTTTTACCGCCGCAGGTGCCGTTTCGCGACCATCAAAGGCCTCGACGTCTTTGCCATTGAAATGCAGCAAAAATGCGCCGCCGCCAATGCCGCTGCTTTGCGGCTCAACCAGCGTCAACACCATTTGCACAGCGATGGCGGCATCAACCGCGCTGCCACCGGCTTTGAGCACCTGGTAACCGGCGTCAGTGGCCAGCGGATTGGCCGCAGCAACAGCGAATTTTGTTGTAGCCCAACCTGGCTTTTCGGTGTAACCCGAAGCGCCCTCAGGTTGCGCAGGCGGGGTGTAGGTGAAGGCAGGCGGCGTGGCGCAGCCGCTAAGGAAAACGATCGGAAAGGCGACCCCTAAGGCGACCACCCAGGCTGCGAGCCGTGTCGACATGCGCGTTTTACGCACTGGTGTCGGCTTCGGCTCCTTGCTCCAGGCGGCCCTAGGTTGAGGCAGATTCACCAGCAGTGCCGCTGGCAGGCTGAATCGGCTGGAGGTCATGTCAATCCGCTGCTGCGGCTCCGCTTTATAGGTTTTAAAACGCTATAATAAATATAGCAAACTATTAAATAAAAACGAGACCTAAGCGCCAAATTTATCCAAAATTCCAATAATCGAACATATTTGACGCTAAAATTAACATGGAAGTTAATTATTGAAAATCACTTCGGCGCGAGGCGAATTGCGCCATCCAGGCGGATCACTTCGCCGTTCAACATGTCGTTCTCAAAAATGTGCACGGCCAGGCGGGCGTAATCCAGCGGCGTGCCCAGACGCGAAGGGAAGGGCACGGCGGCGGCGAGTGAATCCTGCACTTCTTTGGGCATGCTGGCCATCATCGGCGTGCCGAAAATACCGGGGGCGATGGTCATGTTGCGGATGCCGTTGCGCGAAAGGTCACGGGCGATGGGCAGTGTCATGCCGACCACGCCGCCCTTGGAGGCGCTGTAGGCGGCTTGGCCGATCTGGCCGTCATAGGCAGCCACCGAGGCGGTAGAGATCAACGCGCCGCGCTCGCCGGTGGCTTCAGGCTCGTTTTTGCACATGGCGTCGGCGGCCAGGCGAATCATGTTGAAGCTGCCGATCAGGTTGATCGTTACGGTGCGTTTGAAAGCATCGAAGTTGTGGGCACCGTGTTTGCCGACGGTTTTTTCAGCGCTGGCAATACCCGCGCAGTTGACCAAACCCATCAGTTTGCCCATCGAAACGGCCTTGGCGACCACGGCCTGGCCGTCTGCTTCGCTGGTTACGTCGCATTTCACAAACGCGCCGCCAATGTCTTTGGCAACGGCTTCACCTTTTTCAGCCTGCATGTCGGCGATGACGATCTTGCCGCCTTTGGAGGCGAGCAGGCGCGCGGTGCCTTCGCCCAAGCCTGATGCGCCGCCGGTGACGATGAAAACTTTGCCTGAAATGTCCATGATGAATGACTCCTGTGTCGATGCGGTTGAAAATAAAGAGGGGTTGACGATGATTATCAGGGATGGCGCAGTCCGTGGCAGGTCAAGCTCAGTGCGAGCCAAGATGCCATGAAGCGTGTCGTGAACGGTGTCGTCAAGGCTGTGATGAAGCTTGTGCGATCTGGGAGCTTTCTTTGCTGCTACAATCTTGGCTTCTCGGATAGACTTTCAGGCGCGTAGCTCAGCTGGTTAGAGCACCACCTTGACATGGTGGGGGTCGATGGTTCGAGTCCATTCGCGCCTACCAATTTTTCCCTTTTGTTGCCTCTTTGCAATCAAATCAAGGGAAAACCTTTGGTGGTAGTTTGTTCGCCACTCCCTAGAATGTGTTGCAGTGCAATAAATGTTGGCTGAAATGGCCAGGCTGGCGACCCACGTGGCCACATTGCCTGCGAGACATCGAGGAGACCCCCCATGCAGAACAAAAAAAATAAGGACAGTGCTGTCGCCCAGCGTGTCATCAAAAAATACCCGAACCGGCGGCTTTACGATACCAATACCTCGACCTACATCACACTCTCGCAGGTCAAACAGCTGGTGATGAACAACGAGCCGTTTGTGGTGCGCGACGCGAAGTCGGCAGAGGACATCACGCGCAGCATTCTTTTGCAGATCATTCTTGAAGAAGAGGCCAACGGCTCGCCCATGTTCACACCCGAGGTGCTTGGAAATATCATCCGTTTTTACGGTCACGCGATGCAAGGTTTTATGGGCGGTTATCTGGAAAAAAGCATTCAAACGCTGGTGGATGTGCAAAGCCGGTTTGCCGGGCAAGCCGGTGGCGTCACGCCCGAGTTGTGGTCCCAATTCATGGGCCTTCAGTCGCCATTGATGCAAAACCTGATGGGAAAAAATCTGGAACAGTCGAAAAACATGTTCGTACAAATGCAGGAACAAATGCAGGAACAATTGCAAAAACAAACCGAGCAGATGCTGGGCAGCTTTGGAGTGAAGCGTTGAGCCAAAACACTGCGATGGCGACTATGGCCACTGCGCCGTCCAAGGCACCCTCCAACGCGCCCTCCAAGGCGCCAATGGTCGGCTTCGTCAGCCTGGGTTGCCCTAAGGCTTTGACTGACTCCGAGTTGATCCTCACCCAATTGAGCGCCGAGGGTTACCAAACGTCCAAGACCTTTGAAGGCGCGGACCTGGTGATTGTTAACACCTGCGGTTTTATTGACGACGCGGTGAAAGAAAGCCTGGACACCATTGGTGAAGCCCTGGCGGTGAATGGCCGCGTTATCGTGACCGGCTGCCTGGGTGCGAAAACCGTGTCAGGCGTGGCAGGGGCCGAAGGCGGCAACCTGGTGCGCCAGATGCACCCCAGCGTCTTGGCGGTCACCGGCCCACACGCCACGCAAGAGGTGATGGACGCGGTGCATCTGAACCTGCCCAAGCCGCACGACCCGTTCATCGACTTGTTGCCCAACAGTTTCGCGAATAGTTTTGGCGTGGCTGGCATCAAGCTGACACCGCGGCATTACGCGTATTTGAAAATCAGCGAAGGCTGCAACCACCGCTGTACCTTTTGCATCATCCCCTCAATGCGAGGTGACTTGGTCTCCCGGCCAATTGGCGACGTGCTCAATGATGCTCGAGCGCTGTTTGAGGGCGGCGTCAAAGAATTGTTGATCGTGAGCCAGGACACCTCGGCCTACGGCGTCGATGTGAAATACCGCACCGGCTTTTGGGACGGCAAACCCGTCAAAACCCGCATGTTGGAGCTGGCTACTTCGCTGGGCGAGTTGGCAGCGCCATACGGTGCGTGGGTGCGCCTGCATTACGTCTACCCGTACCCGAGTGTGGACGAGGTGTTGCCACTCATGGCCACCGGCGCTGTCTTGCCTTATCTGGATGTGCCGCTGCAACATAGCCACCCCGACGTGCTCAAACGCATGAAGCGCCCGGCCAGCGGTGAGAAAAATCTGGACCGCATCTTGAAATGGCGCGAAATTTGCCCCGAGATTGTGGTGCGCAGCACCTTCATTGCCGGGTTTCCGGGCGAGACCGAAGCCGAATTTCAGCATCTGCTGGATTTCATGGAAGAAGCCAAAATTGACCGCGCCGGTTGTTTTGCTTACAGCCCGGTCGATGGTGCGGTGGCCAACGACATTCCCGGCATGTTGCCCATCGAACTGCGAGAAGAGCGCCGCGCCCGCTTCATGCAGGTGGCAGAAACTGTGTCGGCTGCCAAGCTGCAAAAACGCATCGGCGCGACGATGCAGGTGCTGGTCGATTCCGCGCCCGGCATGGGCAAAAAAGGCGGCGTAGGCCGAACCTATGCCGATGCCCCGGAGATTGATGGCACGGTGAAGCTGCTACCCCCCGAACGCATCAGCAAAACGCTGAAAGTAGGCGAGTTCACCAAAGCGCGGATCGTTGGAACCCAGGGTCACGATCTCATTGCGCAGCCGTTTTGTTGCGCGTTGTTTGAAATTAGATTCATGCAAGAAAAAAGCGACCGGAAATCAATTCGCGGTCGCCCAGATTGCCATGTACTGCTCGATGTTTTGGATATCGTCTTGGTTGACGATTTAGTTAACATCAAACCACCTTCAGAAATTCGATTCTCGGGATGCAGCGCAAGGCGCGAATCGGAGCCATACACGAGTATGGCGAGGATTCGCAACGCCGCGATGCGCCCGGAAAATCGGTTTATGAGGATGGTTTTGGTGCCCAGGAAGGGACTCGAACCCCCACGAAGTTACTCGCTAGTACCTGAAACTAGTGCGTCTACCAATTCCGCCACCTGGGCTAACCTGCTGCTTGCCACAGTGGTGTGTACCCTGCGGAAGCGACCTGTTTTGAATTTCAGGAAAGAGAGAATTATATCAAGAATATGAGCACAAACAGCGCCATAAAAAACAGCGCGCTGCTGGACGAAGTTGAAGGTACCGTGCAGGGCCACCGGGATGGCCACGGTTTTGTGTCGCGTGACGATGGTGGCCCTGACATTTATCTGCCGCCCAACGAGATGCGCGCCGTTTTGCACAAAGACAGGGTCAAAGCCCGCGTCGTGCGTAACGACCGCAAAGGCCGGCCCGAAGGCCGCGTCGTTGAAATCGTCGAGCGCCCACCGCAGCCTATTATTGGTCGCCTGCTTCAAGAAAGCGGCGTGTGGCTGGTGGCGCCCGAAGACAAACGTTACGGGCAGGACGTGTTGATTCCCAAATCAGGCACGGGCTCAGCCAAACCTGGTCAGGTGGTGGTGGTCGAATTGGTCGAACCCCCCGCACTTTTTGGCCAACCCGTGGGGCGCGTGAAGGAAGTGCTCGGCGAGATTGATGACCCCGGCATGGAGATAGAAATTGCGGTGCGCAAATACAGCGTGCCGCATGAGTTCTCGGACGCCTGTATCGCATTGGCACGCACCTTGCCAGACAAGGTGTTGCCCACCGACAAAAAACACCGTATCGATTTGACGGACGTGCCGCTGGTCACCATAGACGGTGAAGATGCGCGCGATTTTGACGACGCCGTGTACTGCGAACCCGCCACCCAAGGGCGGGGCAAGACTGCCATAAAGGGCTGGCGCCTGCTGGTGGCGATTGCCGACGTAAGCCACTATGTGCAGACCGGATCGGCTATTGATGTGGATGCGTATGACCGTGCCACCAGTGTCTATTTTCCGCGCCGCGTCATCCCGATGCTGCCGGAGAAACTCTCCAACGGGCTGTGTTCGTTGAATCCCGACGTCGAGCGCCTGTGTATGGTGTGCGACATGTTTGTCTCCCCCAGTGGCGAGGTGTCGGCGTACCAGTTTTACCCTGCCGTGATGTTCAGCCACGCACGCTTTACTTACACCGAAGTGGCGGCGATTTTGGCCAATACCAAAGGGCCGGAAGCCGCCAAACGCAAAGAGCGTGTCGGCGATTTGATCAACCTGCACGACGTCTACCGGGCGCTTTTGCAATCGCGCAACAAACGCGGCGCCGTTGATTTTGAAACGGTCGAGACGCAAATTATTTGCGATGAAAGTGGCCGCATTGAACGCATCGAGCCGCGCACCCGAAACGATGCGCACAAGTTGATCGAGGAAGCCATGCTGGCCGCCAACGTGTGTAGCGCCGACTTTATTTTGCAAAGTAAACACGCAGGCCTGTATCGCGTCCACGAAGGACCGACGCCCGAGAAAAAAGAGACGCTCAAGGCCTACCTGAAAGCCACCGGCATCGGCCTGTCGATCAGCGACAACCCCAGCCCTGGCGAATTCCAGGCGATTGCCAACGCCACCAAAGACCGGCCTGATGCGCAGCAGATCCATTCGATGCTCTTGCGCTCGATGCAGCAGGCGATCTACACGCCCGCCAACAGCGGCCACTTTGGATTGGCGTTTGACGCCTACACCCACTTCACCAGCCCGATTCGGCGTTACCCCGATCTGCTGGTGCATCGGGTGATCAAGGCGATTTTGGGCAAAACCAAATACCAGTTACCGGTGTTGCCTTTGCCCGGCGAGGCGCACGCCAAGCTGGCGCGCAGGCTGGAAAAAGGCCAGGCCGCCAAAGCCGCCGATCCGAACCACAAACCCAAAAAAGCCAGTGCCGACCAATTGGCCTGGGCCGCCGCGGGGCTGCATTGCAGCGCCAACGAACGCCGCGCCGATGAAGCCAGTCGTGATGTGGAAGCCTGGCTCAAATGCAAATACATGCGTGAACATTTGGGCGAGGAGTACGGCGGTGTGGTCAGCTCAGCGACGAGTTTCGGCATTTTTGTGACGCTGGACGCGATGTACGTCGAAGGTCTGGTCCACATCACCGAGCTGGGCGGCGAATACTTCCGCTTCGACGAAATGCGCCAGGAGTTGCGAGGCGAGCGCACCGGCATCAAATACGCCATCGGCAGCCGCGTGCGGGTGCAGGTGAGCCGGGTTGACCTGGACGGCAGGCGCATCGATTTCCGCCTGGTGCGGGATGACGAGGGCCTGCAAAACCGCGCGATGAAGGACAAAGGCCTGCGTGATACCACCCGCGAATCGCCACGGGATGTGGCCCGCGATCCAGGGGAAGTGACACGCCTGGGTGCCACTGCCCGCGAGTTTGAAGTTGATCGCAATTTCGTCTCGCCCGTGAAGGCTGCATCGCGCAAGAAAGCTGGCCGCGCTTCGGGCAGTGTGGGCGCTTTTGTTCCGCGTGGCGGCGTACCTGGAGGAGCCAAAATCAAAGGCGCTGCCAAAACACGCACAAAAGACAAAGACAATGGGCGAGGCCGCAAATCAGGTCGCAAGTCCTGACGCATTTCCGATTCTTTTGTTAACCTCTTTGTACCGCCTGGCCGTGCTGAAGCCAGTCGCCCCAGCGCCTGCTAAACGAATGATGTAGGACTGGGACAATACACTTTATTCATCACTATTACTTGGAGAACATACGCGTGAGCACATTAAAAACAGCCATCGTTACCGGCGCGGGCACAGGGGTTGGCAAAGCGGCGGCATTGGCCCTTTTGGCCGACGGCTACAACGTGGTGCTGGCCGGGCGGCGCCCCGAACCGCTGGCCGAGGTAATCGCGCAAAGCGGTGCGGGAGCCCGCGCGCTGGCGGTTCCTACGGACGTCGCCAAGCCTGAGTCCGTCAAGGCGCTGTTTGCGGCGGCGACGGCGAAGTTTGGTCATCTGGATGTGGTTTTTAACAACGCTGGCGTCGGCGCGCCCGCCATACCATTGGAAGACTTGAGCCTGGAGCAGTGGAAAAACGTGGTGGACATCAACTTCAATGGTGTGTTTTATTGCATCCAGGAAGCTTTTCGCGTGATGAAAGCGCAGACGCCGCAAGGAGGCCGCATCATCAACAATGGTTCAATCTCTGCGCACACGCCGCGCCCCAATTCGATCGCCTACACGGGCACCAAACACGGCGTGGCGGGCCTGACCAAAACCGCATCACTCGATGGCCGCAAATACAACATTGCGGTCGGCCAGATCGATATTGGCAATGCCGCCACCGAGATGGCACAACGCATGGCCACGGGCGTCATGCAGGCCAACGGCGAGATCGCCATCGAGCCTTTGATGGATGTGAATATCGTGGGTCAGTCGATCTTGTACATGGCGAATTTGCCACTGTCCGCCAACGTGTTGTTTCACACGGTGATGGCGACCAAGATGCCGTTTGTGGGGCGTGGTTAAGCTAGAAAGTGCAAAACGAAGATATCTGGCTATAAATTATGATTATTTTTTATGCAAATATGAGTAATTATTTATAGCATAATATGTATTATTTTCGAGACCTAATTATCTTTTAGTATAGATTAATCTATAATAGAAAAGATATATTGAAATTCGCAGACTGCAACTTGCGACATCAATCGGTCCGTGCTGCATTTACGCCCTTGACGCCAATGCCGATGCTGTAAGGGCGTCGTTGGGCGGCCATTGGTCGGCTAACTGGCCATGCCGGTACACCGCAGCAGCGGTGGCGTCGAACGCGGCATCCCAATCCAATGCAGAGAATTTCGCTCCTCCGTTGCGCGCCAGAGTGGCGCCGATCATGCCGGCCAACACATCGCCGGTGCCGGCCGTCGCTAATCGGGCATTGCCCGTCGGGTTGATGGACTGAACCTGCCCCGGCGCAGCGATCACCGTGCCGGAACCTTTCAGTACCACTATGCACGCAAAACGCGCGGCCAGTTGGCCTGCCGCTTCCAGCCGGTTGGCTTGCACCTCGCCTGTGCTGTAGCCCAATAGGCGCGCAGCTTCCAGCGGATGTGGGGTCAACACGGTAGTGCGTCCCCGCGTTTTGCGGTGGATCAGCAGGGCTTGCAAACTTGTGTCCTGGGCGATGGCATTCAGCGCGTCGGCATCCAACACGGCTGAAGGCGCGGTGGAGAGGATTTGGGGCAAAGCAGCGCGGACAACATCGCCGCCGCCACAGCCGCACACCACCACCGCCTGGTTGAAATCGAGGCCATCGAGCTGCCTGAACATCAGCTCGGGCTGCGCCGGGTCAACCACCATGGAGCCGCCATCTAGCAGGCCCACCAACACCCGGCCGGCGCCGGCGTGAAGGGCGGTCCTGGCGGCCAAGAGGGCGGCACCTGTCATGCCTGGCGCGCCGCCGATCACGGCGACGTCACCGAAGCTGCCTTTGTGCGACAAATGCGAGGCAAAAGTGCGACTCGCCGGCGACGCATGGGACAAATGTGCACAGATCGGTGCAAGCGCACGCAGGTCACCCAATTCGCCCGCCTCGTTCACCTCGCTTAGGTCGCTCTGATCAGTCTGACAACCCAGCGGGTCGAACCAAATTTCACCGCAGAGATCTCGCCCGTGCCCGGTGAACAGACCGGGTTTCAGCGTGACCAGACTCAAGGTGTGGCTCGCCCGCACACTGTGTAAAGCAGCCGCGCCGGTATCGGCGTTGAGGCCGCTGGGCAGGTCGATGGCCAGGATCGGCGCACCGCTCGCGTTCATGCGTTGGGCCCACGCGGCAACTTGGCCATCCAACAAGCGCGCGCCAGTAGATGCGCCGATGCCAAGCAAAGCATCGATGGCCAGATCGAATTTTGCGGGTGGCGCGTCCTCCAAGAGGAAGCCCGCCAGCTTGGCATTCTTGAACGACGTCAATGTGTCGGCACTACAACGCTCTGGGCTGCCCAGCCAAGTGAGCACCACAGTCTTGCCCATGCGGCGTAAATGGCAGGCAGCTTCCAGGCCGTCGCCACCGTTGTTACCAGGGCCAGCGGCGATCCAGATGGTTTGTGCGTGGGGCCACAACGCAAGCGCCACGCGCGCCACGGCCTCGCCCGCGCGCTGCATCAATGTGTGTGGCGGCAAAACGGCGGCATAGGATTCTTCAATGCGACGTGTGGCATCGATGGCGTACAAAGGCAATGGCGAAGTGTGCGTGGTGTACTTTGAGAGCGTCTTGTTCGCGGTAAGTGAGAGAGGCGGAGGATGCGGCTGCGCGATACCACTCGCAAAGTTTGCGCCACGCACAAGCGGCAGAATCCGCATGGGGAAACTGGCGGATGCTTCAGCCAGGAGCGCGCTCATCAGGCAAACCGGCTTTGGCGAAACCCGTTGAGATCAATCGCCGCGTGATGGCCGCCTATCACGTCCGCCACTGCGCGCGCCGAGCCACAGCTCAGAGCCCAGCCGCTGGAGCCATGGCCCAGGTTCAACCACAGGCCGGGAATGCCACTTCCGCCAATCACCGGTGGGCCGTCGGGCAACATCGGGCGCGCGCCTTTCCAGACCTGCACGCCGCTGGATTGAATCGCCGCACCCGGAAACCAGTCGTGCAGTACCTTGTAGAGCGTCTGGATCGACGATTTGCGATGGTGAGCAGGCGAGCTACCGATCTCGGCGCTGCCCGCCACACGCACGCGTTGTCCCAGGCGAGAGATGGCAACTTTGAAGCGTTCGTCCATCACCGCGCTGGTGGGCGCGTTGATCAGCTCGCGAATTGGCGCGCTGACCGAATAACCGTAAACGGCGACCATCGGCACTTTGATACCCAGCGGTTGGAGCAACTGCGCACCGGAGAGTCCCGCACAGATCACCACCGCGTTGAAGGCACGGGTTTGCGCTTCACTCTCCAGCTTGAGGGCCATGGCGGGTTGCCGGGTGATGTGGCTCACCGTTTGGTTGAATTCAAACTTCACGCCGACGCGCTGGCACTCGTTTTTCAACAACAGTGCAAATTGGCGGCAATTGCCGACCTCGTCACCAGGCAGGTGGATGCCGCCGAAAAAGCGGGTGTCGGGGTTCAGCGCAGGTTCGTGGGTGCGAACACCTTTTTCATCGAGGTCTTTAAAGGCTACGCCCGCTTCTTTCAAAACCTCCAGGCTGGGCTGAATCATTTTGCGGTCTGACTCTGCGCGCAAAAGCACGGTATAGCCGTCGCCGCGTTCGTAGTCCAGGTGCAAGTTGGCGGTGATCGCGTGCAGGCGCTCGCGGCTGTAAAAAGCCAGCTTTTGCAGGCTGGCACGCCCCGCCTTGTAACGCGAGGCCTTGCAGGCGTGTAGCCAGCGGGCGATCCAGGCGAGGTCTTGGCCACTCAATGAAAGCCCCACTTTGACTGGCGCATAACGCGAAAACAAGTGGCTCAGCACCTTCCAGGGCATACCCGGCGCGGCCCACGGCGTGACGTAGCCCGGTGCGACGACGCCTGCATTGGCAAAACTGGCTTCTTCAGCGGCCGCGCCTCGCCGCTCAAAGACCGTGACCTCGTGGCCGTCTTGCGCCAACTCCCAGGCGGTGGTGATTCCAATGATGCCAGCGCCAACGACTGCAATTTTCATTTTTTTGTAGATAACTCTGGACGGGTGCAATCAATACAAGTGTAGAAAGCTACGCATTTTGTAGCGCTTTTTCAATTTGAAATGCAATGTTCAGCACGCAGTCATCCTGCATCGCAGGTGCCCAAACCATCAGCCCGACAGGCAGTTCGCCCGCCACGTGGCAGGGCAGGGAGATGCCGCAGCCGTCCAGCATGTTGATGGCGCTGGTATTGCGTAGCAGCAGGCCATTGGCCTTGAAAAATGCGGCGTCGCGCTCGGCACCGGCATCTACATCTGCGAGCGGTGGCGCAACAATAGGAACGGTGGGAGACAACACGGCGTCGAAGCCTGCGAGTGCCGCTTCTACCCGTGTGATCCAGGCGCTTCGGGCGGCACACAGGGCGATGTATTCACGGGCTGTCATGGCAGCACCTCGCATGATGCGGGCCAACACGCGCGGGTCATAACCTGCGCTGTGTTGGTCCAGTAGCGGGAAGTGCCAGGCGTAGGCTTCCACAGGCGAGAAACCGCCGGTGGCGTTAAGGGCAGGGAGTTCCTCCAGCTCATGCAAATCAATTTCCTGGATGTTGGCACCCTGTGTGCGAAGGCTTGCCAAGGTGCGCGCCCAGGCGCTGGACACTGTGGCATCCATGTCGTCTTGCATTAGTTGCTTGACGACTGCCAGCCGATAACCCGCCAGTGGCGCGTGGCTGCGCACGACGGTGCGTGCAGCCAGGATTTCATGGGTCAAGATTGCGTCCCGGACGCTGCGAGTGAGCGCGCAGACGGTGTCCATGGTGCTGGAAAGCGGATAAGCCCCAACCGTCGGTACCAGGCGCGCCGTGCTTTTAAAACCCACGATGCCATTGAGCGCCGCTGGAATCCGAATGGAGCCGCCGGTGTCCGATCCCAAGCCAATGAAAGACGAACCTGTGGCGACAGACACCCCCGCACCTGATGACGAGCCACCTGGGACGCGGGCAACGGCGCCGCCCGCAGCGTTGACCGGTGTGCCGAAGTGCGGGTTGACGCCCACGCCTGAAAACGCAAACTCCACCATGTTGGTGCGACCCATCACGATGCCACCAGCCGCTTTGAGGCGTGCAACCGCCACACAGTCGGCGCGGGCAGGCGGTGCATCTTTCAAAATGACCGAGCCCGCCGCTGTGGTTTGACCCTGGATGTCAAAGAGGTCTTTGGTCGAAATCGCGAGTCCCGCTAAGGGCAAGCGAACGGCATCCGCCTGCGCTGCAGATTGTCGGGCTTCGTCAAACAGGGTTCTTAGAAACACCTTTTGGTTGGACGGGGACGTGGCAACCCCAATGGCGGTGTCCATTTGGGTCTGTGCGGTGCTTAGTCCAGAGCGGATCGACGAGCGTATGGTGAGCAAATCCGGCAAGAGGTGGGGCAAGTGCGGCATGGAAGTGGATGTTATAATCTTTGGGTTTTGCTGAGTACGCCAACCAAAGCTTAGAGTTTGGGATTGGAGTTCGGGCCTTTAGGTCATTAGAACGCAATGGAAGTTGCGTTCTTTGCGGCAAACAAATCGCAAACCAGTCCCATCAAGGTGTTGTGTGCAGATGTTCTTCAAGAACCTGCGCCGATAGCGGGCTGGATTTTAGACCCAACCTTTGGAGTTAATTATGTCAGTCACCATGCGTGAAATGCTGGAAGCCGGTGTCCATTTTGGTCACCAAACCCGTTTCTGGAACCCCAAGATGGCTCCGTTCATCTTCGGCCATCGCAACAAAATCCACATCATCAACCTGGAAAAATCGCTGCCGATGTTCCAGGAAGCGGCCAAATTCGCCAAGCAGTTGACGGCCCGCCGCGGCACTGTGCTGATGGTCGGCACCAAGCGCCAAGCGCGCGAAATCGTCTCGGCTGAAGCCCAGCGTGCTGGCGTGCCCTTCGTTGACCAACGTTGGCTTGGCGGCATGTTGACCAATTTCAAAACGGTCAAGACGTCGATCAAACGCCTCAAGGAAATGAAAGTCCAGCAAGAAGCTGGTCTGGATGCCATGAGCAAAAAAGAACAATTGATGTTCAAGCGCGAAATCGAGAAGCTTGAAAAAGATATCGGCGGCATCCAGGACATGGCTGCTTTGCCAGATGCGATTTTTGTGATTGACGTGGGTTACCACAAAATCGCGGTGCTAGAGGCCAAAAAACTGGGCATCCCGCTGATCGGCGTGGTTGACTCCAACCATTCACCTGAAGGTATCGATTACGTGATCCCCGGCAACGATGACTCGTCCAAAGCCGTCATGTTGTATGCCCGTGGCATTGCAGACGCCATCCTCGAGGGCCGCGCCAATGCGGTGGACGACGTGGTCAAGGCAGTTGCTGCCGAAGGCACCGATGAATTTGTCGAAGTGAGCGAGGCTGCGGCCTAATTGCCCCAGTCGTCGACCTGCTCGACGCTAAAAGGGGCTGAAGGCCCCTTTTTTTTAGCCAAAGGTGAGCCACTGCTCTCCCAGGTTTAGTACTTACCCGATATTTAGTTTTAGGAGATTCAAGATGGCTGCAATTACTGCAAGTTTGGTCGCTGAGTTGCGCGGCAAGACCGACGCCCCGATGATGGAATGCAAACGCGCGCTGACCGAGGCGGAGGGCGATATGGAAAAGGCAGAAGAAATTCTGCGCGTCAAACTCGGCAGCAAAGCGGGCAAGGCCGCCAGCCGCATCACGGCTGAAGGGGTGGTCGTCAGCGTCGTCGATGGCACCGTGGGTGCGATGCTTGAAGTCAACTGCGAGACTGACTTTGTCACCAAGAACGACAGTTTCCTGGCGTTGGCCAACAATGCCGTGGGCCTTATCGCCAAACACAACCCCGCCGATGTTGCAGCGCTGGGTGCACTGGCGTATTCGCAGGATGGATTTGGTCCAACGCTGGAAGAAGTTCGCAAGGGTTTGATTGGCAAAATTGGTGAAAACATGAGTTTTCGGCGCTTCAAGCGCTTTGGGACGGGCGCACAGTTGGCCAACTACTTGCACGGCACGCGGATTGGTGTCATGGTGGAATTTGAAGGTGATGCGGGTGCGGCCAAAGATGTTGCCATGCACGTGGCTGCAATGAAGCCAGTGGCATTGTCCAGTGCAGACGTGCCCGCTGAGTTGGTGGCCAAGGAGCGTTCAGTCGCGGTGGCCAAAGCGGCTGAAGATGCAGCAAAGGCGACGGCTGAAAACAAACCCGTGCAGTCGGCTGAAATCGTCACCAAGCGGGTCGAGGGTGGCGTGCAGAAATTTCTGAAGGAAGTTTCGCTCTTTAATCAGGCATTTGTAAAGAACGACAAAACCACGGTTGAACAGATGCTTAAAGCTGCTGGCACGACAGTCAAGGCGTTCACGATGTATGTCGTCGGCGAGGGAATTGAAAAGAAAGTCGACGATTTTGCTGCTGAAGTGGCCGCACAGGTCGCCGCTGCGCAAAAGAGCGCCTAAAAGGGCGACCGACAACTTGCCGATAATCAGCGATTTAGACAAATAACGAATGGAGTCCAGCATGTCAGCACCCCAGCCAGCTTACAAGCGAATTTTGCTCAAGCTGTCGGGTGAGGCCTTGATGGGGGACGACCAGTTTGGCATCAACCGCGACACCATCGTGCGGATGGTCGATGAGATCGCTGAGATCACCCGGCTTGGGGTAGAAGTGGCTGTCGTTATTGGCGGGGGCAACATCTTTCGCGGCGTGGCCGGTGGTTCCGTGGGTATGGATCGCGCGACCGCAGACTACATGGGCATGCTGGCGACGGTTATGAATGCACTGGCCCTGGGTGACACCATGAACAAAGCGGGATTGACCGCCCGTGTCATGTCCGCTATAGCTATCGAACAAGTAGTGGAGCCCTACGTTCGCCCCAAAGCGTTGCAGTATCTTGAAGAGGGCAAAGTGGTGATTTTTGCCGCGGGCACTGGCAACCCTTTTTTTACGACCGACACAGCTGCGGCTTTGCGTGGTGCCGAGATTGGCGCGCAGATCGTATTGAAGGCGACCAAGGTGGACGGCGTGTACAGCGCCGATCCCAAAAAAGACGCCGCTGCGACGCGCTATTCCAAGTTGTCTTTTGACGAAGCTATTTCCCAAAATCTGGGCATCATGGATGCGACCGCATTCGCGCTTTGCCGTGACCAAAAGCTGCCGATTAAAGTTTTTTCGATCTTCAAACATGGTGCGCTCAAGCGGGTGGTCATGGGCGAGGATGAAGGCACACTGGTTTATGCTTAAGGGTGCTTGAGTCAGCTCGTGGAGTGGGCAGGCATTCCTTGGGTAGTGGGTCTAGAGCGCTGAAAATTGGAAAGACTGTTGGAGGACAAGATGTCGATTGAAGAGATACGCAGCAACCTTGAAGCCAAGATGGATCAATCGATCGCTGCGTTCAAAAACAACCTCACCAAAATTCGCACCGGCCGCGCCAATCCCGCGCTGCTCGATTCCGTTCAGGTGGACTACTACGGCGCGCTGTTGCCAATCAACCAGGTCGCCAATGTTTCCTTGCTGGATTCCCGCACTATCAGTATTCAACCCTGGGAAAAGGGCATGGGCGCAAAAATCGAGAAAGCCATTCGCGAGAGCGACTTGGGGCTGAATCCCGCCAGTATGGGTGACCTGATCAGGGTTCCGATGCCTGCAATGACAGAGGAGCGCCGTAAGGAATTGACCAAGGTCGTGCGTGGCGAGGCCGAAGGCGCAAGAATCGCGGTCAGAAACCTGCGGCGCGACGCCAATGAAGCCGTCAAAAAAATGATCAAAGACAAAACAGCGTCTGAAGACGAGCAAAAGCGCTCGGAAACTGACATCCAAAAAGTCACGGATCGGCACATTGTCGCTATCGACCAACTGATGACTGCCAAAGAGCAGGAAATCATGGCTGTATAGACATCATTGGCGACTTCACAATTAGCAACTTCACCATCATGCGGCGGCCACAAGATCTGTACTTGCGCAGTACTTGCGAGGCGTCAGCGTGAGTCTGATTCCTCAGCATGTTGCCATCGTGATGGATGGCAATGGGCGTTGGGCATCCAAACGGTTTTTGCCTCGCATCGCGGGCCACAAACAAGGGGTTGAGTCACTCAAACGTTGCGTCCAAGCCTGTGCCAAGCGGGGCGTTCGCGTTTTGACCGTGTTTGCATTCTCTTCTGAAAATTGGAGCCGACCTGCTGAGGAAGTTTCCAGCTTAATGGAGTTGTTGGGCATGGCGATTGCCCGCGAGGTGCCGGAGTTGAAGCGCGATGGCGTCCAACTCCATTTCGTAGGTGAACGCACAGGTTTGTCCGACAAAGTGCGTACGGGACTTGCCCAGGCTGAAGCCACAACGGCAGAAAATTCTAAGCTCGTGCTGAACGTTTGCTTTAATTACGGTGGTCGATGGGACATTGCTCAAGCTGCGGCCAAATTGGCACAACAAGGCATAACAATTGACGAATCGGCCCTGAATCGAGAGTTGGCGCTGGCCCACGTGGCCGACCCCGATTTGTTGATTCGAACCGGCGACGAGTTTAGACTGAGCAATTTTCTTTTGTGGCAAGCTGCCTATACTGAACTGTACTTCAGCCCTTGTCTGTGGCCCGAGTTTGACGAGGCAGCGCTGGACCTTGCGTTGGCAGACTTTGCCAAAAGGGAGCGTAGGTTTGGTAAAACGTCCGAGCAACTTTCAAAGCGCCATGTTGAGCTTGAGCGATCTGCGTGAAGAGTTGACATGTTGAAACAACGGGTAATCACTGCGCTTGTATTGTTGCTTTTATTGCTTCCAGCGCTTTTTTACCCATCGCCTTGGCCGTTTTGTGTGGCGGCACTGGTGCTGATTTGTGCAGCTGCCTGGGAATGGGCGCGCCTGAACGGC
>JANOXL010000365.1:0-5262 GCA_031418395.1 Rhodoferax sp. | reverse complement strand
GGATGAACCGCCCCCACCAACTCTAACAACCCCAACACCTTCAACAACCCCAACACGATCAACCCGTCATGAACCATCGCCACGTCATAAACCGCCGCACCGCCCTGGCCGCCACAGTCTCTACGCTTGCGGCTCCGCTCGCCATGGCCCAACCGGCCTGGCCTGCCGCCGGCCCGATCAAACTCATCGTGCCTTTTGCACCCGGCGGTTCCACCGACGGCGTGGCGCGGCAGATTGCCGAAGAGCTGCGCTCGCGCCTGGGGCAAACCGTGGTGGTAGACAACAAAGCCGGTGCGGGCTCCACATTAGGCACGGGGCTGGTGGCCAAGGCCGCGCCGGATGGCTACACGCTGCTGGTCTCGGTGATCAGCGCTTCCTCGGTCGGCTCCACGCTGTACCGGGGGCGGCTGGATTGGGACCCGGATAAGAGTTTTGCGCACATTGCCGACATCCTGCGCACGCCCTACGCGCTGATGGCCAACAAAAATGCGCCATATGCGAATCTGGCGGAGTTTGTGGCCGCTGCCAAACGCACGCCTGGCATCAGTTTTGCCACCTCGGGCATCGGCTCGATTCCGCATCTGGTGATGATGCGGTTTGCGCAGGCGGCGAGCATCACGCTCACCCACATTCCCTACCGTGGCGGCGCGCTGGCGGTGACCGACGCCATTGGCGGCACCGTGCCCCTGGTGATGGACGGCCTAGCCGCTGCCGTGCCGCACCTGCGATCCGGCGCGCTCAAAGGCATTGGCGTGACCAGTCCAGTGCGCAACGCGGTGTTGCCCGAGTTAGCAACGTTTGTCGAGCAGGGTTTCAAAGATACGGTGGTGGAGGGCTGGGCGGGTATCGCTGCACCGGCCGGCACACCCCGGCCGATTTTGGAGAAACTGGCCAGTTCAATCAAGGAAGTGATGGCGCTGCCCGCGATGCAGGAGCGCTACAAGGCCGCGTCGTCCACCTCGGGCTCGCTGCTGTTGGACGACATGCAGAAGTTTGTACGGGCCGACGCCGAGGCTTGGCGGCCCCTGGTGATTGCTTCTGGCGCGACGGTGGATTGACAGCGCCGCTTCGCACTTCTTTCTAGGCCCGCCCCCTATCGTTGCGCAGCAGACATGTTCCTCTCCAGCACCGAGCAAAACGCGCTGCGCACCTGTTTTGGCCTGCTCGCAGAGGATTTGAACGAGCGTGACATTCGGCAGCGTGTGGGTCAGGCAACGCTGGAATTGTTTCGGGCGGACCACTTCGCTTCGTTTGTCTGGAATGACCAGGACGCCCAGTTCAGCGACTGCGTTTCGCTGAACATGAGCGCCTCCAACTTGGCCGAATACCAGGGCTGGTACCAGCACCATGACCCCATCACTTTCGCCTTGCAGGCCAAACGCCATGCCACGCTGGTGTCTGAAGTGATGCCGCGCAACGAGTTTTTGAAGACGGAGTTTTTCAACGACTTCCTGGCCCGCGACGGCCTGCATTGGGGCATGAACCTGCACGCTTTTGATGGCGCACAGGCTTTGGGCGATTTGCGCATTTGGCGCGCACGCCACCGCAAAGAGTTTGACAACCGCGACAAGATGTTGCTGGACATGATTGAACCTGCGTTTGTGGCGGCTTTGCGCCGTGCGCGCAGCAAAGCGGCACTTCAGGTGCAACCGCTGCCCGCCCAAATGCTCACCCAAGTACCTACCCAATTGCTCGCCCGAGGGCCCACACCCCGCAGCGCCGTGCCCTTGAGCCCCCGTGAAATGGACGTTGCCCGCTGTGTTTGCCAGGGCCTCACGGACAAGGAAATCGCCCGCGCGTTGAACATTGCGTTGCCCAGCGTGCGCACCTACCTGAGCCGGGTGTTCGAGAAGCTCGGCGTTCACCGGCGTGCCGGGCTGGCGCAGCTGTCAAGTCGTTTCCACTAGTAATTCCATTTCCAAATCATTCGTGAAATAGACGCACCGACGACGACAGTGCTGTAGCACGGCTAGGAGGTGCAACGACGTTCACGGATGATTTGGAATTGGAATAAGCGGTGCCTGTCGTCTAATTAGAGGACATACAAGTCGCGCGTCATGGCGCATTCTCGGGCTCTTAACCCCCGATTCTTTCCATCAGGAGACTTGTATGCACCCGAAATCCCATGGTCGAACTTTCATTTTTCGCTCAGCATCAACCACTGTTTCGCTATCTGCGTTGAGTGTGCTGGTGGGCTGCGCCACCGTTTCCGGCTCGTCAGCGCCTGACATCTTCTCACTAACGGCCACCGACGTGGCCACACAGATTTGCGCGGGCAGCTTGACGAGCGACGCCGTCACGCGCGCTTACCTCGCACGGGCCAAGGCAGGTGCAGCGCACAACGCTTTTGTGACGCTGGACGAAACTGGTGCGCTGCGTGCTGCAGCCGCTGCCGACGCGCGTCGACAAGCGGGCGGGCCGTGTTTGCCACTTAACGGTGTACCGATTGTCGTAAAAGACAACATTCACGCGGCAGGTTTGCCATCAACGGCAGGTTCCCCGGCCCTCAAAAACTTCGTGCCCACGGCAGACGCTCCAGTGCTGAAGCGACTGCGGGACGCCGGTGCCGTGGTGCTGGGAAAAACCAATATGCACGAGCTGGCATTTGGCATTTCAGGCTACAACCCGTCGTTCAACACCAGCAGCAATGTGGGCGTGCGTAACGCGTATGACCTGAGCAAGATGTCTGGCGGCTCTTCTTCTGGCACCGGTGTGGCCATTGGCGCGCGTATGGCGCCTGCCGGACTAGGCACAGACACGGGCGGCTCAGTGCGCGTGCCCTGCGCGCTCAATGGTTGCGCGGCGCTGCGGCCCACGGTGGGGCGTTATTCTCAGGCGGGCATTGCGCCCATCTCCAACACGCGCGACACGGCGGGCCCGATGGCCGTGAGTATGGCGGATGTGGAATTGCTGGATCGTGTCATCGCCGGTGGAAGCCCGGCCACCGCTGCAGATTTGCGCACGGTGCGCCTGGGTGTGGTGGCCGCGTTTCAGGCCAATATGGATGCGGATACCCAAAGCAGTTACGAGGCGGCGTTGACCAAGCTCAAAGGCGCTGGCGTTACCGTGGTCGAGGTTCAAATGCCCAACCTGGCTAGCCTCAACGGCAGTGTGAGTTTTCCTGTGGCGTTTCATGAAGGTTACAGCACCATGGTGCGTTATCTGGCGGAATCCAACACCGGTATCAATATCAACCAACTCGTCGCCGCGGCCGCCAGCCCGGACGTCAAGGGCACCTATGAAGCCATCGTGGTGCCGCGCAAACTGCCAACGGCCAACGGCTTTATCGATACCGCGCCGATCTACGCCGCTGCCATCAACACCCACCGTCCGGCCTTGGTCAAGCTCTACGCTGACACCTTTGCCGCCCATCGATTAGACGCCTTGGTGTTTCCCACAGTGCCGAAAGTCGCAGGCGCAGCTGGACCAGCGTCGAGCAGCCTGGACAACTTCAACCTGTATATCCAAAACACCGACCCAGGCAGCAACGCGGGTGTACCCGGCATCCAGGTGCCCATCGGCTTGGGTGCGGCGAGTCGGCTGCCGGTTGGTCTGGAGCTGGATGGGCCCGCTGGCAGTGACCGGGCCTTGATCGCGATTGGTATGGCAATTGAGCGGCTGCTCGGGCGCATCCCGCCAGCACGATAAATTTGACGCAAGGGGGGATATTGCGGGATCAAAAAATTCGTTATACTAAATTTTAAGAAAATTAATGTCTATATTTTATAATAAATACTATCCATTTATATAGCTAACTATCCAGTAAATACGAGACCTAGATTGCAGAATATTTAGTGAGATATTTTATCTTAAAGTTATTTATCTCTAGACGCTTTTGCCCGCGACCCCGCAAACCAGCTCCCCCCCGCGCCTATCGCTGCCACCACCCAAAACGCGGGCACCATGCCGGCCGCCGTGCTGAAGGCGCCAAACAGCAGAGGCATCAGTACCTGGCTGAGGTTTAAGAACGTGGTCCGCACACCAATCGCCTCGCCCGTGCGGCCGGGCGGCGCGACTTGGTGAATCAAACTCAGCAGCATGGGCTGAGCCGAACCGAGCCCCAAGCCCAGAAAGAAGGCTACCGCCACCAGAAGCGGCACGGTTTGCAAAAGCGGGAAAAGCGCGTAACTCAAACCCACCATGCCCAACGCGACGCACAGCACTTTCCACTCGCCCAGGTAGCGATTCACCAGCGGCATTGAGAGGCGCACCACAAAAGTCGCCACGCCAAAACTGCCCATGATCAGGCCGATGTTGGATGCGGAGAGTTTGATCAAAGCGCCATACACCGGCATCATGAAGGTGAACATGTCCCAACTCACGTTCATAAAAGCGCTGGCAATGAAGACCGAGCGCAGGGGTTTGTCGCGCAGCAGGTCCATCACATGGGCGTCTTGCGCCCGCGCCTCCCTGTGAGGTGGTGGCGGTGACGGCCGCCTGCGCGCCAATAACACCACAAAAGTGAGCGCCGGGAACGCGGCCAGTAGCAAAAACGCCTTGGCGTGCCCAAAATGGTCAATTGCATAACCGGCCACCACCGGCCCCAGTATGGTGGAGACCGAAAACCCTACCGCCAGCCAGGTATAGGCTTGGGTGCGCGTCTCGGGGGTACTGGCGTGACCCACCGCATTGCTGATGCCAATGTGCAGCAGCATAAAACCCGAGCCCAGCAGGATGCTGGCCACACACAAGGTGGCGATGGACTGGTTCAAAAAGGGCAGTGTGCAGGCGAGTGCGACAAAGCCGGTGGAGATCAGCGCTGGGTGGCGAATACCCACCCGGTCTGTCCAGCGGCCCATGTGAACCGAGAGCACCATGGGCACGACGGAGAGCAGGCTGGCCATCAGGCCCACCACAAAGGTGCTGGCCTGCAACTCAATGGCCATGAGCGTGAGCCCAACGCGCCCGCCCGTGAAGGGCAGATGCACCATGATCATCATCACGATGAGGCCGATAACACGCCTGCTGGCTTCGCCTTCCAGTCGCGCGGGAGAGTCCGTCATCAACTGATATCAGCAGATCAACGCTGCGCCTTGTCTTTGTTGTTCTGCGCCTCGATGCGGTCGCGTGCTTCTTGCCAGTTTGCATCGGTCCACTTGCGCAGCTCGTAAAAGTTGCCGCCGTGGGCCAGTGCGCCGCCGCCGTCCATCATGATGCTTTGGCCGGTGAGCCAGTCGCAATGGCCAGGCGCCATCAGGAAGGTGGCGAGGTTTTGCAGCTCGCTCATCTGGCCCACGCGCGCCATCGGGTTGTGCAGCTTGC
>JANOXL010000364.1:0-6491 GCA_031418395.1 Rhodoferax sp. | reverse complement strand
CCCGGCATCGTCCGCCCAGTAGTCGAACAGGCAAACCAATTCTTACAAAGCCATCGGGCTGCTGGGTTCAAACCGGGCGCAAAACACACGGGCTCCATTCTGTCTCCCAATCATACCCATTTTGGGTTTGATCCCAGATTTGAGCCGACGATTTACAAAAATTTGTGCTCTGGGTCACGAAATATATGGATAGTTTGCTATCAAAAAGGTGTCTTCCTTGCCTTCAAATGTGTCCTCACCCCAAATATATTCGATAGGCAAAAAAGTTGAAGAGAACTGTCCACGCTGCATCGGGGTATCGGCTGTCGCTTGGTTGCGACAACCTGACCGGTAGTGGGTCTCAAAAGTTTTGCTGATCCAAAAAGAAGTTGAGCCATTAACCTAGGTGAATGACCGGCGGCTCCTGAACTATCAGACTCCACCCGAAATGGTTTTTTCTGAAAGGTTCACATGAAGCTACAACTCCGCCGGCTGCTGTTGCCAGCCATCATCATTGCCAGCGTCGTCATTGCGCTCGCCGCGTCCTTTTTCATTGCACCGCTATCGCCAGCACCTGTGCGGGCGGGGGCCACACCGCCTGCACAGTCCATCGCGCTGCGCCCATCGCCTGGTAATGCGACGAGCGGCTTTAGCGTGACGCGCATCGCCCACGCCTCGGTGTTGCTGGACTTTGGAAACGCCAAGGTCTTGACCGATCCATGGTTCAGCGAAAAAATGCATTTCCACCACGGCGAGCCACTCGCCATGGCGATGGAGCATCTTCCAAAATTGACCGCGATCGTAGCCAGCCATGCCCACTACGATCATTTCGACATCAAGACTATGGAGCGCTACCCAGACAAGGCGGTACCGTTCTTTGTCGGGCCTGACATGGTGGAGGCTGCCCGTGCGGCGGGTTTCACCAACGTGCGAGAGCTTCGGCCATGGGAAGCTGTGTCGGTGGGGCCACTGACCATTACGGCGGCACCGGCTGCCCACAAAGTACCAGAAATCACCTTCGTGATTCAGGCCAATGGCTCAACAGTCTATTTCGGAGGTGACTCAAAACTTATTCCCGAGCTGCGCGAATTGCCCAAGCGGTTTCCTTCAATCCAACTGGCATTGCTGTCGGTCAACGGGCTGCGTGTCTTGGGCGAGCAAGTGGTCATGAATGCCGAACAGGCGGCGGAACTGGCAGGCCTACTTGGCGCTGACGTGGCGGTGCCCATGCACTACCGGTTCAAAGGCAGCCTGTTTACGGACAGTTTCATTCTTTCTTATGACGGTACACCAGAGCGGTTTCTGGCCGCCGCTAGAAAAAGTGCACCTGGCACTCGCGCTACCGTTCTTGAGCCGGGCGAGGTGCTGAATCTGACGCGATGACCGCCTGTTGAATGCGCAAGGTCGTTTCCGCTCCTTGGTGGGCGTGCCTGCAATACATGGCTCGCCAGTGGCTGGCAGACCTCAAAGGCGGCACAATGGGGCAACACCCGACGTTCTGCCACCTATCTGAATCCCGCCTTGTTTAAAGCACGCTGTGGAACAAGCTGAGCTCATCAATGCCCTTGCCGCGTATTTTCAGCGGCTGGCCAATCCGCCGAAAGCGGACATTGAAACCTTGGCAAATCAAGGTACCCATCGGCAGCTGGATTCGGGCGAAGCATTTTGCCGTCTCGGGCAGAGCCGCCACGAACTGGCGTACATCAAAAAGGGCTTTGTTCGCTACTACGTCACGCTGCCTGACGGCGACGAAGCCACAAAGGACTTCAGTTTTGCGGGCTCCTTCACGCTATCATTTGGCAGCGCAGCGGTGCAGCGGCCGGCCCAGGTCGCCATAGCGGCCATCGTGCCGACGGAGTTGGTGGTTTGGCCGTACCAGGTTTTGCTGGAACTCTATGAGTCTCACACTGAATGGCAGAAGGTGGGGCGTCGTGTTGCGGAGTTCCTGTACGTGCGCAAGGAGCAGCGTGAACTGTCATTTTTGCTCATGGATGCGCAGGCGCGCTACAAAGCGATGCGTGATCAGTTCGGCCCGCAAATCGACCAGGTGCCTCAATACCTGCTGGCCTCTTACCTGGGCATTCGGCCCCAGTCGTTGTCTCGCCTGCGTAAACAGGCCGCCACTTAAAAAAATCCACCGCTTAACCTAGGTGAATGACGTTTGCCGTCGGGGCGCGCAGTATCCACAATGCAACTTCCCGTTGATGCAATGTGGTGTGATCGTCTAACTGACGCCCGTCGGCACCCATCAACTTCAAGTGGAAGTCTGCACTTTGTGCAACAGACCACCCTTGGAGATTTTCATGAACCCCACCCGACGCGACCTCATCAAGATTACTTTCGCCAGCTCCGCGCTCCCGGCTCTCATGGCCTGTGCCGGCGGCGCCACCGCGACTACCACGACCAATACGACTACCGCGACCACCTTGGGCAACAACTACGCCATCCACTTGGAGAAGGACGTCCGCATCCCGATGCGCGATGGCAGCTACGTGGTGGCCGACATCTTTCGCCCCGACGCGTCCGGCCAGTTCCCGGTCATCATGTCCATGGGCCCTTACCCCAAAGACATTGCCTTCAAAGACTGGTCGCCTGCCGACTTTGCAAGACAGGAAACCCAGGGCGAATTCATGCACTGGGAAACGCCGCTGCCCGAGACATGGGTGCGCAACGGCTACGTGCAGATCCGCTGCGACCAGCGCGGCTCGGGGGCATCGCCTGGCAAGCTGGAGATCCTCGGGCGACAGTTGCAGTCCGACTTCTATGACGCGATCGAGTGGGCTGGCATTCAGCCCTGGAGCAATGGCAATGTAGGCACCGTGGGTGACTCCTACTTTGCCGCAGCGCAGTGGCTGGTAGCGGCGCTCAACCCACCGCATTTGAAAGCGATCCTGGTGGCCCAGGGCTTCAGTGACATCTACCGCGACGCGGTGCGCCACGGTGGCCTGCTGAGCGCGCGGTTTCTGGACGGGTGGTACCTGCGGCGCATACAGGCCTACCAGTACGGCGCCGCTCTGAACCCTTCTTCGCCGAAGTTGTCTGCGGCTGAACTCGCGGCCAACACGGTGTTCCCCAAAGATTTCCGCCTCGTCCTGCGAGACGACTTACCGGTGACAGACCCGTTTTGGGCAGAGCGTATTCCAGACCTTTCAAAGATCAAGGCGGCGGTATTTGCCTATGCCAACAATGGCGGGCTGGGTTTGCACCTCAATGGCACGATTGACGGCTTCAACCGGGCTGTCAACGCGGCGTATCGTCAGTTATACACGGGCATCGGGCAAGACCCGGACTTCATGTACCGCGCGAGCGACGTGGTAAGGCAGCAGCGCTTTTTTGACCGCTTCCTCAAGGGAGTGACCAGCGAAAATCAAGACCCACTCGTCGAAGTGACGGTGCGCACCGCGGGCGGCGCTGTCAAGCGAACCGGCAAACGCTACCCGCTGGACAGCACCGCGCCGCGCACGCTTTATCTGGATGCAGCCAGCCGCGAACTGACCAGTTCAGCGCCCGCAGCCGCTTCCCGCGCGGGCTACACCGCCGATTACGGCGTGGGGACGGCACCCGTGCAGTTTGAAACGGCTGCTTTGCCCGAAGACCTGGAAATCATCGGCCCGGCTCTGTTGCACTTGTACGTGTCGTCGTCTGTTGCGGACGCTGACCTGTTTGTGGCGGTGCGTGAAATCCGCCCTGACGGCAGCGAGGTCACCGTTCAGGGTGCGCAAGATCCAGCTCTGCCAATGTCGATGGGATGGCTGCGTGTGTCAAGGCGCAATGCAGATATGACGCGGGCCACGCCCTATAAGGCTTGGCACACCTTTGACCGGAAGGAGCCGATGATCCCTGACACCGTTTACGCAGTCGATGTGAACATCTGGCCGATTGCCTGGCGACTGGCCAAGGGCAACCGGCTGGTCATCGAAATTGGCGGTAGCGAGCAAAAGGGAATGGTCACCTTTGCTCACCCGGCCGCAGGACCGTTCGTCAACGCGGGTGTGCCCGTGTCCAACAGCGTTGCGCCCGTCGGCAAAGTAGCGATACACACGGGATCATCTACCGCGTCGTATATTCGGCTGGCGATCAATCATCCCCGTTGAACCGCCTTGAATTCACTCGCATCCAGTACGAAATCATACCCATTTTGGGTTTGATTTCAGGTTTGAGCTGACGATTTACAAAAATCCGTGCCCTTGGTCACGTAATATATAGATAGTTTGCTATCAAAAATATATTAACCAAATTCAGATTTGTTCAGGTTTTATTCAGGTTGTACTTCATGATGCGCCCATGCCGCCCGGTTTTGTCGCGCTCCAGGGCATAACAATCACCGTCAGGGCCGGGGTGGGCCGCCAGCAAGGGGGCAAGCAGGGCGTGGTCTTCATCGTCCAGGCGCAGGTCGAAGACGGACAAAGTTTCGCCCAGGCGATCCGCATACCGCGCGCCGACGATGGCGGCGCCCACACGTTCGCGGTCTAGCACCCAGCGCGTGGCCACGGCGGCGATAGAGCAGCCGTGTTTGTCGGCAATCGCGCGCAGGGAACGCAGGAGCGCCTGGAAGGCCGCCCAGCCGCCGAAGTCGTCGATCACGAGTTTGTATTTGATGAGGGAACGGTTGGTGAGCTCCGCGCCGGGTTCGGGTTTACCGAGCCAGGCGTCGGTGATGAAGCCGCCAGCGATCGTGCCGTAACACAAGAGCTGCATATCCGCCTCGCGGCATAACGGCATCATGGCGTGTTCGGGCCGCCGGTCCAGCAGCGAATATTGCACCTGCATACTCTTGAGCGGCACACCGGCTTCGAGCATGGCCGACGTGCGCGGGGTGTCGAAATTGGTGCCGCCCAGGTGCGCAATCAAACCTTCTTTTTGCAAGTTGTGCAGGTGGCGAGCGACTTCTACACAACCCGCCACGTCGTAGTTCCACCAATGAAACTGCACCAGATCGAGCTGGCTGCGGTGCAGGCGCTGGCAAGAGCGCTCGATGATGCGCCGCACGTAGGCTTCGTCCACACGGGGCAGGTCGTCGAAATCGGGGACGAACTTGGTGTGGACTTGCAGCCTGGGTTTTCCCGTCGGGTCGTTCAGCACGTTGAACTGGCCGTAGATTTCTTCGACGCCGGTGTAAATGTCGGCGCCGTCCACCGTGTTGAGGCCAGCTTGCACAAACAGGCCGATGTCGCTGATCGCCTTGGCGCGGTCTACCGCGCCGTGGTCGCCCGCGAGTTGCCAGCCGCCACGTATGACACGGGGGATGTGGTAACCGGGCGCAAGTTCAATCGAGTCAGGGCGGATCATGTTGATGACATTGCTTAAATCTGAACTTGTGCCCGCGCATGCTGGTAAATCGCCCCCGGCGTCGTCATCCACACGTCGCCGCGATCCCGCGCGGCGGCCACATGTTGCAAGGCGCGGCGCAAGTGGCGCAGGCGGTAGGGCTGGCCCACGATGTAGGGATGCAGGGCGATGCCCATCACCAGAGGCGCTGCGCCTGGCGCGCGGGCTTGGTCCATCATTTCATCCACCTGGTCGATGATCATCTGGGCGAAGTCTTTGCCGTCCATCTGGCGGGCGATGATCATCGGGATGTCGTTCAACTCTTGCGGGTAGGGCACGGCCCACAAGGGCTGGCCGCTACGCGTGCGCATGGCCAAGGGCTGGTCGTCGTGGCACCAGTTCAGGGTGTAGCCAAAACCCGTCTCAGCCAACAAGTCGGGCGTATACAGGCTCTCGGAAATCCAGGGTGAGAGCCACCCGGCGGCTTGTTGCCCACTCTCTTTGAAGATGCGCTCGCGGCACATCTGCAAGAGCGCGCGTTCGTCGGCTTCACTGAGCGCGCCTTGGCGCTCCGCATTGCTGTGGCCGTGGCCGACCAGCTCGTCGCCACGCGCCACGCACGCGGCAATCAGCTCGGGGCAGTGGTCGTACAGCGCGGTATTGATGAGGGCGGCAGCGGGCAGGCACAGGCTGTCAAACAGATCCAGACAGCGCCAGGCACCCACACGGTTGCCATATTCGCGCCAGCTGTAATTCAGCACATCGGGCTGCGGGCTGGCCGGGCCAATCGCCGCGCCCAAACCTTCGCCAAACGCAAAATGTTCGATATTGAAGCCGAGGTAGACCGCAAGACCAGCGCCGTTGGGCCAGCGGTACGTGGGGCGCTGCTGGATGGCGCTGTAGTCAAAGCGACCGTGCGTCGGCAGCGGGCCCGTGTAGGCGGCAGCCATTCGTTGATTAAAGTTTGGCCAAACCTGCGCGCACCATCAGCCATTCGGCGCTGTCATTCCACACGTCCATGTGGGTGATCAGACCATTTTTAACGACGTAACGATCCACATAACGATTGCCTTCAAAGGGCGTGCCGTCGGACCACTCCCCATATAAAGTGCCCAGGCTGTAGACGATGTCTCCGTCACTTGCCGCGCCACCTGAATTTGCACCATATTGGACGCTCGACGCCACCACTTCGGTGCGTTCAATCCTCTTTTTCACCCATTTGTAGCGCGAGGCGTTGAATCGGG
>JANOXL010000363.1:0-2456 GCA_031418395.1 Rhodoferax sp. | reverse complement strand
GGTCCGGTTGCCAGCTTTGGGCATATGCACCCACAGTGGCGCTGACGGAAATGACGGCGCAAACGGCCATCCAGGCTCGACGGGAAATTCGCATTTTCAATTCTCCTGCTCAGTGAAGTGTGTGATTCGGAACGCCAAACTCGGCTGAAGGCATTGTGAAGTGCACGCTGGAATACACTGAAACAGGTATCACCTGGTGATCATGGTATTTTCCCTAGCTCGACGACACACCCTTTCCTATGAAAACCGTCAATGCACTCCAACGGGGACTCGAAGTCTTGCTCGCCATTGACAGCAGTTCAGCGGTCACGCTCACGGAGTTGCATCGGCAAACCGGTATTCCGAAGGCATCGCTGCAACGCATCCTGAAAACCCTGCGCGAGACGGGCTGGATAGAACGCAACGAACTCGAGTCCCGTTATGTTCGTTCGGCTGCACCCGGCGCATCGGACGCTCAAGCGAAATGGCGGGCCCAAGTGTCGGCACTGTCTGCGCCGTTGCGCTCTGCTTTGCAGCGGCGGATACCGTGGCCATTGGATATCGCCGTTCGGGATGGCAGTTGCATGTTCATATTGGATGCCCATCGGCCATCCCATGGGCTTTCGGTCAATTACCGGGTATTGGGATTTCGCCCGCATATGTTGGTGTCTTCGCTCGGGCGTTGTTACCTTGCAAATTGCCCGGACGCGGAGCGAAAGGCCATCGTCGCGGCGCTCGCACGTTCCAAACGGCCTTTTGACCAGCTGGCCCACGACCCCGAAGCCCTTCAGCGGATGGTGACCGAGTCGCGCCGCCTGGGCTACGCTACGCGCGAAGCGTCGGCCACCGGAAGCGATTCACCCGAAAACTTTGGCGCGTTGTCCGTTCCGATTTTCAGCGCCGACACGCTCGTAGCTTGCCTGAGTTGTTCGTGGCTGCCCGGTTTGACTTACCAGGCAGAAATCGCCAGCGCGCACTTGGCAAGTTTGCGGACAACGGCTGATTTGATTGGCCAACGCCTTCACGCAGCAGGCGTAGGAAACCAGGTTCAGCAAACATAAGCGCCTGACGTCCTGCAAAACCGATCTGTCAGGCTTTGCATTGAGAGGCCTGAGAAGCCGACTGATTTAAAAAAATTTAAAAGGGAGCCTCCGTTAAAGGGGAGCCTCCGGCCGGGCTAGGCGTTTAAATCAACCGCCTTTATGGGGGCGTTTGCCAGGGTTCTTCTTGCTGTTGGTCGCAACACCGCGCTCAAGACTGCGTTTTTGGCCCTTGGGAGCCGTGTAGGTGACGCCTTTGGGGGCCACCGGGCGTGGGGTTGCCTTGCGTTCAGCTTCGGTGCGTGGGGCTTGTGCCATTGTGTTTCTCCGTGAGAATGGTAAAACCTGACATTATCCCGCAGTCTGGATGCTCCGGACTTCTCTAAACACGATTCAATTGACCACCATGGCCCAGCTCAACGCCTCAGAAATTGCCCAATTTCACAGTCAGGGCTACCTGATTCCCAATTTCAGGCTGCCCAAAGCCAAGATTGACCACTTGCGCGCGACGCTCGACCAGTTGATTGCCGACAACCCCGGTATACGTCCTGAAAAATTGGTCAGCGCCCACGTGACGGGCCAAGGCGGCGGCAAAAACGACGAAGGCGTGAAGGGCAGCCGGGCTTTTCTTGACTTGGCGATGGAGCCCGAGATTTTGGACATGGTGGCGCAATTGATCGGTCCTGACATCATTCTGTGGGGCTGCCACGTGTTTTGCAAACCGGCTGGCGACGGGCAGGAAACCCCTTGGCACCAAGATGGCCACTATTGGCCGATGCGCCCGCTGGCCACCTGCACGGTGTGGGTGGCGCTGTACGAATCGACCACCGAAAACGGTTGCCTGCGGGTGATTCCCGAGTCACATCTGGCCAAAATCACTCATCCGCATCTGCTGGAAGATCGACAAGATCTGGTGCTCAACCTGCGCACCGAAGAGGACGCATTTGATGTGAAAAAAGCCGTGAACCTGGAGCTGCAACCTGGCCAGATGTCGATGCACGACGTGTTCATGATCCACGGGGCACAAGTCAACCGCTCGACCAAACGGCGTGCCGGGGCGGCTTTGCGCTTCATGCCGGGCACGTCGGTGTTTGAGCGCAATATCAGTCCGGTGGACGGCAAATCAGGCGTTAATACGGCTTTTGCCACGCGGCCCTTATGGCTTTTGCGTGGCGAAGATAAAACCGGGCGCAATGATTTCGAAGTCGGTCACTATCAATAATATAGCTACCTACGCATATTATTTGAGACCTGGAGGCCGAAAATGCTTAAAAATTGGCCAAAATCCCAGCGCGCGCAGAACAATTAACTTGGGTGTTAATTATTTCGGCCAAAGGCTTATTGTGTGTCTCGCAGTGGCAAGTTCAGCAGCAGGTTTTGCGGTTTGAGTTTGACGAGTTTGTCGGCTGTCACGCCCAATCCCAAATAAACCGGTTT
>JANOXL010000362.1:0-9015 GCA_031418395.1 Rhodoferax sp. | reverse complement strand
CTCGTGGTCTTCGGGCTCGTGCGGCGGCAGGAGGGGCTGGGGGGGCGGCGGGAGGGATTTGATCGCCGAGGCCACGGGCAAAATTTGATGATCCAATCATTTGAATTCCGGGCAGTGCTACTTCACTTCGAATAGCGTTTGAGCTTCAGGTTTCAGTTTGAATAAAACATTGCTATTGCCGTTTGGCAATAAGTCCTCGCGCAAATCGAAAACTTCAGTTGCCAATATAAGAGGTTTGAGTTTGTCGTAACCATAAATGGCCTTCATGAACGCCATGTCTTCCGGTGCGTTGGTTCTGAGCAATTGGTCTGCATCGATAAGTCGTACCCAGCCATCTTGCTGCTTGGCCTTTCGACACATACCGACGAGCAACAGAACAATTTTGCTGTCGTACAACCACATCTTCTCCATCTGCTTTTCATATTCTGGTGACGACATAAAATTGGATTGGAGCCCTGCCAAGCGTTGCAGGGCTTCCAAATGCAATCTCAACGTTTTTGCCTCTGCAGCTATGCGCAGATGTTGTTGATCGAGATGGCGGGTTGCAGCTTGTGCGCTCTCCAGAGAGGCGAGATCCCATTTCGCGAGGAAGTGATGCACAAGCTCATTGCGCTCATCCACGATCAATTGGAGTGACGCAGTTCGTTGGGCGATGTAGTCTTTTTCCGCCGTCACTGCATATTTGAAGCTCACATCACCGTCAGGGAATTCAGGTTCGCTCTCGTTTTCGTTTGGATCCATTGGCATCCCGCCAAGCACCTCGGTGGTGAATTTGCCAGCCAAAATCCCCAACGTGGAACTTTCTATCAATTTTTTGCGTTTGGCACGGTAACCTTCAATGGCCTCGGGCGTTGCGCCAGCTAACCTGCTTTGTGTCAACAGGGTTTTGAACATGATTTCGACATGCTGTAGAAGCAGCAGGTTGCGCCCGATTTTGCGCAACACTTCGTCGATCGAAGGCTTGGGGTTTTGTGGAATGTCCAAGTTTTGTCAGCCTTTATAGTTATCGCAGCCAGCCCATTGCCTCGCCGTCCCGACGACTTTAGGCGCCAGTGGCGCGGACAGCGCCGCGCCTGCGACGTATGGAGGAGCGGCGGCGGGGCGCTGGGCTGGCTGCCGACGGCCTGGCCGACATAACGAGCCCTGTTGGCCAGGGAAATTCTGACAGCTTCAAACGGCCAATCAGCACCTCAAACCAGCCAAACCGCATCAAAACATCCCGTTGGTATGCGCGGCCTCGGCGGGGACGACTTGCAACACGTCCCAGTGCTCCACGATTTTCCCGTGATCGTCAAAGCGGAAAATATCGATGCCCGCCCAGTCCTTGTTGCTGTCGGACGGCCAGACTTGGTGGCAGTGCAGCACGACCAAATTGCCCTCAGCCACCGAGCGTTTGAATACCACGCGTTTGCCGGGGTACTCTTGGGCCATCCGGATGAAGTAGGCGATAAACGCCGCTTTGCCGTCGGCCACGTGCGGGTTGTGCTGCGTGTAGGTGGCGCCTGCGTATTGCGCAACAGCAAGCGCAGGCTCACACTGGTTGAACATCAGATCGTAAAACGCCATGGCGTTATGCCGATTGCGCTCGGGCGACGGATTTAACGACCTGTCCAGCGGCATTTCTGGCGGCATTTCGGGCAGCATTTCAGGGGAAAGGGCCAACTCTGCCGTCTTTGTGATCAGCCGCCGGTGTAAAAGAACTCTTCACTCACAATCTTGCCGTTTTTCACGGTGTACAGGCCCATTTCTTCCATGGTGCTGCGCACGCCCGTGGGCTTGAAGGTGACGTCCATTTTGAAGCCGACGATGAATCGGTCGTAATGCGGCCAGGGGCCAGCGACCACCACAGCGGAGTGAATCGTGTGGTTGTCATAAAACCACTTGGCTTTGGCTTGGATGGCGGCCACCCCGCGCGAGACGCGGTCCATGCCGGGCGGCATGCTGGCTTCGACGCTGATGGCGTCCGCGGCATACAGGGCCAGTGCTTCATGGTCTTTGCCTTGTTTGCACAGATTTGTCAGCTTGTTCGCAATTTCAACAGTGGTCATGATGACATTCCTTCACATCGGGTTGGGGACTGGCGGTTGGATTTTTGGCTGCCCGGGTGCTTGCGCCGCCACGGACAAAGTGCCGTATTCATTGTGATGCAGGCGGGAGATTAAATCAAACCTGCCTGAATCTGTGGCTTGAGTTTTAGCAACTTGATGGTAGGCAGTCTAAGTAGTTATAAAACGCTATTTTACGAAAAATATTGATTATAAATAGCACAAAAATAGTCCTGAATTAATATCAAATTTTTAAATAAATACGAGGCCTATGATTGGTTTTTATTGATATTAACTATTTGAGATTAAATTTATGACCCTGTCCGCCCGCGCCGTGGCACTTTCTGAATGTGTCACCAGCACCAGCGCCGTGCCGTGCGCGCGGGTTTGCGCAATCAACGCGTCCATCACCACTGTGGCGGTTTTCGCGTCCAGATTGCCAGTGGGCTCATCGGCCAGGAGCAGCTTGGGCTGATGTACCAGCGCGCGGGCGATGGCCACACGTTGCAACTGGCCACCACTCAAGGTTTGCGGCAGGCGCGTGCCCAACCCGGCGAGGCCCACCGCTGCCAGCATCGATTGCACGCGTTGATCGATTTGTTTTGCATCGCGCCAATCGGGCAGATTCTGGGCGTCGGTGGGGGTGCCCTCGCGGCGCTGGTTGCGCAGCAGCATCAGCGGCAAGCCCACGTTTTGCGCCACGTCCAAGTGTGGCAAGACGTGAAAGGCCTGGAACACGAAGCCGACTTTTTCACGGCGCAAAAGCGCGCGTTGGTCATCGCTTTGTGTATTCAAATCCACGCCATCCAGCGTCACCGAGCCGCTGTCCCAGCTATCCAGCCCGGCCATGCAATTGAGCAGGGTCGATTTGCCCGAGCCGGATTCGCCGACGATGGCGAGGAACTCGCCGGCGGCGACGCTCAGGCTGACCTCGCTCAGCACGGGCGTGTCGCCATAACGTTTGCTCAAGTTGTGAACGACGACGGTGGCGGGGCGGATTGCGGTGTTTGTGGCCGCGTCAGTGGCCGCATCAGTGACCGTGCGTGTGCCCGAGTGGGTGACTATCGGCGTGCTCATGTCTTGGTTGACTCCACGAAATCTTCCACCCGCGCCAGTACCTGCGCCAGCGCATCGTGCGCATCACAAGCGACCACCTGGCGCGCGGGCATTGAACGCAGCCAGGTGATCTGGCGCTTGGCGAGCTGGCGCGTGGCGTAGATGCTGCGATCACGCAGCTCGGTCAAGGGCAGCGTGCCCGCCAGCACCTCCCAGGCCTGGCGGTAACCCACACAGCGCATGGACGGTAAATCAGCATGTAAATCACCGCGCGCGCGCAGGGTTTTAACTTCTTCCAGAAAGCCACTGGCCAGCATCGCATCGAACCGCTGGGCGATACGCGTGTGCAGCCAGGCACGATCCGTGGGTTCGAGGGAAATCAGCAGCGGCTGGGGCGCATCGACGCTGCTGGGTAGGTCGGATTCTCCTGATAACGAGGCTGACTTTTTGCTGTGAAACGAGGACATCGGCTTGCCGCTGAGCTGGAAAACCTCCAGCGCGCGGGAGATACGTTGCGAGTCGGCGGGAGCCAGGCGGGCCGCGGTGACCGGGTCCACTAAAGCCAGCCGCGTATGCAGGGCGGGCCAGCCGTGGGCGCGGGCGTCATGCTCGATCTGCGCACGTACGGCGGCGTCGGCGCGGGGCATGTCGTCGATGCCGTCGATCAGCGCTTTGAAATACAACATCGTGCCGCCCACCAGGAGTGGCAACTTGCCGCGTGTGGTGATAGCGCCGATGAGCCGCGTGGCGTCTGCCACAAATTCAGCGGCGCTGTAGGCGTGCAAAGGGTCGCGGATGTTGATGAGGTGATGCGGCGCCTGGGCGAGTTCCAGCGCCGTCGGCTTGGCCGTGCCAATGTCCATGCCCCGGTACACCAGGGCCGAATCGACACTGATGATCTCAACCGGCCAGCGCGCCGCGACGGCCAAGGCGGCTGCCGTTTTGCCCGAGGCCGTCGGACCTGCAATGGCCACAAACGGAAGCGCGGGCAGCGGTGGCGGCGGAGGTGAGGTCGGCAACTGGCTGAGCATCGGCTTGATGGGGGGGGTGAAGGGTCTTTGGAAAGAGTGTCTGGGCGGGCAGACCTGAAGTGTCACACGCTGACGGTTGCGCCGTGTTTTTGTAGGGCCGTCCAGGCCACCAAGGTGATCATCTGCAGCGCGGGCAAATCAAGCTCACCAAGGCAAGTTCAGGAAGGCAAGTTCAGCAAAACTAGAGCAGCACAACAAGGTCGGCAAATTGTGGTCGGTATATTTTGGTCGTCAAACCTGGATCGTCAACAGGCGATCAGCGCAATTTGAAGAGTTCCGCCAAGGCCTTGCGGTACTCGCTCTGCCCCAGCGAGTTGGTGTTGAAGTGTGAGCCGCCTTCCACCAGGACGAAGGCTTTGGGTGCCACGGCGGCTTCAAAAAGTTTGCGGCCAAGTTCAGGCTTGATGGTCGAGTCTTCCGAACCATGCACCACCAACAGCGGCGAACCAATGCGCGCCACTTTGCCCGCCGCTTCAAACCGCTGCGTGATCAGGGCCGAAACCGGCAACCAGCCCCATTTCATGCTGCCAAACACCTCGGGGATCGAGGTAAATGTGCCTTCGACAATCGTGCCCGCTTCATCGTGTACCTGCGTGGCCAGTTCCACCGCAATGGCGCCGCCCAGCGAGTGCCCGAAGATGTAACGTGGCCGGTTGGGGTAACGCGCGGCGAGCCAGTCCCACGCGGCGCGGGCGTCTTCGTAGGCCATCTCCTCTGAGGGCAATTCGCCACTGGTTTTGCCAAACCCCCGGTAGTCAATGGCCAGCACCGAAAAGCCCAACTCCTGCATGCGCCGCACCCGCATGGAGGAGCCATTCACGTTCCAGCGCGCGCCGTGTAAGTACAGCAGCACCGGGCCCCTCGTTGCGTCGCTCGCCCCTGCGCCGGTTTTGCCCGGGTCCGCCGCATGCCACAGCCCGTGCAATTTGACCGGCTGTTGTGTGATCTTCGACTCGAAATCCACCCACACCTCGTCCATACCCTGGGCAGCGGCACCGCTGTTGCCCCAGGCACGGTCACTCGGCTGGAAAATCCAGGCCCGCTGCTTTTCATCCAGCACGGCGCAGCCTGCCAACAAAGTCAGACTAAGCAAAACCGCCGTGAGGAGACGCAAGTGTTTCATGGGGTAGAAGATACCAAAGAATGGCAAAGGGCCGTCCGTTAACGGGATTCAGCAGCTTGATTCAGAAAAAGTGGAGGAAAAGTGGAGGAATTTAGACGCTATGTAATATATAGCAATACATGAAATAACCACAAGACCTTAAGGTCAAAAGTTTGTCAAATTCGGATTTAGTCACGTTTCAGGTCAATTTGAAGACCCAATCATACCCAAATTAGGTATGATTGAATGGAAAAAACAGACTCAGCCGACCACGACTTCGCTGATCTGCATCACCGGCGCGATGTCGGTGTAATTGGGAATGTCGGCCATGATGTCCTTGGCGTGCGGGCCAAAACCGGCCTGGAAAGACTCGACCGAGTCGGCGAAAATATGACACATGCCCACATAGGTGGCGGGTGCGCCGGGCGCCCCACCAGCCAGGCCTTTGTCTACTGTGTAACTCTTGCAGGACGCGCCCATTTTGGCTTTCACCATGGGCATGTGTTTGTCGCGGTAATAAGTGTGGTCGAAACGTGCGCCGGGGGTGTTGGGGTACATCACACTGACTTTAATCACAGTTGGCTCCAGTTGAAGGTGGGGAAATTTGAGAAAAAGGGGAAGGTGGATGTTGCGCCCGCCTGCGTACTTTGGCAAGCGCGCAAATAGGGGGGTGAACCTGAGCGGCAAACAACACGACGGCCAGCTTGTTCTTGTACCCGGCTTTGAACAATTCTTTTGAAATCAACAACCTGCGCTATAATCCGAGGCTTCGCCCAAGTCTGCTTGGGTGACTGTTTACAAACCCAACTTGAAACCCTAGCGCCCTTGCTAGTTTCGCCCAGGCCACTGAAGGCCAAACCGGCGGCACGCAGCGGCGCAACATTCCATAAGTAGGCAATCATGGCCGTCCAGCAAAACAAGAAGTCACCGTCCAAGCGCGGTATGCATCGTTCACACAACGCCCTGAACGTGCCCGGCATCGCCGTAGAGTCCACCACCGGCGAAACCCATCTGCGCCACCACATCAGCCCCACCGGCTTTTACCGTGGCCGCAAGGTTCTCAAAACCAAATCTGAAGCCTGATCGCGCGGCTGCACCGCAGGTTTGATCTGTAGGTTGTAAGCCGGGCCCGCGCCAGTTGACAACGATTGCTGTCGATTGCATGGGCGGCGATTTTGGCCCCAGCGTCACGCTGGTGGCCTGCCGCAATTTTTTAGAGCACCACGCCAGCGCGCAGTTGGTGCTGGTCGGCCTGCCAGAGAGTCTGGCCGGATTCTCACACCCCCGCGCGCGTATTGTCACGGCCACTGAAGTCGTCACCATGGACGACCCGGTCGAAACGGCCATGCGGCGCAAAAAAGACTCGTCGATGCGGGTGGCCATTTTGCAGGTCAAAGACGGCCATGCCCAAGCCGCTGTATCGGCAGGCAACACCGGCGCGCTGATGGCCATCTCTTACCTGCTGTTGCGCACGGTCGAGGGTATTGACCGTCCCGCCATCGCCGGGCAAATCCCCAACGCCAAAGGCGTCGCCACAACGGTGCTGGACATGGGCGCGAATGTCGATAGCACCGCCGAACATCTCTTGCAGTTTGCCGTGATGGGGTCGGCCCTCGTGGCAGCCCTGGGCGGCAGCGAGAAACCCTCTGTGGGTTTGCTTAATATCGGCGAAGAGTCGATCAAAGGCAACGAAGTCACCAAAGCCGCTGGCAAATTGCTGAAAGCGGCGGGCGAAGCGGGTGATTTGAACTTCTACGGCAATGTCGAAGGCAATGATATTTTCAAAGGCACTGTGGACATTGTTGTGTGTGACGGTTTTGTCGGCAACGTCGCCTTGAAGACCAGCGAAGGCCTGGCCAAGATGATTGGCGATTTTCTCAAAACCGAGTTTTCCCGCAATATTTTTACCAAGCTGGCCGGTTTGGTCTCGTATTCCGTTTTAGGCGCACTCAAGCGACGTGTGGATCACCGGCGTTACAACGGTGGCGCCTTGCTTGGTCTGCGGGGTCTGGTTTTCAAAAGCCACGGTTCCGCCGATGTGATGGCCTACGAGGTGGCACTCAAGCGGGCCTTTGATTCGGTCAACAACAACCTGCTGGAGCAGGTGCAAACGCGTATCGCCCACGCCTCGGCGCTTTTGGCCAACGCCCAGGAATTCGTCAATTCGCAACCGCCCAGTACGGCGCCTCAGGCTTTGCAGGCGGCTAAACTCGCCGGATGAGACGATTTTCCCGCATCACCGGCACCGGCAGCTATTTGCCGCCGCGCCGCCTCTCCAACGCTGACCTGGTCGCTGAACTCGGTGCCCAAGGCGTCGAAACCTCTGACGACTGGATCGTGGAGCGAACAGGCATCCGCGCGCGCCATTTCGCCGCGCCCGAGGTGTGCAGCAGCGATCTGGGCCTGGAAGCCGCCAAGAACGCGCTGGTCGCCGCCAAGCTCGACGCCAAAGACATTGATCTGATCATTGTGGCGACTTCCACGCCGGACATGTGTTCCCGTCCACCGCCTGCATTTTGCAAAACAAACTCGGCGCCAATGGTGGCGCGGCGTTTGACGTGCAAGCCGTGTGCAGCGGCTTTGTCTATGCGCTGGCCGTGGCCGATTCGATGATTCAGACCGGTGCGGCCAACAAGGCGCTGGTGATCGGCGCCGAGGTGTTTTCGCGCATTCTCGATTTCAAAGACCGTACAACCTGTGTTTTGTTTGGAGATGGCGCAGGCGCCGTGGTGCTCGAAGCGTCAGATACTCCCGGCATTTTGGCCAGCGACTTACATGCTGATGGCAAACACGTCGGCATCTTGTGTGTGCCCGGCAATGTTTCGGGCGGCCAAGTGGTGGGCAGCCCGCTCCTGACCATGGACGGCCAGGCAGTGTTCAAGCTCGCAGTGGGTGTGCTGGAACAAGCGGCACGCAGCACCTTGGCCAAAGCGGGTAAGACCGAAGCCGATATCGACTGGCTGATCCCGCACCAGGCCAATATCCGCATCATGCAAAGCACCGCCAAAAAGCTCAAACTGCCGATGGAGAAGGTGATGGTCACCGTCGATCAACACGGCAATACCTCGGCAGCGTCCATTCCCCTTGCGCTGGATGCGGGCGTGCGCGCTGGAAAAATAAAACCCGGTCAATTGCTCATGCTCGAAGGTGTGGGTGGTGGTTTCACCTGGGGTGCGGTGCTACTTAATTTATAGCTAACTGTGCCCATTTTGTGTGACCTGAAACCCGATTTTCTTTAGACTTAGATGAAACCCTTTGCTTTTGTATTCCCAGGCCAAGGCTCCCAGTCCGTCGGCATGCTCGACGCCTGGGGCGATCACCCGGTGGTTCGCTTGACACTCGCAGAAGCGTCCGAGGCGCTGGGCGAGGACTTGGGCAAACTCATCGAAGAAGGCCCCAAAGAAGCCTTGGCGTTGACGACGAATACGCAACCTGTCATGTTGGTGGCCGCGATTGCAAGTTACCGCGTGTGGATGTCCGAAGTAGGTATCGCGCCGCAGGCCGTGGCGGGCCACTCTTTAGGGGAGTATTCGGCCCTGGTGGCGGCTGGGGCATTGACGCTGACCCAGGCCGTGCCGCTGGTGCGCTTCCGTGCCGAAGCCATGCAGCAAGCGGTGCCGGTGGGTGTCGGTGCGATGGCCGCTGTGCTGGGTATGGATGCTTCAAAAGTTATAGCTGGTTGCGCAGAAGTGACGAAGGAAATGCGGGCTTTGGGTGGCCTAAATGTCAATGAAACTGTAGAAGCGGTGAATTTCAACGATCCCTCTCAAACGGTGATCGC
>JANOXL010000361.1:0-1833 GCA_031418395.1 Rhodoferax sp. | reverse complement strand
GTCACGTACCGTGGCGATGACATCGGGCAGCGCTTTCACAGCATCCAGATCGACCTGCAACAGTTCAGCCGATGGCGACGGCACATGCAAAACCCGGCCAAACAACATGCCGGGCAGGCGCAGGTCGTGAATGAATGCTGTTTGGCCTGTCAGCTTCGGTGGCAAATCAAGGCGCTGCACGGGTGTGCCGACCAGGCGGTGCAGATGGGTGGGTTTTGAGGCGAGATGCGGGCCAGATTGCGGCACAACATCCCGTTCCAACAAACCAAGCTCACTCAGTGTCCAATAACTCCCGAGCGGCGCTGCGGTGTCGATGCTGATCTGGCCATCGTTGACTTGCAAACGTGCCCGTTGATCGGTATCCAGGCCGTGCTGCCGGGCGATTTCATCCAGAAAACAAAGCCGTGCCTGGGCCGCCACAAGCCGCAACGCGCTGCCGGAGTCTTGTACTGAAAGGCTGCCCGAGGTCATGCCTTCATTCGGGCTGGAGGCGGTGCTCACGCCTTGCATTTGAATGCGGTGGAAATCAAGGCCCAGCGCTTCGGCCGCGATCTGCGCCAGCGCGGTGGAGATGCCCTGCCCCAAGTCAACTTTGCCAGGGCGCACCTGCACCGTCCCGTCGGCCTGAAAACTCAACCATTGGCTCAAGCGCGGATTGGCCTTCAAACTGGTGGGCAAGGGCGTTGCAGCAGGTTCGCTCATAGCGTCTGCGCGGCTTGATCCTGCATCACCCTGGCCGCCCGCAACACCGCCCGCACGATGCGGTTGTGGCTGCCGCAGCGGCACAGGTGTTGGTCCAGCGTCGCGCGGACGTCATGCGCTGACGGGTCAGGCTGGCCCGCCAACAGAGCCGCCGCACTCATCAAAATACCTGAGAGGCAATAGCCGCATTGCGCGGCTTGTTCATCAATGAAAGCCTGCTGTAGCGGGTGCAATACAGCGCCTTGCGTGTTGGCGGCGGCCAAACCCTCGACCGTCAACAGCTGATGACCGGCAGCCGCTGACAAACTCGTGTCGCAAGAGGGCACGGACTTGCCGTCGATCACCACGTGGCAAGCGCCACATTCACCCACGCCGCAACCAAAACGCGTGCCCGTCAGCCCAAGTTCGTTGCGCAGGATGTACAAAAGTGGTGTGTCGCCATCCGCCACCACCTGGTGAGTGGCGCGGTTGACGGTCAACTCAAAACTGCGCTTTGTCATTCAACGCTTTGTCATTCAAAAAAAGTCGGCAGACTTGTTTCTTCTGACGTCAGCGGTAGGGGGCTATTGCGCTATTGCGCCGTCAGGTTCGCCGCTTTGACAATACGTGCCGCCACGTCCATCTCGGCTTTGATGTAGGCGTTGAAGGCGTCCGGGCTCTGGGTAAACGTGTCCGCGCCGAGTTTGGCCATGCGCTCCTTGATCTCCGGACTGCCCAGCGCCTTGAGCGCCTCTTCATGCAGGCGTTTGATCACCGCAGGCGGCGTGGCGCTGGGTGCGATCATGCCGACCCACAGTGTGTAGTCTGAATTGGGCAAGCCCGCTTCAATGCTGGTGGGTACTTGCGGCAAGGTGGACGCGCGGTTTTTGGTGCTGACCGACAGCGCCTGCAACTTGCCGTCTTTGATCAAAGGCAGCGCTGACGCGAGGGGCGCAAAAAACCAGTCGTTGGAGCCGCCGATCACGTTGGTGATGGCCTCTGGCGTGCCTTTATACGGCACATGCAAGGCGTCGATGCCGCTTTGCAGGCGAAAAATCTCGGCATTCAGATGGGTGCCGCTGCCCACGCCAGCAGAGGCATAGTTGTGCGTGGCAGGTTTGGCTTTGACGGCGGCCAACAGCTCAGCCTGAG
>JANOXL010000360.1:0-12214 GCA_031418395.1 Rhodoferax sp. | reverse complement strand
CGCGTGATTGACATCATCGCGCCGATCGGCAAGGGCCAGCGGGCGCTGATCGTGGCGCAACCCAAAAGCGGCAAGACGGTGATGATGCAGCACATCGCCCACGCCATCAGCGCCAACTACCCCGACAGCTACCTGATGGTGCTACTGATTGACGAGCGGCCCGAAGAGGTGACCGAGATGCAGCGCACCGTCAAGGGCGAGGTCATCGCCTCCACGTTTGACGAGCCCGCCGCACGCCACGTGCACGTGGCCGAAATGGTGATCGAGCGCGCCAAGCGCCTGGTCGAGCTGAAGAAAGACGTTGTCATTCTGCTGGACTCGATTACCCGCCTGGCCCGCGCTTACAACAACGTTGTGCCGTCCTCAGGCAAGGTGCTCACGGGCGGTGTGGACTCCAACGCGCTGCAGCGGCCCAAACGATTCCTCGGCGCCGCACGCAATGTGGAAGAAGGCGGCTCACTGACCATCATCGCCACCGCCTTGATTGACACCGGCAGCCGCATGGACGAGGTGATTTTTGAGGAATTCAAAGGCACCGGCAACAGTGAGATCCACCTGGATCGGCGCCTGTATGAAAAACGTGTGTTTCCGTCGATTCAGTTGAACCGCAGCGGCACACGCCGTGAAGAGTTGCTGCTGCAACCCGAAGTGCTGCAAAAAACCCGCATCCTTCGCCAATTCCTTTACAACATGGACGAAATCGACGCCATGGAGTTGGTCTTGAAACAGATGAAGGGCACGAAGAACAATATGGAGTTCTTCGAGCAGATGCGCAAGGGCGGATAGTCGTTGCGTTGCGTCGAAAGGTCGATGGGGTTGCTATTATATTAATAGCAATACAACCATATAGCACGAGACCTAGCGACCTAAAAACACATCACAAACGGTTTGCGAGGCATTTTTTGACAGGAAGTTAACATGGGTGTTAACACTGCTTTGAACTCACGCCATTCGACTCCCAAGCGTCGAGTCACCCGCTAAAACGACCTGGGCAATCCCAGCAGATGTTCCGCCACGTAGGAATAAATCAGGTTCGTTGAAATCGGCGCCACCTGGTAGAGGCGCGTCTCGCGGAACTTGCGCTCCACGTCGTATTCACAGGCGAAGCCGAACCCACCGTGAGTTTGCAGGCAGACATTGGCCGCTTCCCAAGAGGCCTTGGCCGCCAGGTATTTGGCCATGTTGGCCTCGCCACCACAGGGCTGTTTGGCATCAAACAAAGCGCAGGCCTTGAAACGCATCAGGTTGGCGGCTTCAGTTTCGATGTAACTGTCGGCAATCGGGAACTGGATGCCCTGGTTTTGCCCAATCGGGCGGCCAAACACGACGCGGTCACTCGCATAACGGCGCGCTTTGTCGACAAACCAATAGGCATCGCCAATACATTCCGCCGCGATCAGGGTGCGCTCGGCGTTCAAACCGTCCAGAATGTATTTGAAGCCCTGCCCTTCGGTGCCAATCAGGTTTTCGGCAGGGATCTCCAGGTTGTCAAAAAACACCTCATTCGTCTCGTGATTCACCATGTTGGCAATCGGCCGAATTGTCATGCCTTTGCCGCCGCGCTCGGGCAGAGCGGTTTTCAGATCAACGATGAAGACCGACATGCCTTCAGACTTCTTTTTCACCTCAGACAATGGTGTCGTGCGCGCTAGCAGGATCATCAAATCCGAATGCTGGATGCGTGATATCCACACCTTTTGCCCGTTGACGACGTAACGGTCGCCTTTTTTGACCGCCGTGGTTTTAAGTTGCGTGGTATCGGTGCCGGTGGTTGGCTCGGTCACTGCCATCGATTGCAGGCGCAACTCACCGGTGGCGATTTTGGGCAAATACAGCTTTTTCTGCTCGAGTGAGCCATGCCGCAGCAGCGTCCCCATGTTGTACATCTGGCCGTGGCAGGAGCCGGCATTGCCGCCGCTGAAATTGACCTCTTCCATGATCACTGAGGCCTCTGTGAGGCCCAGCCCCGAGCCGCCGTATTCGGCGGGAATCAGCGCCGCCATCCAGCCTGCCGTCGTTAACGCGTCGACAAAACTTTCCGGGTAAGCGCGCTCGTGGTCCACTTTTTGCCAATAGGTGGCATCAAAACTCGCACACAAGGCGCGCAGGGCTTCGCGCATGTCTTGGTGTGCGTCGGGGGTGGGAATTGTTTGCATCATGGTGGGCAACTTTAACCGCAGATGCTCGCCCGACTGCCGAAGCTGGGTACGAAAGCACCATGCAAAAAGCGCGATTATTGAAAGCGTGATGTGGAATGCATGATGCAAAAGCGGCGATGCAACAATCAGCCAATGAACCAAGACCAAATTGAAAGTTTTTTCGCAGTCCTGCAAGCCGCCAACCCGATGCCGGTGACCGAGCTGGAATACACCACGGTGTTCGAGCTTTTGGCAGCCGTGCTGCTCTCGGCCCAGGCCACCGATGTTTCAGTCAACAAAGCCACGCGCCGGCTTTTTGCGGTTGCCAATACACCGCAGGCCATTTTGGCGCTCGGTCAGGAGGGGCTCGAAAGTTACATCAAGACGATTGGCCTATATCGCAGCAAAGCCAAACACCTGTTGCAAACCTGCCAAATACTGATTGACTTACATGGGGCCAAGGTACCGTGTCATCGCGACGACCTGCAGGCTTTGCCTGGCGTGGGCCGCAAAACGGCCAATGTGGTGCTGAACTCCGCCTTTGGCGAGGCGACCATGGCCGTCGATACCCATATCTTCCGCTTGGGAAACCGCACGGGCCTTGCACCCGGCAAAACGCCTTTGGCAGTTGAACTTAAATTGTTGCAACGTGTGCCAAAAAAGTATCTGGTGGATGCTCACCATTGGCTGATTTTGCATGGGCGTTATGTGTGCCAGGCGCGCGCGCCGCAATGCTGGCGCTGCGGCGTCAACGGGCAGTGTGGCTACAAAGCCAAAACAAAGGCAAGCCCTGGCGGAGGCTGAAACACCCCGTTTCTCTTGCCTTTTGTCAAACAGTTGAACCGGGTGGCGATGCAATAATTGCCCTTGCCATGCACAGAGTTTACTGACCAATGACCCTGTTCGACACCCGGACTGTTTTTATGCTGTGCGGCGTCATGGGCGGCTTGATGGCGCTGGTCTTGTACTCGCTCAGGCGCAATTACCCACCGTCGATCAAAGGACTAAGCGAATGGTCTGGCGCGCTTTTGATTCTGTTTTTCTCCGGCGTCCTGATTGCCGGTCGGGATCGAATTCCAGACATCCTGTCGCTCACACTGGCCAATTTTCTTTTTTTCCTGGGTCTGTATTGGGCCTACGTCGGCAGCCAGCGGTTTTTTGGCATCCGACCACGCCATATGCCTTGGGTCGTGATCATCGGGCTGACCGCTCTGGCGCATGTGTGGTTCACCTTTGTCGTCGTGTCGCCTTACTACCGTTTGCTGATTGTCAATGTGCTAGGTGCCGTCTTCATGGGGTGGCACGCGCGGCTGGTCTACCGTCAAAAACCCATGAGTTTTTCGCGCTGGCTCACAGCCGGTTCACTCGGTGCCGCGGCGTTGATGCAGGTGATACGCGTCATTTTGGCGATGACACAGTCGATCGCCGACAACCTTCTGGCACCTTCGCCAGTCCATCAAGTCTATGCGGTTGGATTTGCGTTTTCGATCCTGTTGCTCTCCATCGGTTTCGTTTTGATGGCCAGCGACATGTTGCGTCGCGAGCTTGAACAACTCGCTAGCCGTGATTCCCTCACCAATGCATTGACGCGCCGCCACTGGAACACCCTATGTGAGAGTGAATTGCAGCGCTGCAAACGCAGTGGCCGCAGCATGGCGGTTCTGGCGCTTGATCTGGATCATTTCAAGGCAGTGAACGACAGCTATGGCCATCAGGCGGGCGACAAAGTGCTCATCGCCTTGGTCACCAACGTCAACGCCTACCTGCGTCAAAATGACCATTTGGGACGTTTTGGCGGAGAAGAATTCAGTCTGCTGCTGCCGGAGACCTCGCTGGAGCAGGCCAAATTGGTCGCCGAACGTATTCGCCTGGATCTGGCTCAATCGAAAATAACGCCGTCCTGCACCGTCAGTATCGGAGTCACGACGAGTCAGGGTGCGGGCGATACGCTGGACGCCATCATGGCGCGCGCCGATGCGGCCATGTACAAAGCCAAAGTGGCAGGGCGAAATCGGGTCGAAACGGCCTGAGGTGACACGGGCGACAACGCACACCGGTCTGGGTCATCTTGCCTTCGACTTCACGTCTTTTTCATGAAGTTTGTATTTCCAGCCGGGCCACCGTCGATTCGGTCAAATCGTCGACATCCACCATCCGGTCTCGGCCCAGGTTCTTAGCTTGGTACAGGCCGATATCAGAGAGGCGAATCCATTCTTCGACGCTGGCAATTTTCTCATTTAACTGGACCATGCCAAAACTGGCGGTGACCATCACTTCATCAACCAAAGGGTGGGTGCGCATGTCACGGCGCAGGCGTTCAATGACTTCCCGCGCATCTGCCACGGTGGTATTGGGCAGCAGGATGCCGAATTCCTCGCCCCCGTAACGGCCGCTTACATCGGTTTCGCGCAACACCCGCCGAAAGGAAGCGGCCAGGCGCCGGATAGCCTCGTCGCCCGCCGCATGGCCGTAGGTGTCGTTGAGGCGCTTGAAATGGTCCAAATCGGCCAGCACAAGCACCGCAGGTTCACCTTTACGTCTAAAACGTGCAAATTCCGAGCGTACCTGTTGCTCCCAATGCATGCGGTTGTAAAGGCCGGAGAGCCCATCATGCTGGCTGATGCGCTCCAGTTCATACCGCTTTTTATTCAGCGCGCCAATGGCCGAATGCGCTACATAACCCACTGCCACCGGTTGAAAAACCAGGAGCGGGATACTCCACAAAATCGTCTCGATGCTGGTTTCCAGTTGCACATCGAAGCCGAAAATCAAAATGCCCAGACCAAAGCCCAAGGCCTGCAACACGACGCCACGCCACAACAGGCGAAAACCTCCGCCTGCGATCGTGTTCATGCAAGTCATCACGACGCCCAATATGCAGGGCAGCAGGCTGAACTCCATGGCGACTAGCCAGATGCCGATCAGGAATTGATCGACCAGGAGGTTGAGCCGCTCGACATCGCGTGGATTGCTCGCACGCCTGGCCATCCACCAAGCCACTGGCGGCCAGGCGAAACAATACAGCGTAGGCCCAACCCAGACCCAAAAAGGGGCGTCTTTTTGCGCCATGACGCCCGCAAACATGATGAAGGCCGTTGCCAGGCCACCGGTGCGCGCCCAATAACTTCGCTTCGCAAAGCCAAGGCGCGACGCATGCACCGCATCTCGAACGTCGGGGTTCAGTTCTGTCATGGTGGGCAGAAAAAGATCAAAGTTCTCACTTTGCGGGTTGGAATCCAGCAAAGTCTAGCAGTCTGGGGCGCTAAAGCCAGGCAAATAGATGCCAATCCGGGCATCCTGACGCAAGCCGGTAATAAATCACAATATGCGGGTGGGTTTCGCACCAAGCCGTGTCGCCAAAGTCTAATTCCAACCGGGACTACAATTTTCAGATGAGTTCGAACAACCCGCCAGGCAGCGAAACAACTGTAGCGCACGCAAGCGCGGCACTCGCTGTGGTCACCCCTTTTCGAGACCACAAACGCCATGCCTGGTTTCTCTCGGTGTTGGTGCCAGCGTCGATAGGTTTTGGCCCAATACTTCAAAGCTTGAGCGGCAACCCACGCGCCTTGTGGATTCCGGTGATTTTTTTCTATCTGATCGCGCCCTTTTTAGACTGGATATTGGGTGAAGACCAAAACAATCCGCCGGAAGATGCCGTACCGGCTCTGGAAGCAGACCTCTATTACCGCTGGGTGACGTTTTCCCTTGTGCCCGTCCTGTGGGTGTCCTTCATCTTCAGTGCCTGGTTTGTGGCGACGCAAGACTTGCCGTGGTCGGGCGTGTTGGCGATGGTCTTGATCACAGGCTCGGTGGGTGGTTTTTGCATTAATCTGGGCCACGAACTGGGCCATAAAAACACGCGGCTGGAACGCTGGTTAACCAAGTTCATCCTGGCGCCAACCTTTTACGGCCATTTCACCATCGAGCACAACCGGGGCCACCATCGCGATGTGGCAACGCCCGTGGACTGCGCTTCTTCACGGATGGGCGAGTCGATTTACCGCTTCGCCTTGCGTGAGTTACCGGGTGCCTGGCATCGCGCCTGGGAACTTGAAAGCGCACGTCTGGCGCAGCGGCGTTTGCCTGTCTGGTCGTACCACAACGAGATTCTGCAACCCGCGCTGATCACGCTGGTGTTGTGGACGAGCCTGGCTGTTTGGCTGGGGCCGCAGATTCTGCTGTTTTTGGTGGCCGCATCATTGTGGGCGAATTTCCAGTTGACCTCGGCCAATTACGTTGAACATTACGGTCTGCTGCGTCGGCAAATTTCACCCGGCAAATACGAGCCCTGCCAGCCGCACCACTCCTGGAACAGCAACCACACGTTTTCGAACTGGGCGCTGTTCCATTTGCAGCGGCATTCAGACCACCACGCGCACCCGCTGCGCCGCTACCAGTCGCTGCGCCATTTTGACAATCTGCCGCGTTTGCCCAGCGGTTATTTCGGCATGTTCACGGTGGCCTACGTGCCGCCACTGTGGTACCGCGTAATGGACGAGCGCCTGCTGGAGCGCGTGGGGCGCGATGCCGCACACATCAATATCGACCCTAAAAACCGTGATGCGCTTGTGCGGCGGTATCAATTAACAGATTCGACAAGTTCGTCACAGCCTGTGCTCGCCGCTCTTTAGCAAAGAGTCCAGCACACCGGGCTCGAAGTGCTGCTGGACAAAGTCGGCGAGGCCATCGAAGACGCTGTCCAGGGTCGGGGTCGAGGCTCCAAACAAAGCGCGCAGTGCTGCCGGGCATTCAAAAAGTCCGTGCAAATAGATGCCCAACACGTTGCCTGGTCCGTTTTGCCAGGCCAGTCCGTTGGGCATGACGGGGCGAGCAAGCTGCCCTGCTGCGGCCAGCCCGTCATGTTGCGCGGTCTGGCCGTGGTGGATTTCGTAGCCTTGCACCTGTACGCCCGCAAGTGCAGCCCAAACGCTTGCCACGCCTGATTCGCGATCTCGCAGATCCGCATCAAAAACCGCCCGTGTCGCGCGCACTGACTTGGCGGCTTCAAACACGGTCACCAAAGGCAACAAGCCCAAACCTGGCGCATTGCCGTCAATACCGTGCGGATCAATCAAGGCCTCGCCCAGCATCTGCAAACCACCGCAGATACCCAGCACCGTACCGCCTCGGTTGGCGTGAGTGGCTATGGCCGCGTCCAGGCGCTGGGTTCTCAACCACGCCAGGTCGCCACTGGTGTGTTTGGAGCCGGGCAGGATCACCCAGTCTGTTGCTTTCAGCGCGGGCATCTCTGCGGCTGCACGTACCCACAGGACCCGCACGCCGGGTAAGTTGAGCAACGGCTGAAACTCATCGAGATTGCTGATGCGCGGGTAGGCCACGATGGCAATTGTTTGGACGCCGGTTGTCGCATCTCCGTCTGCGCTCGATGCGGCTTGGCCGAAAAACCCATCTTCCTCAGGCAAACCATGCGAGCGCCACATCGGCAAGGTGGCCACTGTCGGCACGCCGGTCAAGTCCTGCATCATGCGCGGGGCGGGGGCCAATAGCGCCACATCACCGCGGAATTTGTTCAACACAAAGCCGCAAATCAGGGCGCGCTCGGCTTCAGGCAACAAGGCCCACGTGCCATACAGATGCGCAAACGCGCCGCCCCGGTCGATGTCGGTGATGAGCAGGCAGGCGGCCCGCGCGTGCTGCGCCACCCGCATGTTGACGATGTCGCTGGCGTGCAAATTGATCTCGGCGGGCGACCCCGCGCCTTCGATGACGACGACATCGTTTTCGGCGATGAGTTCGTCCAAGGCCTGCTGGATCACGGGCCACACGTGGGTGCTGCGCTCGCGCCACGGCAAGCGGCTCAAACGACCGTCCACCTGCCCCATCAGAACCACCTGGCTATGGGTATCGCTCTCCGGCTTCAGCAGCAAGGGGTTCATGCGAACATCCGGCACGGCGCCCGCCGCAAGGGCCTGGAAATACTGGGCACTGCCAATCTCGCCGCCTTCCAGATCCGGGTGTGCCGAAGGGACCTTCGGGGCCACGACTCTTGCGTTGTTACTCATGTTCTGCGCTTTGAAGGGCGCTACCTTGAGGCCCTGGCGGCTGTAATAACGGCACAAGGCCGTGGCCAACCAGCTTTTGCCAGCGCCGCTGGTGGTACCCAGCACCATGACACATTGGGCGCTCATCGAAGGGCCTTGGGCGGGTTCATGAAGACAATACGTTGACGTTCAATAGACGATATTAGCTATATATATTATAGCTAAACACGCATATTTTACGAGACCTGAATGCCAATTTTGTTAAAAACTTGGAAAATGATACATCTGAATTACTACAATTAACACCCATGTTAATTTTAAAATTGAGATCTTGTTCCGTGCAGACCAGACGTGGGCAATGCCACAAAGTGATGCCCCATCGCTTCGATGCTGATCCGATTGTCAAAAACGGTTTCAAGTGCCCGGTGCGTCCGCGCGTTAGAGCACGCACCTGCATAGGCCACCTGGCCGTTATTCAGTATCAGCATCTGATCCGCTTGCAAGGCCATACCTACTTCATGCAACACGCTGACCACAGTTTTGCCGCTATGGACCAGCGCCCGCACTGCGTCGAGCCAATCGGCCTGATGCGGCGGGTCCAGGTTGGCCAGCGGTTCGTCCATCAGGAACACATCGGCCTCGGTGGCCAGGGCTCGTGCCAGCAACACGCGCTGGCGCTCGCCGCCCGAGAGTTCGCCCAAAGCCCGCGCGCGCCAGGCCCACGCCTGCGTGAGCTGCAACGCACGTGTACAAGCCGCCAAATCAACTGCGTTGGGCGATGCCAACCAGCGCTGATGTGGCAAACGTCCGAGCATCACCACGTCCAAGACTGTCAAATCGTCGCCCCCCGTCTCGTTTTGTCCGAGCCATGAGAGGCGCTGGGCACGGGTGCGGGCACTGTAGGAATGCAGGGGCTGGCCCAACAACGCCACATTGCCGCTGCAAGGCACCAGACCCGCCAGTGCTTTGAGCAAAGTTGATTTGCCCGCACCATTGGGGCCCACGACGCTGATCCAACTGCCTGAGGCAAATCCCACCTCAATGCTGTGCAAAATTTCAACACCACCCAAACTGGCGCGCAGTGCATGAGCAGCAAGTGCCACGGAAACTGCGCCCGAACCAGCTTCAACGGGCGCAATAGATCGAGCGAGCTGGGTCATCACACGCCGCCTGGCACAGAGCGCCGGTGCATCAGCCACAAGAGATAACTGCCGCCCAAGACGGCCGTCAACACACCCACCGGCAGTTCTTGCGGTGCAATCAACCAGCGCGCCAGCAGGTCGGCCGCCATCAGCAGACAGCCCCCCATCATGCTGGCCAGCAACAGCAAAAACCCATGCGTGGTTTTCACCAAAGAGCGCACCACATGCGGCGCGGCCAGGCCAATGAAGGCGATCAACCCGGTTTGCGCGACGGCTGTCCCAGTGGCCAGCGCGAGTACGCCGATCAAGGCCGCACGCAGCGGCACCAGCGGCAAGCCCAGGCTTTTCGCTGTGGCTTCGCCGAGCGCCAGGCCGTCCAGCACCCGGCTGAATGCAAAAGCCAGCAGCAGGCAGGGCACCAACACGCCCAGCAGCATGGCGCAGGCGTTCCAGCCGATAAAACCCGTGCTGCCCAAGTTAAACGCCTGCATTGCCTGCAACATTTCAGGTGCAGCAAGCGTCAGCAAATCTTTTACTGCGCCCAGCACCACCCCTACGATCACACCGGCCAACAACAAACGCAGCGTGTGTTGGACACCTTGGGCCAGGACCAACGTCAACAAAACGCCGCCCACGGCGCCTAAAAATCCAGCGCCGGTCAGACCCAGGCGCACCCACCAAGTAGCGTCTGATGTGGCCATACCCAACAGTGGCCCCCCCACCATCGCCAACGCCACGGCCACACCCAAGGCGGCGCCGCTGGCGCTGCCAAGCAAAAACGGGTCGGCCAGCGGATTGCGAAAAAGCCCTTGGGCCAGGGCACCGGCCAGCCCCAGCAAGGCCCCAGTTGCCCAAGCTCCCAAGGTGCGTGGCAGCCGGATGTCCCACACGATTTGCCAGGCGACGGGGTCATTTATCGCCTTCAATAAGCTATCAAATCCAGAGCTTCCTACGCCCATTCCTATTGACAGTAAGGCTAAAAATACCACGCTCAGTATGATGAGGCAGGTGGCGATGCGGTGGGTCACGGCGCTTTTTCTTTCAAGCACGTTGCCATCAACCCGGCGGCCTCTGCCAGGCGCGGCCCAGGGCGTACCAACACATCGGCCTGTGCGGCGGTGAAGCGGCAAATGCGGTTTTCCTTGATCGCGCGAATCTGCTGCCAGCCTGGGCGACCGGCCATGTCGATCGCGTTTTGTTCGCTTGCCAAAATGACGTCGGGATTGGCACGCACGACGAATTCGGGGTTCAATTTCGGAAACACACCCATCGATGCGGGCACGATGTTTTTGACGCCCAGGCGTTGCAGGGTTTCGCCAATGAATGACATGTCGCCCGCAGCGTGCAGCGCGCTGCTCACAGGAAAAAACACCTTGGTCTGCTTGACCGAAGCGGGCAAAGACCGTGCTGTGGCCGTTAGGGCAGCGTCCATTTCCCGCCACACACGGCCGGCGTCAGGCGTTTGCAACACGAGACCCAGCTTCTCGATCACCGCCTGCATCTGGGCATGGGTTTTGGGCTCATACGCCAACACTTTGAGGCCCAAGGATTCAAGCCGCACCGCCGCTCGCGACGAAGTGGCCAGCAGCACCAGGTCAGGCCTATTCGCCACGACAGCTTCAATGCTCGGATCCAGGCCACCGCCCATTTGTGGCAACTTTTTGAGTTGCGCGGGAAAATTGGAATATCTATCCACACCGACCAGCTTTGCACAGTGGCCCAAGGCGCACACAGTTTCTGACAGCGAAGGCAGCAAACTCACAATGCGCTCGGGGGGCTGGCTGAACGAAACCGTCACACCCCGGTCGTCTGCCAGGTCAAACGCGTGTGCGGCGCCCGATAAACCGGCCAAAGTGGCCCAAGTGGCAAAACTGGCCAACGCGCCCAAGGACGGGCCCGAGATAAAGCTTCGATGGAATGCGAGCGCCACACCGTTGACCACACGCCCTAGAGCACGTCCTACTGTGCGCCCTGCCCCACGCCCGGTCGGTCGCGGTCTGTTGCCCAAACTGCTTTGCGCAGCGCAAGCCCTAGGCATGCAAGGCTGCCCAGTCGAGCACGATCTTGTGCATCTGCGCCACGCCGTCCGTCAACGCGGCAGGACCGGGCTGCAAAATATCCGCCGATTTGATTTCAAACAATTGCCCGTTCTTGACGGCGCTCACGTCTTCCCATCCTGCGCGTGAAGCCACTTTCTCGGCCCGAAACTTTTTGCCACACCAACTGCCGATGATGATGTCCGGGTTGCGCCTTACGATCTCGCCGCCATCGGCAACGATGCGGTTTTTGCCCAGCGACTCGGTGGCAAGCTCTGGGAAACAGTCGTCCCCACCGGCAATACCCATCAGCTCCGAAACCCAGCGGATCGCGCTGATATGCGGCTCATCCCATTCTTCAAAATACACCTTGGGGCGGCGAGGCAACTTTGCTGCGACAGCGGCAATCTCGTCCAGTTGCGAACACATCTGATCAATGAGGTGCTGGCCAAGCGTGGCCTGCCCCACCATGGCGGCCACTTGCATCATCATCGACAAAATCTCGTGCACGCTGCGCTGGTTAAATACCGTCACCTGCACGCCCTGGCGAATCAGGAGCGCGGCAATGTCGGCCTGCAAGTCTGAGAATCCAAAAACGCAATCGGGCTGGAGCGCCAAAATCTTGTCGATCTTGGCGCTCAGGAAGGCGCTGACCTTGGGCTTCTCGGCACGTGCGCGTTTGGGCCGCACGGTGTAGCCCGAGATGCCGACAATCCGCGCCTGCTGTCCCAAGAGGTACAGCCACTCGGTGGTCTCTTCGGTCAGGCAGACGATGCGCTCGGGGCCTAGCCAACCAGCTTCCGATCTGGCTTGTGATCCAAAAAGCCCAGGCGCAGGCATCACGGCTACTTACTTGGGTGAATAACGAAGAGTGACATAAACGCTGGCACCAG
>JANOXL010000359.1:0-8113 GCA_031418395.1 Rhodoferax sp. | reverse complement strand
ACCGACAACGAGGTCTATTTGCGCACAGCCGTGAGTGTGGACCCACAGGGCTGGGCGCAGTTCGGCCACGTCAAAATGCGCGACTACCGATGGGGCATCTTTTTGAATCCCGGCTCGGCGGATCGCGAAGTGCATTTTGGCGACCACAAAGGCGAGAAAGTCTGGCAAGACGTGCCTGGCGAACACCGCGCCAACCTGCGCCGCATCATCGTGACGCAAGGCGACACCGAGCCAGCTTCCGTCGAACAGCAGCGCCACTTGGGCCTGACCGCGCCGTCCATGTACGACTTGCGCAACCTGTTTCAGATCAACGTCGAAGAAGGCCGCCACCTGTGGGCCATGGTTTACCTCTTGCACCGCCACTTTGGCCGTGATGGCCGTGAAGAAGCCGAGGCACTGCTGGAGCGGCGCAGCGGTGACGAGAACAACCCGCGCATCCTGGGCGCGTTCAACGAAGCCACGCCCGACTGGCTGGCGTTTTTCATGTTCACCTATTTCACCGATCGCGATGGCAAGTTCCAGCTCGCCGCGCTGGCTGAAAGCGCATTTGACCCGTTGGCCCGCACCACCAAATTCATGCTCACCGAAGAAGCGCACCACATGTTTGTGGGCGAGTCTGGCGTGTCGCGCGTGTTGCAGCGTACCGCGCAGGCCATCAACGAACTGAAGACCGATGACGCTGGCAAGTTGCGCGCAGCCGGGGTGATTGACCTGGGCACGCTTCAGCGCTACGTCAACTTCCACTACAGCGTGACGATTGACCTGTTTGGCGCCGACCAGTCCAGCAATGCCGCCACCTTCTACAGCAGCGGGCTCAAAGGCCGTTATGAAGAAGGCAAACGCGAGGACGACCATATCCTCAAAGGCCAAACCTACAAGGTGCTCGAAGTTCAGGGCGGGCAACTGGTTGAAAAAGAAGTGCCGATGTTGAATGCGCTGAATGAAGTGCTGCGCGATGACTTCATCAAAGACTCGGTCGCCGGTGTGAATCGGTGGAACAAAGTGCTGGAAAAAGCCGGTTTACCGCACCGCCTGACGGTGCCACACAAGGCCTTCCACCGCAATATTGGTGCGCTGTCAAACGTGAATGTCTCGCCTGATGGTCGCGTGGTCAGTGATGCCGAATGGGCCGCCAGCGCCGACACCTGGCTGCCCTCGAACGAAGACCGCGCCTTTGTAGCCAGCCTGATGGGCCGCTGCGTGGAGCCCGGCCAATTTGCCAACTGGATCGCGCCACCTGCCATGGGCATCAACCGTCAACCGGTTGATTTCGAATACGTTAGGTTCAACTAAGGATATTGCGGACGGCTTTGCCGCCTGCCTATCTCGGCGGGTTTGATAGGCCAGGGCGCTGCCCTGCCAGTCAACCCGCCGTATTATTTGGTATCTTGACGGACGAATGGCACGCAGAGAATGAATTGGCAGGAGACAAAATCATGAACGCCCTGATTCAAGGCTCGATGCTCAAGCAGCATCTGATCGACCCCGAAATCTGCATCCGCTGCAACACCTGCGAGGCGACTTGCCCTGTGGGTGCGATCACGCATGACGACAACAATTACGTGGTCAAAGCCGACGTGTGTAATGGCTGCATGGACTGCATCTCGCCGTGCCCGACCGGTTCCATCGACAACTGGCGCTTGATGCCGCGGGTGATGGCGTATTCGACGGCCGACCAGCTGACTTGGGAAGAACTGCCGCAAGAACTGTCACCCGAGCAATTGGCTCAGATAGGTGGTGATGCGGCTTTGCCGCAGGCACTTGCTGGAGGTCGTGATGGCGGCGGTGACGTGGATTCAAGCGCGAGCACGGCAAGCAATACAGAAACCATCACGGTCACCCAGAGCGGCTTGGCGCAAGACATAGCGCCTGCGAGTTCGAATTTTGGTGCCACCGTGCCCCCGTGGTCGGCAGCACATGCCTACACCAATTTGTACGGCCCTAAAGCGGCGACCAAGACGATCTGCGCGACGGTCAGCGGCAATGTGCGCGTGACTGAAGTGGGCAAAACGGCGGGGGATGACTACGATACGCACCATGTCGTGCTTGATTTTGGCGCCATGCCTTTCCCCGTGCTTGAAGGCCAGTCTATCGGCATCATCGCGCCGGGCGTGGACGAAAAAGGCCGTGCCCACCATGCGCGCCAGTATTCCATCGCCAGCCCAAGGAACGGCGAGCGCCCCGGCTACAACAACCTCTCGCTGACCATCAAACGCGTGCTCCAAGACCACAGCGGCAAACCTGTGCGCGGCGTTGCCAGCAACTACATGTGTGATCTGAAAGTCGGCGACAAAGTCCAGGTGATCGGCCCGTTTGGTGCAAGTTTCTTGATGCCCAACCACCCCGGTTCGCACATCGTGATGATCTGTACCGGCACCGGCAGCGCGCCGATGCGCGCCATGACCGAATGGCGGCGCAGGTTGCGGCAAACCGGCAAATTCGAGTCAGGCAAACTCATGCTGTTCTTCGGCGCAAGAACGCAGGAAGAGTTGCCCTATTTCGGCCCCTTGCAAAACCTGCCCAAAGACTTCATCAACATCGAATTCGCCTTCTCCCGCACGCCCGGTGCGCCCAAGCGTTATGTGCAGGACGCCCTGCGCGAGCGCGCTGCCGACGTTGGCAAATTGCTTGCCGATGTCAATTCACATTTTTACGTGTGTGGTTTAAAAAGTATGGAAGAGGGCGTGGTGTTGGCGCTGCGTGATGTGGCCGCGCAAGCGGGTTTGAATTGGGACACCGTCGGTGCGGCGTTGAAAAACGAAGGCCGGCTGCATTTGGAAACATACTGATCGATGCGATGCGAAGCAATGACTGGAAGTTGTCGGGCAGGTGATCGCCTTAAGACAAGTTGATGACCCGATGATGGCTCCCTGACGACATAGCGATGACTGATGCCACTGCCGCCCGCTGGGACTGTGATTTGCTCGTCATTGGCTCGGGCGCAGGTGGCTTGTCGGCCGCCGTCACAGCCGCACACCTGGGGTTGAAAGTCATCGTTGCGGAAAAGGAGGCGCAGTTCGGCGGCACCACGGCCTGGTCGGGCGGCTGGATGTGGATACCGTGCAACCCGTTGGCCAAGCAAGCCGGCATCATCGAAGCCGTCGACCAACCGCTGGCCTATTTGAAGCACGAACTCGGTGCGCAGTTTGACGAAGCGCGCGTGTTGGCATTTTTGGAGAACGGCCCCAGGATGGTCGAGTTTTTCCAAAGCCGCACAGCCCTGCAATTCATCGATGGCAATGCGATTCCGGATTTTCATGGCCACTCGCCCGGTGCAGCCACGGGTGGTCGTTCGATATGCGCTGCGCCTTTTGACGGGCGTCGTTTGGGCAACAAAATTGGCGCGCTCAAACCGCCCTTGCCTGAAACCACGCTGTGGGGCTTGGGCATTGCTTCGGGGGCGGAACTTCGGCATTTTTTCAATGCACTGCGTCAACCGGCTTCTTTTGTCTACGTGGCGCGCCTGCTACTGCGCCATTGGCGCGACCTGTTTTTGTATGGCCGAGGCATGCGCCTGGTGAACGGTAACGCGCTGATCGCCGCGCTGGCGGCGTCGGCGCTGGCCAAAGGCGTGGAGATTCGCACCAACTGCCCGGCGCTTAGTTTGACACGGCTGGCAGATCGGGTGGAGGGTGCTGTTGTACGCACACACCTGGGCACGCCGGCCAGTGAAGTGAGTCTGCGCGCGCGCTTCGGCGTGGTGCTGGCCTGCGGCGGGTTTCCACATGACACGGTGCGCAAGAAAGAGCTGCTGACTCATTCGCTGCCAGGCCACGCGCCCAACGGGCAAGCGCATTGGTCTGCCGCCTCCTGGGGCAACACCGGCGACGGCTTGCGCCTGGGTGAGTCAGCCGGGGGTGTGGTGGATCAGGACTTGGCCCAGGCAGCGGCGCTCGCGCCCGTGTCGCTGGTGCCGCAAAAAGTGGACAAGGCAACGCAGAGCGAAGCACCGAGGTTTACCCATTTCCCCCATTTGATCGAACGCGCCAAACCTGGTTTGATCGCCGTCACGGCCAGCGGCCAGCGCTTCACCAACGAAGCGGATTCGTACTACGACTTCATGCAAGGCCTCTTCAGAGCGACGCCCGGCGGGCAGACCGTGCAAGCCTGGTTGGTGTGTGATCACAACTTCCTGCGCCGCTACGGGCTGGGCGCGGTCAAACCCGCGCCAATGCCGCTGCGAGGCATGCTCAACAACGGCTATTTGCAACGCGGCAACAGCTTGGCTGAGTTGGCTCAAGCCTGCGGCGTCAATGCCAGCGGCCTGGAAAACACTGTGGCCCTTTACAACGCCATGGCTGTCGCGGGTTTGGATGCGGACTTCGCAAAAGGCCAGACGCCCTACAACCACATTCAAGGCGACGCCGCCTATGCGCAGGCCCGTCGCTTGCCCAACCCCTGCATGGCCCCGCTCACACGTGCGCCGTATTACGCGGTGCGGGTCGTGCCGGGCAGCCTGGGCACCTTTGCCGGCCTGAAGGCCAATGCCAGCGCTCAAGTGCTCAACGCGCAAGGCGCGCCCGTCAACGGCCTGTATGCTGCGGGTAACGACATGAACAGTGTGATGGGTGGCCATTACCCCAGTGGTGGCATCACGCTGGGGCCTGCGATGACCTTCGGCTTTGTGGCGGCGCACCACGCTGCTGGCCGGACGATAGATGGCTAGAAAAATGGTTAAATATTTTATTTAAGTAGCTGTATAGTGAAATAAAACTAGTATAGGTCTCGTATTTATTGAATAATTAGATATGAAAAACATACTAAAAATATATAAATTAAATGCAATATGTACAATAAATTCTAAAATAAATAACTAAATTTGCGTTTTACAAATTGACTGAAATCTTCAACCTCGCGTGCCTGAAGGCGGTGCGACACCTGGTCAATGTGCTGCGTTTTCACCCGCTGTCCAGTCACGATGGCCTGACTTGGCGCCAACCATGGCGGCAAACAATTCAGCAGCCGTTGCGGTAAGCAGCGAGGCAGGATTGACGTCCCGATTGGCGGTGACCATGACAAAATGAATCGCGGCGAACAGGCGGTGCGGCCAAGGGGACAAGGCGATTGACCGTCTGCCAGCGCGATCTGAAGTCTCAATTCCCGTCAAACGATAAACGGAGCACACCCATGGCCCTGAACGATTCACAGCACCCCCTTGTCCAGCTGGACAAGCAAGAGAGCAGCCTGCTGGGCCGGGTTCGCGAGCTGGTGCAGGAACGTATTGGCCCTGACGCCGTGCGTGTGGCCCGGGAAGACGTGTTTGCCTGGGACACTTTTCGCCTTTTGAGCGCCGAAGGCATTGTGGCCACCGCCTTTCCGCGCGCCTTTGGCGGCACGGAGGCGACGATGGTGCTGCGGGTGCGCATCATTGAAGAGCTGGCCAGCGTTTGCAGCACCGCCGCGTCCTTGATCACCGGCACCGACTTGTCTTCGCGGCCCATCGTTGCCGGTGGCAGCGAGGCGCTCAAAGCCAGCGTCCTCCCCGATTTGGCCAGCGGCAAGCGGCAGGCCGCCTTTGCGTTGACCGAGCCTGACGCGGGCAGTGACGTGGCCCGCCTGGGCACCCGATACACCCGCACCGCCAGTGGTTACAGCCTGACCGGGGTCAAGAAATTCATCACCCGCGCCAATGTGGCGGACATGTTCGTGGCCGTCGCGCGCCTGGAAGGCGGCCCACCGGGCGGCCGTGGTCTGAGCGCATTCCTCGTGCCGAGCGCCACCGCCGGGCTCAGCGTGTCGGACATCGTGCCCAAAATGGGCTGGAACGGCGTGCCAATTGCCATGGTTCACCTGCAATCGGCGACGATTGACGAAGGCATGTTGCTGGGTGTGGAAGGGCAGGGCATGGCGCTGGCGCAGGACACCTTGCTGCGCGCCCGCATTGGCCATGCTGCTATTGCCCTGGGGCGCGCCCGCGGCGCCTTGCAGGTGGCCACCCAATACGCGTCCAAACGCCAGGTGTTTGGCCAGGCGGTGGCGGCGCACCAGGGCATCCAGTGGATAGTGGCCGACATGGCGGCACGCATCGAAGCCGCGCGTTGCCTCGTGTACAGCACGGCCTTACGCTACGACGCGGGTGACAAAGACGTGGCGGTGCATGCGTCCATGGCCAAAATGCATGTCACCGACCTGTGTATGCGTGTGGTGGTCGATTGCCTGCAGCTCGCTGGTGGCAACGGTTACCTCAAGGCTTTCCCGCTGGAGCGCTTCATGCGCGATGCCAAAATGAACCAGATTGGTGAAGGCACCAGTGAGGTCCACAAGAACCTCATCGGCCGCCAGGTGATGACCGATGCTGCCAGCCTGCCCCAACATCCTTGCCTGGACATGGAACCCGATCTTTTTTGCGCATGAGGGTGAGGCTTAGGAGCTTGGGCTCCTGCGCCGCGCTGTTTGGTTTTTGATTCAACATAGGAGACCCCGATGAAGCGACGTCAATTCAGCCTTCAAACCGCCGCCTTGCTGGCAGCCGGGTGGACGGCATCACCCGCGCATTCCCAAGGCACGAGCCCAGCGGGTGCGGTGGCGCCAGGGCCCGGCGGATTCCCGGATCGCCCCATCAAAATCATCGTGCCGTATCCGGCTGGCGGCGTGGTGGACGTGGTCGTGCGCGCCGTGGCCGAACCCGCCTCGGGCCTGTTTCCCCAGCGGGTGGTGGTCGAAAACCGCACCGGTGCTGACGGGCGCATTGGTTTGGATGTGGTGGCCAAGTCGGCACCCGACGGCTACACCCTGATTGCCGCGACGCCGCTGGTAGCCGTCGGTGAGCACCTCATGGCCGACATGAAAGGCCGTGCGCGTGATTTCGCCGGCATCGTCGCCATTGCCGCGCCAGCGTCGGTGTTTGTCGTCAGCGCCAATGTGCCAGCGCGTACCTTGCAGGAATTCATTGCGCTGGCCATGGGCAAACCAGGCGAGATGAATGTGACCAATCCGGGCTCGGGCAGCTCCATCCATCTGGGCCAGGAGATGTTGTTTGACCTGGCGGGTATCAAACTCACCAACGTCAACTACAAAGGCCAACCGCCCTCGCTGATTGACCTGGGCAGCGGCCAAGTCCAGTTTGGCCTGATTTCCCAGAACCTGGTGTTACCGCTGATTCAAAGTGGCAAGGTGCGGGCGCTCGCGGTGAACGCCGCCAAACGGACCCGCTCTTTGCCGGATGTGCCGACCATCGCTGAGGCAGGCTACCCACAGGCGCTGGTGCAATCGTGGTACGGCATTGCCGCGCCGGCCAAGACGCCAGCGATCGTGGTCACCTGGCTCAACGACCAGTTTCAGCGTGTGATGACCCTGCCCGAAACCCGCGCCAAGCTTGAAGGCATGGATGCCGAAATCCTGGCTTTCAATGGCTCAAAATTTGATGCCCTGATCGAGTCGGAGTTCAAACGCTGGGGCGAGTTGATCCGCAAGCGCAATATCCAGGTGGGTTAAACCAGCCTGGGCGTATCCGGCCTGCTCCGACGCGAGTACCGACTTGAGGAATTTGCTGATGTCCTCAATCTCGCGCGGATGCACGCTGTGCGGCATCTGGTAGGTATGCCACTGCACTTTGCAGCCAAAACCGGCCAGCGCGTCGCGTGAGGCCTCGGCGCGGTCCAGGGCGATCATCGGGTCGGCGATGCCGTGCGCCATGAAGATGGGCGTGTCTTTGTTGGCGGCGCTGCGTTCTTTGGCCACCGAGTCGACCAGCGGCAGATAACCCGACAGCGCCATGATGCCCGCGAGTTTCTCTGCGTGGCGCAGGCCGGTGTGCAGCACCATCGCGCAACCTTGCGAAAAACCTGCCAGCACGATGCGCGAGGCGGGGATGCCCTGCGCTACCTGGTCGGCAATCAATGCTTCAATTTGCCCGGCTGACTTGCGGATGCCCGCTCTGTCTTCCACGCGTTGCAGTTGGGTGCCCAATATGTCGTACCAGGCTGGCATCACGTAACCGCCATTGAGCGTCACCGGAATCGCCGGTGCATGTGGAAAAATAAAACGAATCGGCGGCAGGCCGGTCAAATCCAGTGCAGCGGAAAACCCGCCGCCACCGGGCGCAGGCACCAGGCCCGCAAAGTCATTGCCATCGGCACCCAGGCCATGCAGCCAGATGACGGCAGCAGTGGGA
>JANOXL010000358.1:0-5598 GCA_031418395.1 Rhodoferax sp. | reverse complement strand
GCCGCCGCTTCAGCGAAAAATTCGCCACCTGGGACATCATCCGCAAGTTCAACAAGGATTACAAACTGATCTTTGTTGGCGACGCGACCATGAGCCCCTATGAAATCCTGCAGCCCGGCGGCAGCGTGGAATACAACAACGAGGAAGCCGGCGTGGAGTGGCTTCAGCGCCTGACCAACGCCTTCCCCAAATTCGCCTGGATCAACCCCGAGCCGCAAGGCGTGTGGCAGTACCGCCAGAGCATCAGCGTGGTGCAGCAGATCATGAACCAGCGCATGTACCCGCTGACGATCAAGGGCCTGGAAGACGCGATGCGCTTGTTGTCGAAGTAAGCTGGAAATTCAGGGGCGCAATTACAATGCCGGGTTCAGGGCCAATTCACCGCGAGAGTAGGCGCGCCGACGAAGACAGTGCTTAAGTACGGCTAGGAGGCGCAACGCCCTATCGCGGTGAATTCGACCTGAACCCTCCCTGTAGTTCAATGGATAGAACGAGTGCCTCCTAAGTGCTAGATACAGGTTCGATTCCTGTCGGGGGGACCATCCAATAATTGAAACGCGTCACCCGCAGCAGGTCTGACGCCCATTCGCGTCAAAACGAATAAAACGGCCCAGTCCCTGCCACCGAGGCCATGCCTTCGATGCCGAAATAGACTTTTCGCCCCAGAAAAAATGGCAAACCCCAGTCGAAACTGCGCGCATCGCCCAAAGTGCCTGACAAGTTCGGTAAAACCGGATTGCCACCGACAAAGGAGTTCAGCGCGTTGTCGACGTTAAACGGGACGGAGATACTTACAAAATTGGTGCCGGTCAGCGTGGCACTGAAGGCCAAAAAGCCGGCGGGGCAGTAAAACCCGCTTGCACCACTGCCAGGGCACACTGGCAAAACGGCAGAATCGAAAAACAAACCGTTGGAGCCTGAATCGATGAAACTGCGGTTCAGCGAGCGCCCTTCAAAAAAGGTGCTGATGTAACCCGAGGAGTTGGCCGTGAGCACCCGCGAAAGTACCGGCTGGTTGTTGGCCTGGGTGCCGATGCCGAAGATCATCCTCCCGCTGACGCCAGCCGCAGGCACCGAGCCGACCGAAGGCAAGTCAATCACCACGCCGTTGCTGTCGGCGGCAAAACTCGTAATCGGGTTTTTGATTTGGGAGGCTGTTGGCAGCGTAGTGCCCTGTGTTCCCAGGCAGAAGCCATTGGCGCATGTGAAGTAAAAACCGTTCACGGCGTTGCTCGCACATAAAGCACCGCAATCTTGTTGAAACAGCCCAATCCCCAAAATGCCGTTGGCACCCAGCGTGGAGGCGTTGGTAATGTCACTTCCGGTTGAGCAGGTGGACGCCAAACCGGCGAATCCGGGATCGGCAATTAATTGAATCCGCGCTCGACTGGCTGTTTTGCTGCCCAACTGAATGTCCGCCTCCGCCACAGGGCCCCAGGCAAATGAGTTGTCTACAAAATTCACACAACTGAGCAGCGGCAAACCACCCGGTGCATTGACTTTGTGCAGCCCCAAGCCCGGGTTCAGCAGCGACGACAAAACACGTAGACCCGTGGAGCCGGTGTCTACCAGAATATGCGGGATGATTTGACAATTGCCTGGGTTGCCGACCTGGCAAATCGTCACATCGGTGTAGAGGCGGTTGGCGTTATAGCCAGTGCCTGCCGGCCCGGCATCGATGTACACCCGATGCTCGTTGGCCGCCAACAGGGTGGCAGGCACCGCAGCTGGCGCGCCACCCGAACCACCGCCGCAGGCAGACAACAGGACTACTAAAAGCCCAGTGACACCGTATCCAATGAGGTTTTTAAGGCAGGACATCATCAATATTGACACCCAAGGGTATCAGCCCAGGCAAGTAGGCAAATCCTTCGAAAGCCCGCATTCGGCCAGCGGAACGAAGCACAAGCTCATCGGTACGCAGGTTCACCGCCGAGCCACGTTGGCCTTGAGCGCGCGCCTGCTCTACGGTTTTCGAGAAGTTTGAGAAATATTGGCCCAAAAGTTCTTGCAAATTTGGCAAGGTTGGCCCCTGCCATGCGACTGCAAACACAAGGCCTTGCAAAGTGGCGAACTCCCGTACCACTGTGCCATTGGGCAACTGTGTTTCCTGCGACTGGTAGAGCGACGGCGTCGCAGGCCTCACCGCGGAGAGTCTGGTGCCTGGCCCGCCTGGCGCACCTGGATTCACGGCAACTGAAGCGCTGCGAAAGTTTTCTCCCAGCGCAGCACGGGCAGGAGAAAGGCCGACGAAATACGTCAAACTAAAAACGAAGGCGGGGATTAACAGCAATTTCATAGGCAACAGTCTTCAACTACCTCGCACACTAACGCGTCTGGCGCACCTTGCACGGTGGCACTGCCGGGCTTGTCAATCACTACAAATTTGATTTCGCCCGCCTCCGCCTTTTTGTCATGCCGCATCAGTTTGAGGTAGCGCTCGGCGTTGCTTAACGACTTGCTATCGTTCCCACTTCGCTCGTCGAAAGGCAGCACTGGCCCGCGCACCGGCAAACCCGCGTTTTGAATGAGCTGGGTCAAGCGCGCCACAAAATTTGAATCGACCAGGCCCAGCCGCATCGACAAATTCGCGGCCATCACCATGCCACACCCCACAGCTTCACCGTGTAGCCATTGCCCGAAACCCATGCCTGCTTCAATCGCATGGCCAAAAGTATGCCCAAAGTTCAAAGTGGCCCGAAGCCCATAGTCACGCTCGTCCTGCGCCACGACATTTGCCTTGATCTCGCAACTGCGTTTGACGGCGTGTGCCAATGCTGAAGGGTCGCGTGCAAGCAGCGCAGCCAGATCTTTTTCTATCCAGTCCAAAAAAGCCATGTCGGCGATGGGGCCGTATTTGATCACCTCTGCAAGGCCAGCACTGAGTTCACGTGGCGGCAGAGTCTTGAGCGTGTCCAGATCACACACCACTTTGAGCGGCTGGTAAAACGCGCCGATCATGTTTTTACCCAAGGGGTGGTTGATGGCTGTTTTACCGCCGACGGAGGAGTCGACCTGCGCCAACAAAGTCGTCGGGATTTGCACAAACGGCACACCGCGCATGTAAGTTGCGGCCGCGAACCCCGTCATGTCGCCCACAACACCACCGCCCAAGGCAAAGAGGATGGTTTTACGGTCGCATTCGTTCGCCAGGAGTGCGTCAAAAATCAGGTTCAGCGTTTTCCAGGATTTGTAGTCCTCACCGTCAGGAAGCGTGACAAGGTGAACTTGTTTGAATTGCGGCGATAGAGTGCCGATCAATGCCGACGCATACAGTGGCGCAACGGTGGCGTTTGTCACCACCATGGCCGTGCTGGCTTTCGGCAAGTCAGCCCACGTGCCAGGGCTGTCAAAAAGGCCCGCGCCTATCAAGATGGGATAACTGCGATCGCCCAAGTCGATATTGACGGTATGGACTGGTTGGCCCTGGGAGAACGTGGTCTGCATAAAGCGCTAGTTTATGGCAAGCCCATGCTGTGACGCTTTGAAAACTGTTGACCTGGCGTCTAAAGCCGCGCCTATCGAATCATTTGGAAGCAACGACACCCGCCAACTCCAGTTGCATCACGATCATGTTGACCAGTGTTGCAACCGATGGACGCCCCGTTTCGAGCAGAAAATGAGCCGTTTCCCGATAAAGCGGATCACGCGCGGCAAACAAGTCCCGTAGCCGCCCCAGAGGATCAGACACTTGCAACAGCGGTCGATTCATGTCGTGCCGCAGACGCCGGAAGAGTTCGTCTGGTGAGGATTTCAGGTAAATGACCTTGCCTCGCTCCCGCAAGTGAAGCCGATTCGCAGGGCGCAACACAGAGCCACCGCCGGTTGACAACACACCACCATGTGCAGCCGTTAAATCATCCAGAACTTCCTGCTCAACGTCACGGAATTTATCTTCCCCTTCACGCTCAAAATATTCGCGGATGGAGCAACCCAAACGCGCTTCAATCGCGTGGTCGGAGTCAACAAAGGGGAGCTGAAGCCGCCGGGCGAGTTGCCGCCCGACGGTGGATTTGCCTGAGCCGGGCAGGCCGACTAATGCAATCACATACTAATGGATCAAAAACTATAGGGTGATGGCGGCAAAAGGCAATCTGGCGTTACATCGGGAATGACAGCCCGCAATCGGAAAATTGTAGATCGCGACGTCTCGGTTCCGTTTGCACTGACACTCGCAGTTAGCTTATTCACAATCCAAATGGCAGAAGCCTTCAAATAGGTCATACTGAAAGCCGCCAAACCATTTGCATCGGTAGTCACCGAAGAAGGTACGCTGCCTCCATCCGAATTTTGCGGTGTCAAAATCGAGTCGAATGTACCAGCAGGGCCAGCAGGCGCGGTGGAGCAAGTACCAGCAGTCGCGTCGGTAATTGGCTTTCGCACCCCGTCTTCACCTGCATCACGCGACCCATTTCCATTTGCGTCCTCTGAACAATAGGTTGCTGAAGGCATACAGGACGAGCCGGTGCTGAACGCTACAGGTTGCATGCGCAAGGTAACCAACTTGTTTGCAACAGGGTTATTGTTGGCATCTGTAACTTGAATCGAGTAGTCTTGGAAATAAAGCGTTTTGTCAGCACTTTCTCGAATTACTGACGCTGCACCAAAGGCGACCGACAGCGCTTGACCACCAATCGTTAACGAGACGTTGTTATTGGACGGTGCTGTGCCTGTTTGAACGGCTGTACCCTGAACCCTCGCCGTAACCGTAATACCGTTTGGAATTGAAGCGGCCGCTCCCGCCGTAAATGTTGCCGTCGCCTCCCCGGCGCTGTTGGTGAAGGCCAAAGCTGGAGAAAGAAACTCTCCTGCCCCGGGTCCTCCGGCCATTGCAAATTGAATCGGTACATTTGCTACGGCCTGATCAGTACCTAAATTATTGAAAATCGCTCGCGCGACCAATGTAATTGCACTCGGGCTCGCCGGTGTAGAAATTGGCAATGTTGTGGCACTCGGATTCAGTAGGATTTTATTTACTGCAGAGACGGGCGCCGAAGCCGTAAGTGTCAAATTAGCGAATCTTGATAAGTTATCGTTAACCGTAACTGCAATAGTTCCACCTTGGCTTGCAGTCAAAGTGGCAGAAGCCACCCCACCAGCCACTGGCACGGTCTGACTAGACTGACCATTTCCAAACAAACCTTGCGTCGAAGTCAACGTTACAGATGTTGCCGCTGGTGCTGCGACATTGATCACTTGACCTACACCGGTAACTAAAACTGAATTGTTGGCGGGTGATGTGACAGCCAAAGTCCCAGAGGCCAGTGCGCTTGTATAGGGTTGCGCTACCGCAGTTCCAAGAGCAGTAACGTTGATGCTGGCAGACCCAACCGATGCACCAGTTACTGAAACGGTAGCAACCCCACTTGAATTTGTAACTGCGACAGGTACATTTAATCCCAAGATACTGGCGTCAGTAGATGCAAAGGAAACGTTTACCCCTGGTATTCCAACACCTGCAACGTTTTTGACAATGGCTGCCAAACTTACTGCACTGCCCCCTGTTACTAGAGAAGTCGTACCAAAGTTGTTTAGAGACAATGCGGCGCCAACAACACTGACTTGTGCAGTCGCCGAAGTCGCCGAACAACCTGAACA
>JANOXL010000357.1:0-3294 GCA_031418395.1 Rhodoferax sp. | reverse complement strand
CGACATCGAAGCGGTCTGCTTCGTGTGTGCCCGGGGCCAGGCGAGCGCCATGCAAAACCACCTCGCCGCCGGCATTGATCGAAAACTCGACCGGCGCGCCCGGCAGCAAGCGCAACTCATCACGAATGCGTTTGGGGATGGTGACTTGGCCCTTGCTGGTAAGTGTGGTCGACATATGCGATCCCTTGAGGTATTACGATGAATACTATTGTAATACTTCGATCTGAGCCTTACAACCAGGCAACACGGCGGCACTTGCGGCTTGGGAGGTTAATGCGATATTTCAAAATATATAGCAAACTATTCTTATAGTACGAGACCTAATGCCAGAAAATTAGCTGAATGTGGTGTGTAGAGACTCAATAATACCCAAATTAGGTATGATTTTCCAAATTCAGACAATCGGCCCGACCTCCCTGGTGGCGGGAACCCAAAGCGCAAGAAGTACGCGCCTTGCAGCCCATCCCAACCCAAGCGCCACGGATTCACGCTGAATAAACCCGCGCTTCCTTAACGTTGTGGCATGTCTTTGACCGAATACCCCAGGCTCACGCTGGCTTCTTCAGGAATGGCGGGTACGGTCGCCTCCCACGCCAGCCAGGCGTCGCGCATGGCGTGCAGGCGCGCAGGCTCGCGGTGCGCCCGATTGGCGCGCTCCCGCGCGTCGGCGGTGATGTTGAACATGTATTCGTTACCGTCCACCATCAGGTATTTCCAGTCACCGTGGCGCATGGCGCGCTGGCCGCGGTGCTTCATGCGCCAAAAGAGCGGACGATCAAACTGTTTGGCCGGGTTGCGCAGCACTTCAGCGATGGACACGCCATCGATGGGGAAATCGGCATGCGGCTTGCCACCACCCAGCTCCAGCAGCGTGGCCGACCAATCCATCGTCATGCAGTGTTGCGCGCTGTGCGAGCCTGCGGGAATGGCAGCGGGCCAGTGCGCGATCCACGGCACGCGGATGCCGCCTTCGGTCAAGTCCATCTTGCCGCCCACCAGCGGCCAGTTGTCTGAAAACCGTTCGCCGCCGTTGTCGCTGGTGAAGACGATCAGCGTGTTCTCCAGCAGACCCTGCTCGCGCAACGCAGCCACCAGCTTGCCAATGCCTTCGTCCATGTGATGGATCATGCGCCGGTAGCTGTGGACGTTGCCGCCGTCCAGGTGAAAGAGGCTGCTGGCCAGGCCGGGGGCGATGTCGGCGTCGTCGCGCGTTTCCCAGGGCCAGTGCGGCGCGGTGTGGTGCAGGCTCAAAAAGAAGGGCTTTCCAGCCTTGGCGCCAGCGGCGGCGCGGCCCACATAGTCCACGGCCCGGTCTGACAACAGGTCGGTCAGGGAGCCCACCTCGCGGTGCGATTCTTCGCCGATGAACAGGTCGTGGTCGCCCTTGCTGGAGCAATGCGTGAAGTAGTCCACACCACCGGCCATGATGCCGAAAAATTCGTCGTAACCAGACCGCAGCGGCCCAAAGCTCGGCGGGTAGCCCAGGTGCCATTTGCCGATGAGCGCGGTGGCGTAACCGGCCTTACGCAGCAGCGAGGGCAGGGTGGGCACGTGGGTCGGTAGCCCCAGTAGGGTGCTGCCTTTGCTGCGGCTGTTGATGGGTTCTTCCATGCCGCCAGGCAGGCGGTATTGGTAACGCATCGTCATCAGGGCAAAACGGGTGGGCGAGCAGACGGGGGCGTTTGAGTATCCGTCTGTGAACCGCATGCCACCTGCGGCCAGTGCGTCGATGTGGGGCGAGACTGGGCCAAACGGGGCATTGCGCCCGCCATAACAGCCCAAGTCGGCATAACCCAGGTCGTCGGACACGATGAAGATGATGTTGGGCTGCATAACGAATCGTTTGTGAAAAACTGAAGGTCAATGATACGGGCTAAACATTTTTTGAGTGTTTTGAACCTGATGCCGGATGTCACCTGACGGCGGTGGGAACAGGCGTTAAAGTGCGTCATGGAAACCAAATGGCTTGAAGATTTTGTGAGCCTGGCTGAAACCCGAAGTTTCAGTCGCTCAGCGCAGTTGCGGCATGTCACGCAGCCGGCCTTCTCGCGCCGCATCCAGTCGCTCGAAGCCTGGGCTGGCGCTGATTTGGTGGACCGCAGCAGCTACCCTACGCGCCTCACCCCTGCGGGTGAAACCCTGTACCAGCAGTCGCTCGAGATGTTGCAGGCGCTGCAAAACACGCGCGCCATGTTGCGTGGCCACACGTCAGCGGCGCATGACGTGATCGAATTTGCCGTGCCGCACACGCTGGCGTTCACGTTTTTTCCAGCCTGGGTATCGTCTTTGCGTGACAGCTTCGGCACCTTCAAAAGCAGCCTGATTGCCCTGAACGTCCACGACGCGGTGTTGCGCATGGTGGAGGGTAGTTGTGATGTCTTGATTGCCTACCACCACCCCTCGCAGCCCATCCAGCTCGATGCCGACCGTTATGAGATGGTGAGTTTGGGGCAAGAGGTGATTGCGCCGTATGTGAAGGCCGATGAAGCCGGTGCGCCTTTGTTCCGTTTGCCGGGGCAGGCAAACGCCTTGTTGCCCTATTTGGGTTACGCGCCGGGGGCCTATTTGGGGCAATTGGTCGATTGGATTCTCAAGCAATCGAGTGTCCCCATCCACTTCGACCGCGTTTATGAAACCGACATGTCCGAAGGCCTCAAGGCGATGGCGCTGGAAGGCCATGGCATTGCCTTTTTGCCGCATAGCGCCGTGCGCAAAGAGCTGCGCGCCAAACGCCTTGTGAGTGCAGCGCCACCCGGTTTGAAGGGCCTTGAAATCACCATGGACGTGCGTGCCTACAGCGTCTCGCCGATCTCGCTGGATGTCCACCGCAGTGGCGCCTCGCCCAAGGTGTCCCTCTTGGGCGCGGGCAGCGGCCCGGTCAATAAAAGCGCGGCGCAAGCCCTGTGGGACCATCTTTTGGGACAATCACTGCATGAGCTCAAAAGACCACCCACTTGACGACCCACTTCAGCCCCTTGAACTGACGATCACACGCCCCGACGATTGGCACCTGCATGTGCGCGATGGCGACGCGCTGCGTACGGTTGTGCCGCACACGGCAGCGCAGTTTGGCCGGGCCATCATCATGCCCAACCTGAAGCCACCCATCACCACCGCCGCGCAGGCGCTGGCCTATGCGGGGCGCATCCGGGCGGCTGTGCCTGCGGGCGTGGCTTTCGAGCCGCTCATGACGCTCTATTTGACTGACCTGCTGCCGCCCGACGAAATCCAGCGCGCCAAAGACGCAGGCGTGGTTGCCTGCAAGCTCTATCCTGCCGGCGCCACCACCAACAG
>JANOXL010000356.1:0-6545 GCA_031418395.1 Rhodoferax sp. | reverse complement strand
CGCTATTGCCGACCCACCAGGCGCTCCAGCCGCCGGTCGGGCCGTTCGCGGGGCTGCCCTCCCCCGAAATACCCCAACCGGGGTATTCAGTAATGCCATTGGCCAGGGCAAACGGGAAACGGTAACTCGAATGCAGGGATTGCACGGCACCGACTTGCGCGGCAGTCAGGCAATTGTCCGCGTCGGCACCGCTACATTGCAGGCGCTTCACGTCAAAACGCTGCTTGCAGGCCACCGGGTCCGCCACCAGGTTGTCTTTAACGCCATCAATCTCGTCGCAAGCAGCCAGCACAGCGTTGTGTACCAGAAGTACCTTGTTGCGGGGCAACCAAGCGTCGCCCATGCTCGTCAGACCCGCACGGGCGCTGACGTGTTGCAGCCCCGTCCAGTTGATGACGGGCACGCGGCTGAAGACACCGTCAAAGTCGCTCGGATACCGCTGCGCCATCGTCAGGCCTTCGCGCCCGCCCTCACTGCTGCCGACGAAGTACAACTTGTACGGTGCACGGCCGTAGGCGCGTTGCGTGAGGGCCACCGCCACGTCGCGCACTTTTTTGTAGGACGCATGGGCGAAGTTGACAAAGGCTTCATCATTCGCGGCAAAGGCTTGCGGCGCCACGCCAGGCGCGTTTTGGTGTCCGGAATCGGTACCATAAGTGACGTAGCCCTGGGCCAAGGGCGAGGCTTGGTCAAACCGACCTGAAGGTATCAAACCCGTCGCGCTGATCAAAGTGCCGTTGAATCCCCCACCACCGTACTGCACCGTGCGTCCATTCCAACTCAGAGGCAAGTTGACCTGAAACAAGATGGGTGGCGCGGTCTTGTCGACCGGCAAAATGCGACCCAGCACTTTGCAGTTGGCCGGCGTTTCTGGGTTCACACGGGCGGCAGGGGTGGGCCCTCCGGGCGCGACACTCAGTGCCGATGCGGCAACCATGACCGCCGAGTCGATGGTCGTGCTGCCATTGGGCAGGCCAACAGCCGCAGTTCCAATCGGTACAGCAAGCGCTGCGCAGGCCTTTGCGGCATCGGCGCCAATACCGGCAACCAGGCTGATGGGGCCGCTCGGTGCGCTCGGCGCCAGCGAGCCACATGCTACCAAACTCATAGCTGAAAATGCTATTAATACGAGTCTTAGAGGCTGATTTTTTTCAAATTTTCGAGTTGTCATGTCGTCTCCTGCTGTTTTGGTTGCGGAACTCACCCTTCAACCTAAACCGTTTAATCGGCCCAATACAGCCGCGTCGGGTTGTCGACCAGCAGTTTTTGCTGAAGTTCTTTCGTCACTGCGATGTGCGGAATGAAATCAACCAGCAGGCCGTCATCCGGCATGTGGTCTTTCAAGTTGGGATGCGGCCAGTCAGTGCCCCACAACACCCGATCGGGGAAGGTCTCGACGATCTTGCGGGCGAAGGGGATCACGTCCTGGTAGGCGTTTTGTTCACCGTTCAGCGCTTTAGGGCCGGTGACAGAGAGGCGCTCCGGGCAACTCACCTTGCTCCACACGTTGGGGTGCTGCTGCATGAATTTGACGAAGAGCGCGAACTCCGGGCCATCCACCGATTTGCTCACATCCGGGCGGCCCATGTGGTCGACCACAATGGTCGTTGGCAAGGCTGTAAAGAAATCCCACAACTCAGGCAAATCAACCGCTTCGAAATAAATGACCACGTGCCAGTTCCATTTTTTGATGCGAGTGGCGATTTCCATCAACTCGTCTTTGGGGGTGAAATCGACCAGGCGTTTGACGAAGTTGAAACGCACGCCGCGCACACCCGCGTCGTGCATGGCCTGAATTTCCGCGTCAGTCACAGCGCGTTTCACGGTGGCGACGCCGCGCGCTTTCCCTTTTGCATTGACCAACGCATCCACCATGGCCCGGTTGTCGGCGCCATGGCAGGTGGCCTGCACCACGACGTTCTTGTCGAATCCCAAGTGGTCGCGCAAGGCGTACAGCTGCGCTTTGCTCGCGTCACACGGGGTGTATTTGCGCTCGGGCGCGTAGGGGAACTCGCTACCTGGCCCAAAAACATGGCAATGTGCATCGACAGCACCAGCGGGCAACTTGAATCTGGGTTGGGCCGGGCCGTTGTACCAGTCGAGCCAGCCTGCGGTTTTGGTGAAATCACCGGAAGTAGGTTTGCTCATGGGGGTGCTTAGCGCAAGCTCGTCAATCGATGTACTTCAAACCCAGCTTGGCCAGCGGTTCGCGCATGTTGTACATATCCAGCCCCAAAATGCCTTGCGCGAGTTTGGCGCGTTTTTCCCCTTCATTGGCTTCGCGCGCTGCAGCCGCATCAGCCACACGTTGCGCCCAGGCGGCGGGTACCACGACGACGCCGTCGTCATCGGCCACGATGGCGTCGCCGGGATTCACCAACGCATCGGCGCAGACCACGGGAATGTTCACCGAGCCAAGGGTTGATTTCACCGTGCCTTTGGAACTGATGGCTTTGCTCCACACCGGGAAGCCCATTGACGTGAGTTCCTTCACGTCACGCACGCCGCCGTCAATCACCAACGCGCGCGCGCCACGCGCTTTGAAGGATGTGGCCAGCAAGTCGCCGAAGAAGCCATCGGTATTGGGCGAAGTCATCGCCGCCACAACGATGTCGCCGGGCTGGATCTGCTCGGCCGCCACGTGCAGCATGTAGTTGTCGCCAGGGTGCAAGAGCACGGTGACTGCCGTTCCGCTGACTGACGCGCCCGCGTAGATCGGGCGCATGTAAGTGTTCATCAGGCCGACGCGACCTTGCGATTCATGTACCGTGGCCGAGCCAAAACGGCCCATTTTTTCGACAGCGGCCGCGTCAGCGCGGGTGATATTGCGTTTGACGACGCCTAATTCGTACATATCGGTTCCTGACAGGTGAACATTTGGGAAATTGGGGAAACTGGGGAAATTGAAACTTGAAGACTCAGCAATTGAAAACAACCCAGCTGATTTTCAGCGGCCCTGCGATTTCAGCGTCGCATCCAGGCGCGGGAACACACGCCGCGCGTTGCCTTCGTAGATTTGATAACGATCTGCCTCGCTCAATATTTTGCTCGCCTGGATGTAACGCTTGGTATCGTCAAAATTGAAGCCGGTGCGCGGGTCGATGCCGCGCACGGCACCGATCATCTCCGAGCCAAAGAGCACGTTTTTGACGGGAATCACTGTGTTGAGCAAATCAATACCGGGCTGATGGTAGACGCAGGTGTCGAAATAAACGTTGTTCAGCAAGTGCTCTTCGAGAATAGGCTTCTTGAGCATGTCGGCCAGGCCGCGGTAGCGGCCCCAGTGGTAAGGTGCCGCGCCGCCACCGTGCGGCACCAGGAGGCGCAGGGTCGGAAAGTCCTTGAACAAGTTGCCTTCGAGCAATTGCATGAAGGCCGTGGTATCGGCATTGATGTAATGTGCGCCGGTGGTGTGAAAACACGCGTTGCAGCTGGTGCTCACGTGCACCATGGCGGGAATGTCGTATTCGACCATCTTCTCGTAGATCGGGTACCAGTGCTTGTCAGTCAGCGGGGGGGACTTCCAGTGACCGCCACTCGGATCCGGGTTCAGATTGATGCCGACGTTGCCGTATTGCTCCACACATTTGACGATCTCGGGGATACACGTGGCCGGGTCAACGCCCGTGCTTTGCGGCAGCATCGCCACAGGCACAAAGTTGTTGGGGAACAGTTGCGCGACGCGGTAACACAACTCATTGCAGATCGCCGCCCAAGCGGCTGAGACCTGAAAGTCGCCAATATGATGCGCCATGAAACTCGCGCGCGGGCTGAACAGCGTGATGTCGCTGCCGCGTTGTTTCATGAGCTTCAACTGGTTGAGCTCGATCGATTCCCGCAACTCGTCGTCGCTGATTTTCAAGTCAGACGCCTTCGGGCTCTTGCCGGGATCTTTGATGGCGGCGATTTGCGCGTTGCGCCAGGTTTCCATGGCCAGAGGCGCGGTGGTGTAGTGGCCGTGGCAGTCGATGATCAGGGGGTTTTGTTGGCTCATTGTCTTTTGGTGTCTTTTAGGGTCTCTTCAGGTCTTTTCAGGTTCCGCGTGTTGCGGAAAATGAAGGTGCTTTGCGCAGGAAAGACCGGTTCGCTGTGATCCGGTGGAGCCGGTGATTGTGCGCCCGTGCCCGGTAACAGGCTAGTGACAGCCGAGCCTAGCAGATATAACCATATTGAATATCACTGCCATTGCTATGCCACAATTGCAGGCGTGGATATCAAACAGCTGGAATACTTCATACGGGTCGCCGAACTGGGCAGTTTTACCCGCGCCGCACTGGCGTTGAACCTGGCGCAACCCGCCTTGTCGCGCCAGATTCGCCTGCTTGAAGTGGAACTGCGGCAAAACCTGCTGGCACGCAATGGTCGGGGGGCCGTGCCCACGGAGGCCGGTCTGCTGCTGTTGGAGCATGGCCGCGGCATCTTGAACCAGGTCGCGCTGGCCCGCGAAGAACTCGGCGCAACCCGCAGCTCTTTGGCCGGGCGGGTGTCGATTGGCCTGCCGCCGAGCCTCTCGAAACTGATCACCGTGCCACTGACGCGGGCGATGCGCAGCGCCTTGCCGCAAGCCCGGCTGACGCTGACGGAGGGTTTTTCGATGCTGATGTACGAGGGCCTGCGCGTGGGCAACCTGGACATGGCCGTGTTGTACAACCCCGATGCCACGCCCGATTTGGACATGGTGATGTTGCACGAAGAAGAGCTGGTGCTGATTTCGCCCAAGAGCGCCTTGACTGCCCAACCATTGAGAGCGAGCGCGCATCTGATAAGCCTGGCAGAGGTGGCCGCGTTGCCGCTTATATTGCCCAGCCGACCCAACGCATTTCGCCTTCTCATCGACAAAGAAATGGCCTCTTTGGGCCAGCGACCCCGGATTGACATGGAGGTGGACGGCCTTAACGCTATCCTGAGCCTGGTCAAAGAAGGTATGGGCCACGCCGTGTTGCCACGTTACACCTTGAGCAATTTCGATAATGTGCGGCCCTTTGCGGTGCGCGCCATCCACAGCCCGCGCATTTTGAGCCGCCTGGAGCTGGCTTGGTCCTCACGTCGCCCCGCCACAGCGACGCAAAAAAAAGCGCTTGAAGTCGTGCGCCAGGTGGTGTTGACCGCCATTCGCTAGGGGGCAACGATTGAGCCGGGCGACAGTTAAGGGTTAACACCATGCAAATTGCCTTACAAACCGTAACAAATCGACGAAAAGCCGCAATATGTAAACTCCCCCTTACGCCCCAGCTTTGGATTTCGCTATATTCGGGCTGAATCCAGGTTCACTGGCCGCAGAATTTTTCGTGCTTGTTGTCAGGTTTTGGGGCGTTCAAAAACAAGGTGTAAGGTACCTGCCTCTGACGGATCAGCGAGCTGACCAGTGAACTGATCGGCGACTTGACCAAAATATCACCGCAGATAAAAAGTAAGTTGGAAAACAGATTGATTGAGCCAGAAAAGTCAGACCGACGTTCAAATCCGCAGTCAAACGAGTTGACCGACCGGCGTTCGCTGCGCCGTTCAAACGGTTTGCGCGGTGATAACTTGATCATGCGCATGCTCAACTCGCATAGTGCAGACGTTCCCCATTTGCACGAGCCCGCGCCGGCACCTAAGCCCTCCATGCCCAAGGGCCACACCAGCCACACCCGGCACGGCAAACGCTCACTGGTGATTGCCGGCGAAGGCACGCCCACGGTCGTCTTCGAGGCGGGTCTGGGCAACGGCAAAGAGGTGTGGAAGTCTGTGTTCAATGACGTCGCTGCCGTCACCCGCGCCGTCGCCTATGACCGTGCTGGTTATGGTGCCAGCGAGCGCGCGTCAGCCCTGCGCGACCCACTGCAGATCGTGCGTGAATTACGCGCCATGCTCCACGAAGAAGGTCTTGCGCCGCCGTATGTGCTGGTCGGCCATTCGCTGGGCGGCATGATCGTCAAACTCTACGCACGGGCGTTCCCGAATGAAGTTGCCGGTGTGGTGCTGGTCGACGCCCGTCATACCGATTTCGCGCGGCGCTGCAAACAGATCGGCGTGCCGCGCATCCTGTATGAGCCGCCCGCTGCGCTCTTCCTTTTGGCGCGCGCGGCCATGCGCGGCGAGCTCAAATCGTCCGCTTTCAGCGCTCTGCAGGCTCGCAAGGTGGGGCCGTTTCCGCCCGTGCCACTGGTGGTGCTGACTCAAACCGACGCAATGACCCGCTGGCCCAAGGGGATAGGCCGGATGTGGGCGGCCAGTCAGCGCAACATGACACGCATGTCCAAGCTGGGTCGTCTGGAAGTGTGCGACGACAGCGGTCACAACGTCCACAAGGATCGACCCGACGCCGTGGTCAAAGCCATCCTGAACGTCGTCAAGGCTGCGCGTTTCATACAGAAAAAGAGCCAGCAACGGCTGTTTTGAGTGTGAAGGTGCTCGACGTCCACCTCAGCGTTAACGCCGGGACTTCGAGTCGGTCCGAATGAGTTGTTAACACCCATGTTAATTATTCAGCCTACAGAGCCATAATTTTAGGATTTTCAAGAATAATTCCGCCCTAGGTCTCGCTTTATATAGGTGTATTG
>JANOXL010000355.1:0-13333 GCA_031418395.1 Rhodoferax sp. | reverse complement strand
CGCAACACGGCCTACCACGAGTCAGGCCACGCCTTGATCGGCAAATTGCTGCCCAAGTGCGACCTGGTGCACAAAGTCACCGTCATCCCGCGTGGCCGCGCGCTGGGCGTCACCATGAGCCTGCCCGCGCAAGACCGCTACAGCTACGACAGCGAATACATGTTGAGCCAGATCAGCATGCTCTTCGGTGGCCGCATCGCCGAAGAAGTCTTCATGAAGCAGATGACCACTGGCGCCAGCAACGACTTCGAGCGCGCTACCGCCATCGCCCGTGACATGGTCACCCGTTACGGCATGACCGACGCGTTGGGCCCCATGGTTTACGCCGAAAACGAGGGCGAAGTGTTCTTGGGCCGCAGCGTCACCAAAACGACGAACATGAGCGAGCAGACCATGCAAAAGGTCGACTCCGAAGTGCGCCGCATCATCGACCAGCAATACGCCGTAGCGCGCAAGTTGATCGAAGACAACACCGACAAAATGCACGCCATGGCCAAAGCCTTGCTCGAATGGGAAACCATCGACATGGAGCAGATCGACGACATCATGGCCGGCAAAGAGCCACGCCCTCCCAAAGACTGGACGCCCCGCGTGCCACCCGCCCCCGGTAGCGGTCCCACCGGCGGCACACCCGCAGCAGTAAGCCCGGAGCCTGCGCCGACGACGGCGTGAGTTTGGGCTGACCTTTCATACGGGGCTTCGGCCCCTTTTTGCATTTGTCGGTCATTCAAGTGAGCGGGCAGGTAGGCTAAATTGGGGTCGGATCGCAATTTTTCTGCGAAGCAAAGCGCAGCACCCGCAGGGTCGGGCAAAGCCCGAGAAAATTTGGGCTCTGACCCCAATTTGGCCGGTTTTCAGAGCGCGTTTATGCCGTTGCCTTTCAAGCCCCTTTTGCCGCCGAAGCCGCCAATTCACTGGCCAATTCTTGCCCCGTGAGCCGAGCTGCCGTCACCCAACGCAAACGCCCCGCCGCCGCTCCTCATAAGTCGCAGGCGTTCCGCTTTCGCTCCACTGGCGCCACAAATCGTCGGGTCGGCGGGGCATTTGCATTGGGAGGAAAGGAATCTGGTTTGGCTTGCCCACCATTGCAATTGTTTTTAAGCGCTGCACAATTGGCACCCTATGGCGAAAAGGCAAAACACTCCCCGGATCGAATTCCTACACACCGTTCGAGATTGGTGCCTCGGCTTGGGCATTTGCTTTTTGGCGCTGGCGCTCATGTCAATAAGCAATACGGTCACAAATCCCGATACTTGGTCATCTACTTACCTTGCATTGGCGGCAAGTGGGGCATTTGTGCACTATGCGCCATGGCTTTTGGCAGTTGGTGCCGCACTTTTTCTGGTGGCCCTGCTGGTTGCTGTATATCTGAAATACGTTGACCGCTGAACAGCAAATTCGGTGCGATCTGGGCGCGCCCTGCGAAGTAAACCTTTCACCCTCATCCAAGCGCTCCACCGGTTAGCCTATCGCATTTGGCAAGCCAGGCCCAAACCCAATCCGGGGTCTAATCCCCCAAGATTTAGGAGATTCTTATGCGCAACGCCGCCTGGTATTCCCGCTTCGCCAAAGCTGCCGCCCATTTTTGCGGTCGTCCCAGGGTGTTCACCCTGGCGGTGGCGGTCATCGCGGTGTGGATCCTTACCGGGCCGCTGTTTCGTTTCAGCGACACCTGGCAACTGGTGATCAACACCGGCACGACGATCATCACCTTTCTGATGGTGTTCCTGATCCAGAACACACAGAACCGCGACACCGAAGCGATCCAGGTCAAGCTGGATGAACTCATCCGGGCCACAGCGGGCGCCCACAACGCCTTGCTGGATCTTGAAGAGCTGGAGCAGGAAAATCTGGATGCTTTCAAGCTCAAGTATCTGGCGTTGGCCCGCTCTGCCCGCCGCGCCATGTTGCTGGGTGGCAAGGACACAGACTCGCCGGAGCCGTGAGCCGGGCAAAGTTGGCGAATCAAGCGTATTTTTTTTGACACCAGGCTCAATCGCTGCCCTCCGGAAGGACAATTCTCAATGGCAAACGAATTCATCATCAGAAACCATGATTTGGCAAACCTCCCGCTTTCAAATTGACTTGACGCGTTCGAAGGTGATGGGCATTGTCAATGTCACGCCGGATTCGTTTTCTGACGGCGGGCAACATGCCAACGCGGCGGCGGCATTGCGGCACTGCGAGCGCCTGTTGCGTGAAGGGGCGGACATTCTGGACATCGGCGGTGAGTCGTCGCGGCCAGGCGCGTTGCCGCTGTCGCTTGAGGACGAGCTGGCGCGGGTGATTCCGGTGGTGCAGGAGGCGGTGAAGCTGAACGTCCCGATTTCTGTGGACACCTACAAACCTGAGGTGATGCAGGCCGTGCTGGATTTGGGTGCAGACATCATCAACGACATCCGCGCGTTGCAATGGCGGGGGGATGGCGACGCTGATGCGGGCATTGGTCCTGATCGTCAACGTGGCGTTGAATCTTCTGCAAATGTGGGCTTGATTGGCGATTCGAAAGCCCCTGGCCTGGAAAGTAAAAGTCAACCCCCACTCGCCCTGCAACTCGTCGCCCGTCACCCGAATTGCGGCATCTGCCTGATGCACATGCACCGCGACCCGCAGACCATGCAGGTGCTGCCGATGCAGGGCGACGTGATCCCGCAGGTGCTCTCCTTTTGGCAGTCGGCTGTGAAGTCCTTGCGTGACCTGGGCGTCGATTCCTCCAGAATCGTGGTGGACCCCGGCATTGGATTCGGAAAAACCGTGAAGCAAAATTTTGCGCTCTTGGCGCGCCAGGGCGAACTGCTCGAGGCAGGTTTACCGCTGTTGATCGGCTGGTCACGCAAGTCCTCTTTGGCGGCGGCGGTCAGCACCTCGCTGGCCACGGTCGCGTCGATGGAGGTGCGGGATCGCATGGTGCCCAGTGTGGCGGCGGCTTTGCTCGGGGTGGAGCGCGGCGCTTCCATCGTGCGTGTCCACGATGTGCGCGAAACGGTGCAGGCACTCAAGGTGTTGAATGCTATAAAATAGCTAGCTGGAACGGCTGAATTTCGCAATACAGTGAACGCAGGGCGCTCCTGCAGCTTACTGGCTACAAATTGATCGACCTGGGGAACACAGCAGAATGACAAGAAAATATTTTGGCACCGACGGCATCCGTGGCACGGTGGGCAAGACGCCGATCACGCCGGATTTCGTGCTGCGCCTGGCACATGCGGTGGGCCGCGTGCTTAAGCGCCGTGAATCACGCCCAACGGTGCTGATCGGCAAGGACACGCGTATTTCGGGCTACATGCTGGAAAGCGCCCTGGAGAGCGGATTCAACTCTGCAGGTGTGGATGTGGTGCTGCTTGGGCCGATTCCCACGCCGGCGGTGGCTTACCTCACACGGGCGCAGCGGGCAGACTTGGGCGTGGTCATCAGCGCCAGCCACAACCCATTTGAAGACAACGGCATCAAGTTTTTCAGCGCGCAGGGCACCAAGCTGCCCGACGCCTGGGAGCTGGATGTGGAAGCTGCGCTGGACGAACCCGCCGTGTGGGCTGACTCGGCCGGCTTGGGGCGCACACGCCGCCTGGAGGACGCTGCCGGGCGTTACATCGAGTTCTGCAAAAGTACTTTCCCGAACGACTTGACCTTAAAGGGTTTGAAGCTCGTGGTGGACGGCGCCCACGGTGCGGCCTACCAAGTGGCGCCCAAGGTGTTTCACGAGTTGGGTGCCGAGGTGGTGGCCATCGGCTGCGCGCCAGATGGTTTGAACATCAATCTGGATGTCGGCGCGACCCACCCCGAGGCGCTGGTGGCTGCAGTGAAAGCCCACAAGGCGCACTACGGCATTGCGCTCGACGGTGATGCGGATCGCCTGCAAGTGGTCGATGCTGACGGGCGTTTGTTCAACGGCGATGAAATTTTGTACCTGATGGTCAAGGAGCGACTCTCCCGCGGTGGTAAAAGCGGCAGCAAACGCGCCAGTGATGCCGTGCCGGGGGTCGTCGGCACACTGATGACCAACATGGCGGTGGAACTCGCGCTCCAGGCGAAAGGTGTCGAATTGGTGCGCGCCAAAGTGGGCGACCGTTACGTGCTCGAAGAACTCGAAACGCGCGGCTGGCTCTTGGGCGGCGAAGGCTCGGGCCACTTGCTGGCACTGGACAAACACACCACGGGAGACGGCCTCGTCTCGGCATTGCAGGTCTTGCAGGCGTGTATTCGGGGCCAGCAGACCCTGGCGCAGCTGCTGGCCGATGTGACATTGTTCCCGCAAGTGCTGATCAATGTGCGGCTCAAGCCGGGGCAGGACTGGAAATCAAACGCCGCGATGGCGGCAGAGACAAAAAAGGTTGAGGCCGAGCTGGCCCAAAGCGGGCGGGTGCTGATTCGCGCCAGTGGCACCGAGCCGTTGGTTCGTGTGATGGTGGAAGCGCGTGACGCAGCGCAGGCGCAGAGTTACGCGCAGCGTATTGCCGATTGCCTGGGCCAATGAACACGCTTTCGCCTGCGGGCTCAGCCGCCACTCCACTGATTGTGCGGGTGTGCCGCGTCAACTACGCCGACAAGGCCCACGCCAAGGCGCTGACCAGCATGCTCGACATGTACGCCCGTGACCCCATGGGCGGTGGCCAAGCCTTGAGCCAGTTTGCGATTGAGAATGTTGCCGCCGAACTGGGCAAACGTCCGCAAGCTTTTAGCGTACTGGCCTTTGTGGGGGATCAGCCCGCGGGCCTGGTCAACTGCATCGAAGGTTTTTCGACCTTCGCCTGCAAGCCGCTGGTGAATGTCCATGACGTCGCCGTACATCCCGACTTTCGCCAGCTTGGGGTGGCGCAGAAGATGTTGGACCTGGTCGAGACCATCGCCAGCGAGCGCGGAGCCTGCAAACTGACGCTCGAAGTGTTGCAAGGCAACGCGCCAGCCCTGGGCCTCTACGGTCGTATCGGTTTTGTGGGATATCAACTGGTGTCCAGCATGGGGCAGGCGATGTTTCTGCAAAAATTGTTGACCTAAATCAGTTGGCTGTGTTTTCCCGCACGGTCTTGGCCTCAAAATGGCCTTCACATGACCGAATCGGTATCGAGCCCCAAACTTTCTGAAACGGCGCCCACGCCAGCGCTCGAGTCACCCATGTCGCCTGCACCAGCACCTGTACATGGGCCTGTACAAACGGCCGTGCCGGATGAGCCTTTGCAGGCCCCAGAGCGCGTCTCCACCTGGACGACGCTGCGGCATCGGCAGTTCAAGTCGATGTGGGTCAGCGGCGGCATCTATTTCATCGGCAACGCCATGCAGACCATGGCGGCCAGCTGGATGATGGTGCAAATCTCCGGCTCCTCGTTTCTGGCCGCGCTGGTGCAAACGGCCGTGTTTTTGCCCATGTTTTTGCTCTCGCTGCCCGCCGGCGTGTGGGCCGACATCACCGACCGGCGCAGGCTGATCCTCGTGGCGCTGGCAGTGCAGGCCGTGTTTGGCACCCTGCTGACTGTGTTGATGCTGCTCAAGGTCGGCGGGCCCGGTACCTTGCTCTTCATGATTTTTATTTGCGGCAGTTGCACGGCCTTGTTGTCACCGGCCTGGAACTCCACGATTGGCGATTCGGTTCCGCGCGCTGAGCTGCCGCAGGCGATCACCGTGATCTCCATCGTTTACAACGCGGCGCGCGCCCTGGGTCCCGCCTTGGCGGGCCTGATCTTCGCGCTATTGGGTGGTGCGTGGAATTTTGCCCTGGCCGTGCTGAGCACCTTGGTGATGATTGTGGCGATCCGCCGCTTCCCGCCAAAGGCGCATCCGCCATCGCGATTGCCGCCCGAGCGCCTGTGGGGCGGCATGGTCAGCGCGGTGCGGTTTGCGCGGCATTCGCAACCTGTGTTGGCGCAATTGGTGCGCACTGTAGCCTTCAGTGCGGCAGGGTGTGCCCTGTGGGCGCTTTTGCCCGCCATTGGCAAACAGCAGTTGGAGCTGGAGGCCAGCGGCTTTGGCCTGTTGATGGGTTGCCTGGGCGGCGGCGCGGTGCTAATCGGCTTTTTCATTGGGCGTTTGCGGGCATCGTACGGTCTGGAAGCGGTCGTACGCACGGCTTGTGTGGCCTACGCCTTGATGATGCTGGTAGCCGCTTTTTCACGCTGGGACTGGCCGGTGTACCCGGCCTTGGCTGTCGCTGGTGCCGCCTGGATGTCGGCAATGTCCACCTACAACACGGCGACACAAACCAGCGTGCCGCCCTGGGTGCGTGCCCGCGCGGTGGCGATGCACACCCTCACAGCGCTGGGTTCGTTCGCCATCGGCTCGGCGTTTTGGGGGGCGCTGGCAGATTTGTTGGGCTTGTCTTATGCCCTGTGTGCCGCCGCCATTTGTATGCTGGCAGGCTTGCTGCTGGCCAAACCGTTCCCGCTGCGTATGGGGGAGGCCGGTGAAGTGACCCAAGTCAACAACTGGGAAGACCTCTTCATCACCCACGAGCCGCCACCAGAAAAAGGCCCGATCGCCGTCGAGTCTGTCTACCGCATCAACCCGGACGACGCCAAGGCTTTTCTCGAAACCATTACCCAGCTGCGCGCCACGCGCCGGCGTGACGGTGCAACCCTGTGGCGCGTGTACAGCGACATGGCGGACCCGGCACGGTTTATCGAGCGTTTCATCGTTACCTCCTGGCCCGACTACTTGCACCAGCGCGCGCGCCTGACTTTGGCCGATCAGAAATTGGAAGCTCAGGTGCGGGCTTTCCAGCTGGAAGGTGTGCCGGTGTTGATGCAGCATTTCCTGGCGGAAAGCTAATTCCATTTCCAAATCATCCGCGAACGTTGTTGTACCTCCTGGCCGTGCTAGTGCACTGTCTTCGTCGGTACGCCTGGTTCACGAATGATTTGGAGATGGAATAGGAGCCGGTGGAATAAGAGCCGGTAAAAATGGCACAAGCTCGCTCGGGGAAAAATTTGGTATGCTATGTATTATATAGCAATACATTCAACAAATACGAGACCTATAGGTCAAAAATACCACCAATAGCATGCTGAGAGCTCCCATCATACCCAAAATAGGTACGATTTCAGCAGTCGCGTATTAAATAGCCTGTCAGGCAGCCCTCACCAGGTGTTGCGCAACTCGCGCAATTTGGTGAACACGGTTTTGGCGTCGGGGTTCGCCGCCAGGTCGGGAAACTTTTCGCGCAGTTTGTCGATGATCTCCTGTTGACCCAAACGCATGAAGGTGTTGATCGTCTGCTCCTGCGCCAGCGTGGTGACGACGGATGTCGCCGGGTCATGCCCCGTCACCGAGGGCAAGAGCGCCTGTGCGGCAGCATTGCCGGGTTCGCGCGCGAGTGTGAACTTCAGGTTGTTTTCGATGTAATCATGGCCTGGGAAAACACGGGTGTTGCCCGGCAGTTTGGCGAGTTGATCGGCAAAGGTGTTGAACATGTCATTCACATTGCCGCCGTTGTGCACGTTGCCCGCGCCCGCGTTAAACAGTGTGTCGCCCGAGAACAGCGCCGGCTGCTCGGTGTGCGCCAACAGGCAGATGTGGCACATCGTGTGGCCGGGCGTGTCCAGGCACTCCAGCTCAACGGTATTGCCGACTTTGATCAGGTCGCCCGCTTTGACGCCACGGTCCATACCCGCAATTTTGCCGGCGGCTTTGTGGTGCGCAATGACTTTGGCGCCTGTCGCGGCCACCACTGCTGCGTTGCCGCCGGTGTGGTCGTGGTGCTCGTGGGTATTGAGGATTTGTGTGATCTGCCAGCCCTTGATTTTGGCGGTGTTCAAGGTTTTCCCGGCATCCAGCGGGTCGATGGCCAGCGCCTCACCGGTCTCTGGGCAAGCGACGAGATAGTTGTAATTGCGGAATGAATTGCCGGTCCAGATACGTTCAACGATCATGTTGTTACCTTGTGGTTTTCCCGCCAAATCATACCTTTTGAAGCGTCATCCACCCAACATTTCTCAAATCGAAACACTGAGAAACCCTAAACAAGCGTGCTTTGGGTTCGGCATCGCTCCGCGCTGTGGTTGAATCTTCCATTGATGGCAGGTGTCTGCCTATTTTTTCGCACAAAACCAAACTCATTTGACGGAGACCAACATGCCCAGAAGCCCCTTGACCCATTGGCCCAGGTCCCGCACGGCCTTGCCCGCACCGTCAGCGGTTGCGATCGCCATCTTGTCGATGCTGTGCCTGCCGAGCCAGGCGCAAACGCTCAAAGACGTGGTGGTGTCCCCTTCACGGGCCGAGCAGCGTAGTTTTGACGTACCCGCCGCCGTGCAGGCCATTGACAGCGACACGATTCGTGGTGCCGGGCCGCAGGTCAACCTCTCGGAGTCGCTGAACCGCGTGCCGGGCCTGACCATCTTGAACCGCCAAAACTATGCTCAAGATTTGCAATTGTCGATTCGCGGATTTGGCGCACGCTCGGCTTTTGGCGTGCGCGGAATCCGCTTGTTGATTGACGGTATTCCGGCAACTACGCCTGACGGCCAAGGCCAAAGTTCCTCCGTCAGTTTGACTTCGACTGACCGCATGGAGGTGCTGCGGGGCCCTCTGGCGCAGCTTTATGGCAACTCTTCAGGCGGCGTGATACAGGCCTTCACGCGTGACGCGCCCGACGTGGCTGAGTTTGGCGCGCAATATTACGTTGGCTCATTTGGCATGCACCGATCCGACTGGCAATACGCGGGCAAACTCGGCGCGGCAGCGGACGGCAAAGGCGGCGTCGGCCTGCTTGCAGATTTCAGCACATTTGACATTGGTGGCTTTCGTGCCAACAGCGCGACCGAGCGCACGCAGTTCAACAGCAAGCTGAGTTTTGGCCCGAGCGAAAAGACGCGCGTCAACCTGGTGTTCAATCACTTCAACATGCCCCTGGCGCAAGATCCCTTGGGACTCACCGCAGCGCAACTGGCAGCCAACCGAGAGCAGGCCGGCACCAATTCCATTGCCCGTAACGTGCGCAAAATCGTGTCGCAAAACCAGCTGGGCACAACGCTCGACCACAAGCTTGACAACGACAGTTCCGTCACCGCGCGCCTGTATTACGGCAACCGGGACAATTTGCAATATCAGGTGGGTGTACCCAGTGCCCCTGGATTCGTGTCCCCCACTGCCAATGGCGGTTGGGTCGGCTTGAACCGCGACTACTACGGGCTGGGGGTGCAATACAACGCCACATCCAAATTGGCAGGCACACCCCTGAATTGGGTCGCTGGCTACGAGTTCGACCGTTCGCGCGAGACGCGGCAGGCGGGAGCGGCGGTGCTTGGCCAAAAAACGGGTCCTCTGACGCGTAACGAGGTCAACCAGGCGGAGAACAGCGACTTCTTTGGCCAGGTGACGGCCTTGGTTTCTGAAAAAGTGTCACTGGTGGCTGGTTTGCGGGCCAGCAGCGTGCGCTTTGCCAGCGAAGACAACTTCCTGGCTGACGGCAATGGCTCCGGCTCCACCAGTTACCAGGCGACGTCGCCCGTGCTGGGTGTCACATGGCATGTTTTGGACACCTTGAATGTCTACGCCAATTACGGCAAGGGTTTTGAAAGCCCGACATTGGCCGAGGTGGCTTATACGGGTGCAACGCCTCCCTTGGCGAATGCCTTCAACACAGCGTTGGGGGCTTCGTCCAGCCAGCATTACGAGCTAGGCGCCAAATGGACGCCCACCAGCGGCTCACGACTTGATTTCACGGTATACCAAATCGACACAACCGATGAAATAGTGACTCGGGTCAACTCGTTTGGCAACTCCTCATTTCAAAATGCACCTGGCACAACACGCTCTGGCTGGGAGTTGTCAGGGCGCGCCTTGATTGCTCCGAATTGGCAAGCAAGCTTGTCGGCCTCGCAGATTGATGCCAAGTTTTCCCGCAGTTTTACATCTACCGTGGCGGGCGCGCCGGTTGTTGTCGCTTCGGGCAACAAAATTCCGGGCATTCCCCAAAGCTCGCTGTTTGCTGAAATCCTGTGGGCCAATCAAACGCCATCCGCGCGCAACAGCGCCGCTCAAACGGGCACGCAAGCGGGCCTCGAATTCCTGCAATCAGGCAAGCTTTTTTCGAACGATACCAATACGGTTGCCGGTGTCGCAGACGGGTATTCAACTTGGGCTCTCAAAGCGAGCCACGGCTTTGCCGTCGGCAAGGGGAGCCTGGCCGTGTATGCGCGTGTGGACAACCTGACAGACGAAAAATATGTGGGCTCGGTCATTGTCAACCAGGCTGGTGGGCAGTTTTTTGAACCTGCCCCAGGCCGCAACTGGACCCTGGGTTTGAGGCTCGTCTTGCCTCTCTAAGCGGCGTCATCCAACACTTAATTGGGGTCAGATTCCAATTATGTAGGCGCCGATTGCCTATTTAATTGGAATCTGACCCCAATTCTTTTGACCTTCAGGTGGGCAGGCGCACGGGCAGGTGGGTGATGCCGCGCACGAAGTTGGACAGGAGGCGTTTGGGTTCACCCATCACTTCGATTTTGTCGAAACGTTTGAGCATTTCTTCCCACAAAATTTTGAGCTGCATCTCGGCCAATCGGTTGCCGACGCAGCGGTGAATGCCGAAGCCGAAGGACAAATGTTCACGTGGGCGCGCACGGTCGATGATGAAATCGTTGGGACGCTGGATCACTTCTTCGTCGCGGTTGCCGGAGAGATACCACATCACGACCTTGTCGCCCTGTTTTATCTGTTTGTCGCCCAGCTCGGTGTCTTTCAGCGCGGTGCGGCGCATCATCGGCAAAGGTGTTTGCCAGCGGATGATTTCAGGCACCATGCTGTCAATCAACTTCGGGTTGGCCTTGAGTTTGTCCCATTCGCTGGGGAATTTGCTCATGGCCAGAACTCCGCCTGTCATGGAGTTGCGCGTGGTGTCGTTGCCGCCGACGATCAATAACACCAGGTTGCCCATGTATTCCATCGGCCCCATGTTGCGGGTAGCGGGGTTGTGGGCGAGCATCGAGATCAGGTCGTTGGTAGGCGGTGCGTTGACACGTTCGTTCCACAACTTGGTGAAGTAGGCGAGCATTTTGCCCAGCTCGGCCAGTCGGGCTTCTGGCGACTCCACGAGTTTGTCCAGCTCGGGAACAGAAGTGGCAACGTCCGACCACCAGGTCAACAACTTGCGGTCTTCCATGGGGAAGTCAAACAAAGTGGCAAGCATCATGGTGGTCAGCTCAATGGAGACTCGTTCGACCCAATTGAAGGTCTCGTTGCGTGGCAGGCCGTCCAGCACGCGGCAGGTGCGCTCGCGGATGGTGGCTTCCATCGTCGCCAAATTGCCGGGCGCGACGATGGGGCTGACCGCCTTGCGTTGCACATCGTGCTTGGGCTGATCCATGGCGATGAACATTTGCAACCGCTGGTCGGGCGGCGGGTTAAAAAGCGCAATACCGCCCTGTGTGAAATCGCTCGAATAGATGCCGTGGTTGGTATCCACGTGCATGATGTCTTTGTATTTGGTGACCGACCAGAAGCGGCCGTACCGCTGGTTCTCCTGGAAGTGAACCGGGTCATCGCGGCGCAGTCGTTCGAAAAAATGCCCAATTTGGTCGCTCTGAAACCAATAGGCGTTACTGACGTCGATGTCTTCAATCGGCATGGACATGGCCTCAGCGCGGCCATAGTTGCGATGTTCGTAGGGGAAGTCCATCATCGTATTGGCGGCAGCAGTACCGGCCTTTTCGGTGGCAAGATTGGCGGTCATCGTGTCTCCTTCCGTGTTGCCCATTAATGTTGGCCGTCTGGCATGGTCACCACCAGGCCATCGAGTGCGTCTGTCATCTCGATTTGGCAGGCCAAGCGTGAGTTGGGTTTAGTCTCGGCCGCAAAGTCCAGCATGGCGATTTCCATATCGGCCTGGGTGCCTGTTTTGGCCTGCCACTCGGGGGTGACGTAGACGTGGCAGGTGGCGCAGGCACAGTTGCCGCCGCAGTCGGCGTCGATGCCGGGCACGTTGTTGTCGATTGCCGCCCGCATCAGGGAGAGGCCGTTTTCAGCTGCCACGGTGTGGGCCGTGCCGTTGAATTCGATAAAGGTCACCTGGGGCATGAGGCGGGTCTCCTGTTGAGCGTTGTGGGGGTGCAAGTTGACCGATGTGGCAACTTGAAAATCATTGTATCGACAGCGCCCTGGCTGCCCATGTCGCCTTGGGGCCAGCGTTCAGGGCGGGTCTTGCGGCTTGGGCAGAGCGCCACGGGTCGGACAAGGAATTATATTGTACTTGAAAATATGTATAAATAACAGTCATGTTGCAATATCAAAGTATAGCAATAAATGTAGAAGGCACGAGACCTAATTCCATAAAAATACATTCAATGTATTATACAAAAAAATATCTACTTCGAAACCCCTTCGGCTTGCTCAATCTGTTCGATCATCAGGTCCACAAAGTTGCCGCCACCGAGCGTGATGCGCACCCGCACCGGCAAGTACTGCAGGCTCGGCGCGAACCACAACTCCGCCGTGATGGCGCCGCGCGGGTTGGCAAGGGGCCTGGGCGTGAGGTGGAAAGCCGCAAGGGGTCCGAGTTGCGGGGTGTGCAGTGTCTCGATGTCACCCACGTCGTAGATCCATTCGTCAAGGCCCCCAGGCCGGCCGAGCCAGACGCGCACTTGCGCGCCCGCCGTCAAGGCTTCGCGACCGGTAGAGAAGCGGTGCGCCAGGTCGACAAACTGGCTCACGGTGTCTTGTGCACCGGTCGGCAACATGGCGAGGCTGCCGTCCTGAAACCTCACATGACCTTCACCGAATTCAGCGCGGCGCACGCGACCGGGCAACTGCTCTTCGTACACGCGAGGCACCAGTCCTGCCGGTGTGGCTTCGCCCTGGCTGGTGAGTGTGGCCAAGGTCAAACCGGCGGCGCTCACACTCAACTTCACCTGGTAACTACCTTTGTCGCGTTGCCACTGCACCCGTGCGCTGCCGTGCAGATCGCCCCGGTAAAAGCCGCCCAGCCGGTAACTCAGGCGGGTGTCCAGTGGCCACTGATCCAAGGAGTCGCCCTTGGGAGCAGCGGGTTTGTTTTCCGGTTCCTCTACAGGTTCTGGCTGAGCGGCTTGCGGTTGCGCAACCGAAACCGGCTCGGGCGAGGGCGATTCTGCAACGGGAGCTTGAGGCGCGGTGTCGCGCGTGGGGTCGTCCGACACGGCTATTGCCGGGGGAACAACATCGGAATCGAATCCCCCCCTGGTTTTCTTTTTCTTCGGCGGCGCAGGTTTGGCCGCTTGCTCGATTTTTGCCGGCTCGGCTGGTTCAAGCACCCGGGTGAACAAGGGCTCGGCCATGGTGGCTATTCGCTGCGCACTTGGCAGGTTGTCCAGCAGCCAGTAGAGGCCGGCCCAATGCAGCAGCACAGCCGCCAGAAGCGGCAACAACA